>NZ_BAAASD010000002.1:0-436243 GCF_039532705.1 Streptomyces sparsogenes subsp. cuspidosporus | reverse complement strand
GCCACGGCGTATGTGAACTGGGCCTTCAGCCTCGTCTTCACCGCCATCCTCGCCAAGGAGATCGCCCGCCGGCTGGCCGGCGTCGACTACCGCGCCATCGGAGCCATGGCCTTCCTCGGCCTCGGCACGGTCTGGGCCCAGGGCCTGTCGGGGTCGGCCGCGCTCCAGGTGGCCAGCGCGGTGTCCAGCCCCGCCGCCGTACAGGAGATCATCGCCGAGGGGCGTGGCAGCGGGGTCATTCCCCTGACCGACACCATCTTCCTCTGGCAGGGCGTGGTGGCCACCGCGGTGGTCTTCGCGGTCGCGGTCACCATGGCCTGGTTCCTGGCCCCGTCGCCGGAGCGGGCGATGACCGCGGAGCGCCTCGGCATCGATCTCGGGCCCGGACTCCGCACGAACAGCCCGGACTCCCGGCGCAGCCGCCCCGGCGAGTGGGTCGAGTTCAGCCCGACCCTCACGATCGCGCTGTTCGTTCTGGGCGTGTGGTATCTCGTCCGCCACTTCGCCCAGGCCAAGGGCAACCCGCTCAACGCGCTGGACCTGAACACCGTCAATCTGATCCTGATCCTGCTGGCCCTCATCCTGCACTGGCGGCCCGTGCACCTCGCCCGCGCCTTCAAGGAGGGGGCGCCGGCCGCCTCAGGTGTGCTGCTGCAGTTCCCGCTGTACGGCGGCATCTTCGGGATGATCGCCTTCACCGGGCTGCACCAGACCATCGCGGACTGGCTGGTGTCGGTGTCGAACGAGTACCTCTATCCGCCCCTCATCGCCATCTACAGCTGTGTGCTCGGTGTGTTCGTGCCCAGCGGCGGTGGCAAGTGGGTGGTCGAGGCGCCCTATGTCCTGGGGGCGGCCAACGAGCTCCATGTGAACCAGGGGTGGATGGTCGTGGTGTACGACCTCGGCGAAGCCAGCGCCAATCTGCTCCAGCCGTTCTGGATGCTCCCCACCCTCGCGATCCTCGGTCTGAAGGCGCGGGACATCATGGGCTACACCTTCGCCATGTTCCTCGCCCTGTTCCCCACGGTGCTCGTGCTGGTGACGTTGCTCGCCCGGACTCTGACCTTCCCCTGACGGGCCCTCAGGGGGCGGTGGAACAGGCCTGCCCGCGCGGGCGCAGCATGTCGCGGAGGGCGCGGGTGTGGTGTTCGATGATGTGCATGCGGGCCTCCCACTCCGGTCCCCGGGAGTGGGAGGGGTGCTGGGTGATCTGGTCGGGGTGCTTCCGGTAGAGAAGGCCGACCTCGTCGTGGAACCAGCCGTCGGCCAGGGCGTCGAGGCCGAGGAGCAGGCCGGTGTCGCCGGACGCCGGCAACGCCATCCACCCGCCGAGGACCAGCAGGAGTTCTCGGCGGGCGCACAGCGTGGCGGGGTGGACCTGCGCCCGCTTGTTGTCCTGCCAGTACCGCCAGACGCTGCCGGCCGGGAGGACGCCTCGTTCGGGGTCTCCGTCGAAGCCCACGGTCGACCCGTCCGGAAGCAGGTCCAGCGCGCGCGACGTGGTCCATCCCACGGTGGGACGACGGCTCAGGATGTCGATGTCCCGGGCGAGCGCGCCCGGCGCCATCAGGTCGTCCGCGTCGAAGACCTTGATGTACTCGCTCTCCCCGGACATGCAGCTGCGGGCGAAGGCCATGGTGCGTGCCACCTGGGGGCCGCCGCGGCGCGAGGAGTCGATGGAGATCCTGGGGTCGCCGCCGGGCAGGTGCGCGGCGGCGTGGACGCCTTCGCCGTCCTCTTGTATCAGCCATTCCCACTCCCAGCCGTCGGGGAGTTCCTGCCGGAGGATCGACTCGTATGCTTCCGGCAGCAGGGACACGGCGGGCCCGTGCACGGGAGTGACGATCGAAACCAGGTGGCGGCTCACTGGTACTCCTCAGGGCTCACCGATGCGGAAGATCGACATGCTAGCCCTTGGCGTTGATGAGCTGGAAGCTGTACCCGGTCACGCGGACCCGCTTGCCGGACGGCGGGACGACGGCCATGGCCATCAGGGAGTCGGAGCGGGTCAGGCGGGTCGAGGTGGTCCTGCCGTCCAGGTAGACGTCCGTGACCGCGGGCATGTTGTCGATGCGCATGACGGCCTCGCACTGCAGGCCGTCGGTCTTCGCCCAGTTCACGTAGTCGACCCCGAAGTCGTACAGGGCCACGGCGCCGCCGTCGGTGGTCCTGAGGCCGTAGACCGTCTCGGCGGCGGTGCGGCCCGGGTTGTAGGTGCCGTTGACGCAGCCGTCGGGGAAGTCGGCGCGCTTCGCGTAATCCCTCTTCCAGTCCTTCACCGCCGAGGTGTCCGTGAATCTGCTGCCCGCCTTCTTGCCGCCGGTCAGGTAGAAGTCCTGGGACAGCCCGCGCAGATCGTCGAGCTCGGTGTTTCCCACCCGGTCCGACGCCCCCAGCACCGAGGCGAATCCGTCGCGGTCGCGCTGGATCTCCGGCGTTTTCTTTCCGAGCTCTCCGACAGCCACCGCCTTCCAGGCGGCGCCCTGACCGCTCTTGTCGCGCTTGAAGGCGATCAGTCGCCGGCGGTCCTTGCCGATGTTCTTGCCGGTGACCCGGGTGTCGACCCAGAAGACGCTCTCGGCGCCCTTGCGGGGAATGTAGAAGTGGGCGCCCTCGACCGGGTAGTAAAAGGGAACCTTGTAGGAATTCTGTTCCTTCTCCGACCAGGCGGAGAACTGGGTGAAGGTCGCCTGACTCTGCTGGAGCAGCGCGCCGCCCTCCACCTGGGCGATCTTCTTCGGGTCCTGTACGGCGTTGGCCTCGTTGTTGACCTTCGCGTAGTGGAGCAGGACTCCCCGCGCCGCTGTGAGGGAGATGACGCCGGCCGACGTGGACGACTCGTCCTCGGCGGCGGCGCTTTCGCCCGTGGAATCCGATCCGCCCCGGCCTCCGCCCCCGGACGTGGATCCCGAACCGGAGCAGGCGGTAAGGGCGACGGCGAGCGCGGCTGCGGAGACAGCCATTCGCCCAAGTCCGGATATGTGGTGGCGCATTGTTCGGGTCCTCTGCCATGGATTTCCGCGCGATGACCGCCACAGGCTAACGGACCGAGTCACTCCGCATATCGTGAGGCCCCCGCGGGGCGCGGCGCGCGGCGTGCGCCCCGCGCGGAGGCCTCACCGTCCGATACGGGCGATACGGGCGAGGGCGCCGATCTCGAGCGCCGTCCACAGCGCGCCGTCCGGGCCGAGGGCGATGCCGTGCGGCTCGCTGCCGGGGGTCGGCAGGTCGTACTCGCTGACCCTGCCGTCCGGGGTGATCGTCCCGACGCGGTTGCCGCCCCACTCGGTGAACCACACGGCGCCCTCGGCGTCGGTGGTGAGGGCGTGCGGCCGCGCCTGGCGGTCGGGCAGCGGGAATTCGGTGATGTCGCCTTCGGTCGTGATGCGGCCGATCTGACCGGCGGCGATCTCGACGAACCAGAGCGCGCCGTCGTGTCCCGCGGTGATGCCCACCGGTGCCGCGGCCTCCGTCGGCAGGGGGTGGAGTCGTACCGTGCCCGCGGTGTCGATCCGCCCGATGGCGTTCGCCTGGTTCAGGGTGAACCACAGCGCGCCGTCGCCGCCCGCGGTGATCGCGGAGGGAAACGCGCCGGTGACCGGCAGCTCGTACTCGGTGACCTGCCCGCCGGGGGTGATCCGGCCGATGCGGTCGGCCGTGGTCTCGGTGAACCACAGGGCGCCGTCGGGCCCCTGGGCGATGCCGAACGGGCCGCAGTCGGGAGTGGGCAGCGGGAACTCGTCGATCACCCCGGCGGTCGTGACGCGGCCGATCCGGTGCGCCCGGTATTCGGTGAACCACAGGGCGCCGTCGGGGCCGGGCGTGATGATCGTCGGCCCGCGGTCCGGCCCGAGCGGGTGGTCCGTCCGCTCACCGGCGAGGGTGAGCCGGCCGATCCGGCCGCTGTGGACCTGCGTGTACCACAGCGCGCCGTCCGGGCCGGCCGTGACCGCGTACGGGCCGCTCTCGCGGTCGGTCACCTGGTGTTCTTCGATCGAGGGCCGGGGCACTGTGTCTTCTCCTCCACGTGTTGGCCGAAACCACCACGGCACCCTGCCCACGGGCGGAAGCGAGTGCAACCACTCTTCTCGGGGAACGGGTGAGGATCGCATGGGCGGGGGCCGCCTCCGGCCCGCCCTGGCGCGCTGCGCTACGGGACCACAGCCCGTGCGCTGTCAGGCAACGCCTCCGGGCCGCGGTCCGTAGTCTCAGGGCCGACCGCGGCCTCAGGGCCGACCGCGCCCGCCGCACCGACCACCGCCCGCCAGAGCCATGGCATCCACAACGCACACCGGCATGGACCAGGATGAGCCCCGCACCATCACCGCGAACGACTTCGAAGCCGGAATCCGCCTGGGCGCCCCTCGCGGCGCGCGTCTTCCGGGCGCTGTGGATCGCCCAGCTGGTCTCCAACATCGGCAGCTGGATGCAGACGGTGGGCGCCCAGTGGCTGCTGATCGGGCACGACGCGGCTCTGGTGACCCTCGTCCAGACCGCTTCGAGTCTCCCCGTCGTGCTGCTGGCCCTGCCCTCCGGTGTGCTGGCCGACCGCTTCGACCGTCGTTCGGTGCTGCTGACCGCGCAGTTCGCGATGCTCGCGGTGTCCTGCGCGCTGACCGCGCTGGCGTTCACGGGCGCGCTCACCCCGGCCCTGCTGCTCACCCTCACCTTCCTGCTGGGCTGCGGCACCGCGTTGATGGGCCCGGCGTGGCAGGCGATCCAGCCGGAACTGGTGGCACGCGACCGGCTGTCCCAGGCGGCCGCGCTCGGCGCGGTGAACATGAACCTGGCCCGGGCCCTCGGGCCGGCGCTCGGCGGAGCGGTGGTCGCGGCGGCCGGCTCGGGGTGGGTCTTCGCCTTCAACGCCGCCTCCTACCTGGGCATCGCGGGTGTGCTCGTGTTCTGGCGGCGCCCGGCGGCGGCCCGCCCCGTCGCCGGGGGCGAGAAGGCGCTGGCCGCCCTGTACGCCGGCCGCCGCTATGTGTGGAACGCGCCGGGCGTCCGCCGGGTCCTCCTGCGCACGGTGTTGTTCATCCCCGGCGCCGCCGCCCTGTGGTCGCTGCTGCCGCTGACCGCGAGCCGTTCCCTCGGCCTCGGCTCGGGCGGGTACGGGCTGCTCCTGGGCGCGGTGGGGGTGGGCGCCGTGGCGGGGGCCTTCGCCCTGCCGCGGATCCGCCGCGCCCTCGGCGCGGGCGGCGTACTCGGCGGCGGCGCCCTGGTCTTCGCCTGCGTGCTGGCGGTGCTGGCCACGGTCCGGATCCCCTGGCTGGTGACGCTCGCGCTGCTGCCCGCGGGTCTGGCCTGGATCGGTGTGCTGTCCACCCTCAACGCGGCCGTGCAGACACGGCTTCCCGGCTGGGTCAGGGCTCGCGGCCTCGCCGTCTACCTCCTGGTCTTCCAGGGCGGGCAGGCGCTGGCGGCGCCGCTGTGGGGGGCCTTGGCCGGGTGGCTCGGGCTCGGCACCGCCCTGCTGATCGGCAGCCTCCTGATGCTGCTCGGCGTGGCCAGCGTGCGCCTGTGGCCGCTGTACGACGCGGAGGGCATCGACCCGTCGCCGTCCGACCACTGGCCCACTCCCCCGCTGGTGTTCGACCCCGGGCCGGCCCACGGCCCCGTGCTGGTCTCCGTCGCCTACCGGGTCGCCCCCGAGCACCGGGCCGAGTTCGTGACCCGCATGGGCCGCGTCGCCCGTTCGCGCCGCCGCACCGGGGCCCTCACCTGGGGCCTCTACCAGGACGGCAACGACCCGGCACGGTTCATCGAGAACTACCTGGTCGCCTCCTGGTCGGAACACCTCGCCCAGCACCACAGCCGGCTCACGGCCACCGATCGCCGCCACGAGGAACAGGCGCGCCGCCTGCTCGCCCCGGGCACCCGGCCGGAGGTGACACACGCCTTCGACACGGCCGAGGGGGCCGTCGTCCCGGACCCGGGCGACCCCGTGTCGCCCTCCCGCTGAGCAGCGGACACGACGGTTCCTCACCGGACAATTCCACGTGCGCTCCTCGGCAACCCGTCCGCCCGGGTCCGCCGTACGGTCGTCCTCGGCACCTGCCGCAGAGCCAGGGCCGACCGACCGAACCGCACCAACAGCCGCTGACAGGGGGCGATGATGGGACACTCTCCGTCCCGTGCTCACGACGGACTCTCGATCACTTTCCCGGTGGACGTCCACGTCACCGTCCCGGGCGCACCGCCGGTGCCGCTGCCCGCAGAGCTGCGGTACGACAGGGCGGACCCCTACGCCGTGTGCCTGTCCCTGGGCAGGCCCACCCCGTTCTCCGTCGACTGGTTCTTCGCCCGGTCGCTGCTCGCGGAGGGGCTCCACCGGCCCGCGGGGATCGGGGACATCGTGGTGATCCCGCAGCGCCACCGCCATCCCGACGCGCTCCGCATCCTCCTGCGGCCACGCGCCGGGGTGGCGCTCCTGGACGTCAAGGCCTCCGCGGTCGGCGCCTTCCTGCGGCAGACCGAGGCGATGGTGGAGCCGGGCACCGAGCACCGCCACCTCGACATCGACGATGTCGTCGCCAGGCTCACCGCCGACAGCGAGTGACCCGCCCACGGGGCGCCGTCACCGAGTACAGTGACGCGGCATGGCGTGCGGCGACGACCTCTCGAGCGGACCGGGATGCTGAAGCGGCCACATCGGCTCCTCGCCCCGGCCGCTCTCGCGGGCAGGCCGGTGGCGGGCCGGCGGGTCAACTTCTGGCTCTACGACAGGGGTCAGCCGCCGGCGTGCGGCTGACACCGTCCGCCGGAGACCGTGGCGGACGCCCGGACCCCCTCGGTGGTCCTGGCGTCCGAACCGATGGATCCCGGAGAGACGACGGTGGCCTTGGTCGTGGTCACCCGGATGCAGTGAGCGGGTCCGTCCTCCTCGGCGAAGACCGTGAAGTCCAGCCCCCGGTCGAGCACCTGCAGCTCCTCCCAGGCGCCCGTGCCCTCGGCCGCGCGCCGCAGGGCGTCATCCACCGCGTCACGGACGGCGTGGGCGCTGCTGTACGTGTCTCCGTCGACGGCCTCGGCCGCTTCCCGCGCCACCGCCCCGACCTCGCCGTCGCTCCACGTCCGCTCCTGGTGCACGTTCACCAGATAGAGGCCCAGGCCCACCAGAACGACTCCGTAGAGCAGCCATCCCGCCCGGCGGGAGAGGACGGCGTCGCCCGTCGGGGCGGGGGAGGTACGCGCGGCGGCTGTGAAGCAGGCCACCGCCAGCACGAAGACGACGACGATGACAGCAATCACCCACTCATGATGTCCCGGCCGGACACCCCCCGAAACCCGAAACGCCCGAACGACAGGGAAGGGCAGCGGACTCTCTCCCCGGGACCGCGGCACGGGTTTTCCGCGCATGCGCGTCGATAAACATCCGCCGATGTCCGGAATCGCGCGCGTATTGATAAACGGCACCGGAAAATCCCCGGTGTTCCGTCACCCGAAATTCCTTGAAAGGCAACGGAGTCGAACCCGCATCGCGTGATTGTTGTAACCTCTGCCTTCTCGCCCGATCACCCTGGCATCGAGAGGAACACGCGTGGGTTTATCCCCCGGCGCCGGAATTCCGTCCGCCCGCTCGACGGAGAAGACACGTGCCGTCCTTTACGTCGTCCACAACCGGGTTTCCCTGCGAACGCTGCGCCGGGTGCACCGGCTGCTGGCGGGCGACGGCCGGCTGTCCTTCGCCGCGACGCTCGCCCCGGACCGCTTCGGGCGGGGCTGCGAGGCGGAGGCGGACCGCTGGGGCCTGCCCCTGGTGCCGTTCGAGGCCGCGGCCGCCGAGCCGTGGGACCTGGCGCTCTTCGGCAACCACGGCGGGGCCCACCTGTTCACGCGGGCCGCGGCACGGGTGTTCGTCCCGCACGGGGTGGGCGCGGGCAAGTTGGCGCTGGGCCAGGACTTCACCTACGGCCCGGACTTCGTCCTGCGCTCGGGAAAGCCCATCTACACCGCCATGTTCGAGGCGAGCGAGGAGGGGCGGCAGCGGGCGGAGGACATCACCCCCCGGCTCGCCGGGCGGATACGGGTCGTCGGTGACCTGGAGACCGACGAGTTCCTCGCCGTCCTCGCGCGCCGCGCCACCGCCCGGGCCGTGCTGGGCGTGGCCCCCGAGGACTTCCTCGTGCTGCTCTCGGCCACCTGGGGCGACGCCGGGATGCTCGCGTGGCACGGCCCCGCCCTGCTGAGGAGCGCCCGCCGGCTGCCCGGGGACGTCCGCGTGGTCCTCAAGCCGCACCCCCACAACTGGGGCCCGCGCGGCCGCCCCCGCCCCCCTCTCGCCCGCGCGCTCGCCGCGGCCCCGGAGACGGTCTGCCTCGTCCCGCCGTGGCAGTCCTGGATGGGCGCGTACGCGGCCGCCGACCTGGCGGTGTACGACTTCGGCTCGCTCGCGCTGCGGTTCGCCCTGCGGCCCAGGCCGATGGTGGCCGTCCCCGCCGGGCCGGGCGCCGTCACCCCCGGGTCCCCGGTGGACGCGCTGCGCGCCATGACGCCCGAGCTGACCGAGCCCTCACTGCCCCGGGCGCTCGAACTCGCCTCGGCCGCGGGGGTGCCGCCGGACCTCGCCGACCTCGCGCCCCGCTTCGTCAGCCACCCCGGCCAGGCCGCGCACCGCACCCGTGGCGCGCTGTACGAGCTGCTCGACCTGGCCGCACCGGGCCCGCGGGAGGGAGAGGAGCGGGAGATACGGGAAAGGGCGCTGGAGGGCAGCGGATGAGGGCCGTCGTCGCCGGCATCGCCAACCAGCAGACCCGGCTGCCGGTGGAGGGCTTCCCGCACCCGTACAGCCCCGCGCGCCACCTGCCCGGCCGGATCGAGGACGCGGTCGGCGGGGTGGGCTTCAACGTGGCCGCCGCCCTCGCGCGGCTGGGGGCCGCCGTCGACCTGCTCGCGCCCCTGGCCGACGACCCCCCGGGGCGGGCGGTGCTGGCCGCGGCGGACCGCCTGGGTGTCGGCACCCGCCTGTGCACCCGGGCCCTGGACCGCACCCCGCGCTCCGTCGTCCTCGTGGACGCCACGGGCCGCCGCCAGGTCAACACCGACCTCGGCGGGGCCCTGGCCGCGTCCTTCGACCCGGCCGCCTTCCGCGCCGCCGCCACGGGGGCGGACGTGTGCGTCCTGGGCAACCTCGACTTCTCCCGCCCGCTGCTGCCCGCCGCCCGGGGTCTTCGCGTGCCGGTGGTGGTGGACCTGCAGGACGTGCGCGGCCCCGACCACCCGTACGACCAGGACTTCCTCGCCGCCGACACCCTCGTCATGAGCCACGAGCGCCTCGGGGGCCGGGACCTGCCCGGCTTCCTGCGCGCGCTGCGGTCCCGCTCCCGCGCCTCCCTGCTGGTCCTCACCCTCGGCGCCGACGGCAGCCTCGCCCTCACCCCCGACGACGCGGACTGCTGGCGCACCCCGGCCGTGGACGTGGGCCCGGTGTCCGACACCACCGGGGCGGGCGACGCCTTCACCGCCGCCCTCGCCCACGCGCTGCACGGCCGGCGCCTGCCCGCCCGGGAGGCCGTCCGCGCCGCCACCGCCCACGCGGCCTCCCGCCTCGCCCGCCGCCCCGCCCGGGGCGGGCCGCCGCGATGACGGGGCTGCGCGTGCTGGTGGCGGCCCAGGCGGTGTCGCTGGCCGGCTCGGGGATCAACGCGGCCGCCGTGGCCTACCTGGTGACGGTCCGTTCCGGCGTACCCGCCCTCGGGCTGGTGCAGGGAATCCCGCTGGTCGCCACCGTCGTGTGCGCCCCCTGGATCGGCGTCCTGGTGGACCGTCACGACGCCCGCCGCGCCCTGGTCGCCGCCTCGACGGTGCTGGCCGCCCTCACCGCGCTCATGCTCCACTACGGAGCCTGGTGGTACGCCCTGGTCCTGGCCGTCCGCACCCCGTGGGAGGTCGCCCTCTCCGGGTCCCTGGCCCGCCTCCTGCCGGCCGCCGCCGCCCGCGCCGCCGTGCCCGTGGCCAAGGCGAGCGGGACGATGTCGCTCACCGGCCGGCTGGCCACCGCCGCCGGGGTCGCCGCCGGCCCCTTCCTCGCCGGCACGCTGGGGCCGGCCGTGTTCGTGGCGGACGCGGCCACCTTCGCCGCCACCGCCGTCGCCTTCCACGCCCTGTGCCTGCCGGCCCAGGCCACCGCCACGCGCACCGGAGCGGGCGTGACCCGCCAGTTCCACGAGGGCCTGCGCTATCTGCACGGCCGCCCCCTGGCCCTCTATACGGCCGCGCTGTACACCGTCGCGGGCGTCGCCTGGGGCGCCAAGGACACCCTCTACGTCGCCTACGTCGACGAACGCCTGGGGCTGCCGGCCCAGGTGTGGGCCGGGCCCTACGGGGCCGCGGCCCTCGTCGGGGAGACCGCCGCCGCTGCCCTCATCGCCTCCGGCCGCCTGGGCCGGCCCGAGCGCATCCCCGCCGTGGCCACCGGCGCGGTGCTGCTGCTGGGCGGCTGCCTGCTGACGGCCGCCGTGACGACCTCGCCGCCGGTGGCCTTCGCCGCCAAGGTGCTGGAGGGAGCGGCGACGAACGTGGTCGGGGTGCTGGCCGTGACCTTCGTGTCGCTGCTGGCCGCCGAGCGCATGCGCGGCCGGATGAAGACCCTGCTGACCACCGCCAACCGGGTCTCCCTGGGCGCGGCGAAGGGGGCGCTGCCGGCCCTGGCCGGGGCGCGGGGCGTCCACACCGCCTACGCCGCGGCGGGGGCGGCGGTGCTGGCCGGGGTCGCCCTGGCCGCGCTCCTCCCGCGCCGCCGCCCGGCTCCACCCTGAGCAGCCCGACACCGGCACGGTGCGCAGCATCTGCACCGAGGTGTCGAGCAGTCGCTCGGACAGGGCGGACAGCCCGACGAGCGAGCCGAGCAGCAGCCCCAGCGAGGCGCCGATCAGGAAGCCGGAGGCCCAGCGCTCGACGCTCGTGGACAGGTCGGTGACGAGCGTGCCGTCTCCGGCGGAGTCCCACAGGACACGCGCCACCGCCCCGGGCGAGGGCAGCAGCAGCGGATCCATCCAGGTGTTCCAGGAGGCCAGCTGCCACACGGCGAGCACGCCGAGCGGACGCAGCCACGGCAGCGGGTCGTGCCGGAGGGCGCGGCGCCGCCGCGCACCGGCGGGATCCGTCTTCCGCGCCGACGGTCGCCAGGCCCGCCGGGTGCCGGGCGGCGCGGCCCTCGTCCCCGTACCGCTCACGGTGGTCACGGGCGGGCCTCCCCGCTCGCTCCCGCGCCCACGGGGGCGTTCAGCAGCGGGGCGACCTCGGTCGCGACGAGCTCCAGAGTGCGCAGCGACTCCGCCACCGTCGCCCCGTAGTGTCGACGGGGCCGTTCGCGTGGGTGAGGAAGCCGAGCCGTAGGCGGGGAGCCGTCATATCTCCTCCGGACTGCCGGTCAGGACGACCCGGCCGGTGATGTGCTGCGGGTTGATGAGGAGGTTGTAGATCGGGCACTTGCGCTCGACCGTCTCGTGCAGCTCGCGGATGCGCGCCTTGCCGGCGGGAGAGGTGATGTGCACGGTGTACGAGATGTTGTGCGGGTAGATCGGCACCTGCTCGAACCCGGGCCGGCCGGCGCGCGGGTCCTGGTCGGCCTGCACCTCGACCTCCAGGGAGTCCAGCGGGATCCGCAGGTCGGCGGCCTGGATGAGGAAGATGTGGGTGAGGCAGCTCGACAGCACGCCGAGCTGGATCTCGGGCGAGGCGGGCCCGAGGTCGTAACCGGCGAAGTCGGGCGGGGAATCACTGAGGATCTGGTGGTGGCGGATCCGGATGCGCCGTACGCCGCTGCGTTCCTCGGCCTTGGTCCTGGCTCGCAGCCGGTTGGGCCCGGTCACGGAGCCGGCGCGCTCGGCCTCGCGTTCGGCCTCGCGCTTGGCGAGCAGCGCGGCGCGCTTGACCTCGAGGTAGGCGCGCAGTCCGGGCCGCGGGTCGGGGGCGGTGGCGAGCAACTGCTGTACTTCCTGCTGTTCTCCCCGCTGCTCTTCCTGTCGGCTCTTGCCGGTGGTGTTCGGTGTGGCGGTGGTGGGCATGTGGGTCGCTCCTTCGGTTCAGGAATGCGCGGGCGGCTCGGGGTCGCCGAGGGTGAGCATCAGGCGGTTGGCCCAGGCGAAGAACGCGGCGGCCTGGACGGCGTCGAGGATGTCCAGGTCCTCCAGGCCGAGCTCGCGCAGGGCGGCGATGTGCGTGCGGTCGGCCGTCGGCGGGGTCGTGGTCAGCGCCGCCGCGAGGTCCGTGATGGCCCGCCAGCGACCGTCCAGCGGGGTGTCCACGCCTTCGTCCAGAAGCCGCTGCACGTCCTGGTCCCGCTTGCTCAGCTGGGAGGCGAACCGACTGTGCACCGACGCGCAGAACACGCAGCCGTTCACCCGCGAGGTCACGGTGGCGGCGAGTTCGCGCTCCTGCCGGGGCAGGCCGCCGCGGGTGTAGAAGATGCCGTTGTCGGTGGCGGTGCGTTCACCGAGTACGGCCGGGTCCAGGGCGAGCAGCCGGAAGTACGGGGACTGCAGGCGCTGTCCGGGCAGGACGGCGCGCTGTTCGTCCGTCACCTCCTCGACGGCGACGGGCTCCAGCCAGGGCGTCCAGCCCAGCTGTTCCTGCGTGAATCCGGTCCGGGGCGCGTCCAGCGGACCGCGTGCGGGGCCCGGCGCGGGCCGCTCGTCCCCCCGGATCAGCGCCAGGCCGGCGAGCAGCCGGACCTGGAAGCTGACGTACGCGATGAGCTGCGACACCGTGATGATCTCCGCCGCCCCGAGCCCGGCCTTGGCCAGGGCGTCCAGGTCGGCGGGGGTGGCCGCCGCGGGCCGCAGGACCAGCAGGTCCGCGTGCGCGAGGACGGCGCGCAGCCGGTCGGGCAGCGGTTCGGTGGCGGGGGGCAGCGGTCGGAGGTCCTTGACGGCTGTCACGAGCTCCTTCGTCGCACCCCCGGCCGCGAGCAGCTGCCCGGTGTAGTGCTCGGCCAGGGCCTGGTCGCCGTGCAGCTCCGCCACCCGCAACGCGGCCGCGAACCGCTCGGTGGGGGTCACGGAACCGGCGGGGGCGGCGGGCGGGAACAGCGCGTCGTAGCTGCCCTGCGTGTGACGGGTCGCCTCCGGTCGGAGGGCGCGCAGCCGCGCCACCGGCGAGCCCGGTTCGACACCGAGCAGCGTGTCGATCAGGTCGGTGGGTGTTGCGGGTCGGGTGGTCATCGTGGGTGGCCCTTCTGCACGGGGGTATCGGGGGTGGTGGTCTGCGCGGAGGACTCGGGGGTGGTGGTCCGCGCGGGGGAATCGGGGGTGGTGGAGCCACGCCCGGGGACGGTCCGCGCGGGGGCGGGGGTCCCGTCGTCACCGCCGGGCCGCCAGCCCAGCGCCGGGGCGACCTCGGTGGCGATCAGCTCCAGGGACCGGAGCGTCTTCTCCTGCGAGGGGTCGACCGAGTGGACCTGGACGATCAGGTCGCTCGCCAGCGGCAGCAGCCGGTCGGCGCCGAGCGAGGAGATGACGTCGTCGGGGCTGCCGACATGGGCGTCGTCCCGGGTGCGCCGGGCCGCCGCCTCGCCGGCCGCCGCGGCGAACCGGCGGAAGCCGTCCTCGGCGTCCGCCAGCGCCTCCGCGCGGCTCGGCGCCACGTACACCGACCGGGACAGGCCGATGCGGGGAGCGGCGTCCGGCGAGGCCCAGTGCTCCAGGTAGGCCGAGACCAGGGGGTACTGCGCCTCGCCGAGGGCTACGCGGGGCGGCTCGGGCCCCCCGTCCGGCACCGGGCTGACGGCGGTGCGGGCGAGCAGCAGACCACTGCCGTTCCGCGCGGCGCGGATCGCTCCCGCCGTTCCGAACGTGGCCTCCCAGAGCCGGTCGCCCAGGGTGCCGGCGGGTGGGAAGAGGGGCGGGGCGCCGGGCGCGGGTTCCTTGCCGGACAGCGCGTCGCGCACCACCCGCAGGGCCCGTTCGTACGCGTCGCGGCGGTCCTCCACACGCCGGCCGAAGACGGAGAACACGAGGTCGCCGCCGCCCGTGCCGAAGCCGAGCTCCAGCCGTCCACCGCTGAGCGCGTCGAGCACCGCGGCGTCCTCGGCGAGCCGGAAGGGGCTCTCCAGGGGCAGGGTGATGATCCCGGTGGCGAGCCGCAGCCGTGTCGTGCGAGCCGCGGCGGCCGTCAGGAAGACCAGCGGCGACGGCAGCCCGCCCTGGTCGCGCAGGTGGTGCTGGGCGACCCAGCCGGTGTCGAAGCCGAGTTCCTCGGCGACGGTGAACAGCTCCAGTGCCCGCGCGTACAGCTCGGCGGGCGGGGCGTCGTCGACCAGGCGGGTGAAGACGCCCAGGCGGAACGGTTGTCGTCCAGTCATCAGGTGGCCCTTCCCAGGTAGGACTCGCGGACAGACGGGTCGTCGAGGAGCGCTGCCGCCCGCCCGTGCAGCACGATCGACCCCGTGCGCAGCACATAGCCGCGGGAGGCGATGGACAGGGCCAGTTCGGCGTTCTGCTCGACGATGAGCACCGCGACGCCCAGCGTGCGGTTGATGTCGGCGATCATGTCCAGCACCCGGTCGACGAAGAGCGGGGACAGCCCCATCGTGGGTTCGTCCATGCAGATCAGCCGGGGTCTGCTCATCAGCGCCCGGGCGAAGGCGAGCATCTGCTGTTCCCCGCCGCTGAGGGTGCCGGCCTGCTGGGTGCGGCGTTCGGCGAGGCGCGGAAAGGACGTGTAGAGGCGCTCGATGTCCTCGCGGATCCCGGCGCGCCCCCTGCGGGTGAAGGCGCCGATGTGCAGGTTCTCCTCGACGGTCATGCCGGTGAACACCCGTCGGGCCTCGGGCACGGAGGCGACGCCCCGGCGCACCCGGGCCGCGGGGGGCAGGGTGTCGATCCGCTCGCCGTCCAGCAGGACCTGGCCGGCCGCCGGCCGCAGCAGGCCGAGGACGGTCTTCATGGTGGTCGACTTGCCGGAGGCGTTTCCGCCGAGCAGGGACACGATCTCGCCCGGTCCGACCCGCAGGGACACCTGGGTCAGCGCCTGTGAGGGGCCGTAGAACACGTCCACGTCCTTGAGTTCCAGCAGCGGGGGGCCGGTCACCGTCATCGGGAGGCCTCCTCGCGCCGGGCGCGGCGGCGGCCGAGGTAGGCCTCGACGACCCGCTCGTCGTCGCGGACCTCCGCGGGCGTCCCGGCGGCGATCACCTGTCCCTCGTCCATCACGATCACCCGGTCGGAGACCGCCAGCACCAGGTCGATCTTGTGCTCGACCAGCACGGTGGTCTGCCCCTCGGCCTTCAACGCGAGGAGTTGCTCCAGCACTTCGGCCGTCTCGGTCTGGTTCATGCCGGCCGTCGGCTCGTCGAGGAGCAGCAGCGTCGGTTCGAGGGCGAGTGCGCGGGCGATCTCGGTGCGCCGCCGGTTGGCGTACGACAGGGTGTGCGCGCGGTGGTCGGCGCGCGGGAGCAGCCGTGTCCCGAAGCGGGCGAGCTGCGCTTCGGTGCGCGCGGCGGCCTCGGACTGTTCGCGTCGTACGGCCGGTGGGGGGACGAGGGCCAGCAGCAGCTCGGCGAGCAGGGGGATCCAGCGCAGCACGGGCAGGTGGCGGAGCCGGGGGAAGGGCCGGGTGCGCCTCAGCTTGGCGTACTGGCCGACCTGGACGTTGTCCGCGACCGGCAGGCTCGCGAAGACCCTGCCGTTCTGGAAGGTGCGGGCGATGCCCAGTTCCGCCCGGCGCTCGGCGGGCAGCCGTTCGATGCGGCGCCCGTGCAGTCGGATCTCGCCGCTGTCGGGGGTGAGCAGACCGCCGAGCAGGTTCAGCGTGGTGGTCTTGCCGGAGCCGTTGGGGCCGATGAGGCTGACCACATCGCCCTGCCGGACCTGGAAGGAGACGCCGGCCACGGCTCGTACGGCGCCGAAGGAGCGGGCGAGGCCGGCGACCTCGAGTACGGGCGCGGGGCGGGGAGGGGGCGCGGCGGTCATGCCCGCCTCGCCCACAGGCCCTGCGGCCGGAAGCGGATGAGCAACAGCAAGAGCACTCCGTAGGTGAGAAGCCTGGCGTCCTGCGCCATCCGCAGGAACTCGGGGGCGCCCACGAGCACCACCGCGCCCAGCACGGCGCCGAACGGGCTGTTCATCCCGCCGAGCACGATGATGGTCAGGGCGAGCATGGACAGGTCCGGGCCGAACATCGTCGGGTCCAGATAGCTGTACTGGTGGGCCAGCAGGCTTCCGGCGAGCCCGGCGAGGAAGGCCCCGACGGCGTAGGCGAGCGCCTTGTAGTCGGCCGCGCGCAGGCCCGAGGCGCGCAGAGCCGTCTCGTCCGCGCCGACCGCCGACCAGACGGTGCCGAGGGCGGATTTCCGCAGCCGTACGACGATCGCGAGGGCGACCAGCAGCACGGCCAGGTCGAGGAGGTAGGTCTCGGTGGGCGTGATGATCTGGTGGCCGAGGAGGCTGGGCGGCGGGATCGCCGTGATGCCCAGCGGGCCGTGGGTGAGCCAGTCGAGGTTGAGGATGGCGGCCACGGTCACGGCGCCGATCCCGAGGGTGGCGATGGACACGTAGTGGCCGCTGAGCCGCCACGTCGGTGACATCAGAACGGTGCCGACGACCGCGGCCGCCAGGCCGCCGGCGAACAGGCCTGCCAGGAAGGGCCAGCCGTGTTCCCCGACGAGCAGCGCCGAGGAGTAGGCGCCCACCGCCATGGGCCCGGCCTGGCCGAGCGAGACCTGGGCCGCCGACCCGGAGACGAGGGTGAGGGAGAGCGCCAGGATCGCGAAGATCAGCACCTGGGTGCCGGTGGTGAGCTGGTAGTCGTCCGCCACCCACGGCACGACGCCGGCGGCGGCCCCGACCAGGGCCAGGGCCTGCCACCACCTCAGCCGGATGGGCCGTCCGCCGCCGAGGAACGTCCCCGTCAGCGGCTCGGCGGAGATCAGGGGCACCTTGCCCAGCAGTCCTCCGGGCCGGAGCCAGAGCACGAGCAGCAGGACGCCGAAGACGATGAGGTTGTCGACACCGGCGCCCCAGTACGAGATGCCGAAGGCCTCGACGACGCCCAGCGCCAGGCCGCCGAGCACGGCTCCGGGCAGATTGCCCAGGCCGCCCAGGGTCGCGGCGGTGAAGGCGGTCAGCCCCGCGGCCGTGCCGGAGCTGGGCGAGACGTTGCTGTTGTACATGCCGACCAGGACACCGGCCAGGCCGCCGAGCGCCGAGGCGAGCATGAACGACAGGTTGCGTACTCTGCCGACGGGCACGCCCATCTGCAGCGCCGCGTCGGAGTCCTGGGCGGTGGCGCGGATGGCCTGCCCGTACCGGGTGAACTTCAGGAAGCCGCCGAGCAGCAGGATGCAGCCGACGCTCACCGCGAACATCACCACGTCGAGGGTGCCGAAGCGGAAGCCCCCCACATGGAAGTTGAGCGTGTCCAGGGCCTGCGGGAACCGCCGGGTTTCGGGGCCGAACACCAGCTGGGAGAGGTTGTCCAGGATGACCGAGACCGCGTACGTGGCCAGCAGCGCGGCGATGGGCGGCACCTTGGACAGCGGCCGGACCGCCAGCAGGTTGACGCCCAGGCCCAGGACGGCGGTGAAGGCGCAGACGCCGGCGATCGCGGCCCACAGCGGCCAGTGCTGTTCGGCGATGAGCCACCAGCCGGACATGGTGCCGGCCGCGAAGACCGATCCCTGGGCGAAGTTGACCACATTGGATACGCCGAAGATCAGCGAGAGTCCGATCGCGACGAGCGCGTAGGTGTTGCCGTGGATGATCCCGGCGAGCAGTGTGTCGATCATGCTTCGGCCGTCATCCCTTTGCCGGGACCTGTTCGCCGTCCTTGACGATCACCGCGACGGGGGCCGGCGGGTCGGCGGGACGGCGGTCGGACTGGAAGCGGAACTTTCCGTACTGCACGCTCGGCAGGTCGGTGGAGTCCTTCAGCCCCCGGTACACGCCCTGCCGGGTCGCGCCGCCCTTCTTGGCCGCGTGGACCAACTGGGTCAGCGCGTCGTACGCGTACACCTCGAAGGCGCCGGGAACATGGCCGTACTTGGCCTTGAACGCCTTGGTGAACGCCTTGACCCGGGGCTCGGTGGAGTTGGGGAACCAGGTGGCCGTGGTGAGCGCGCCCTCGGCGCTCTTGCCGGCCAGCTCGATGCCCGTGGCCGTCAGCTGCTCGGTGAAGATCTTGGCGGTGACCCCCGCCTTGGGCGCCTGGGTGAGGACCGCCGCCGCGTCGTTGTCGTAGCCGATGTCGTAGACGAGGTCGGGTTTCGAATCCCTCGCCTTGATGAGCAGTGGCCGGAAGTCGGTGGTGGAGGGGAGGTAGGCGGAGCTGTAGGTGACCGTGAGCCCGAGCTTCCTGGCGCGCTTCCGGAAGATCTCGAACACCTGCTTGCCCCAGTCGGTGTTCTGGTAGATCACCGCTACCCGCTTGCCGAACTTCGCCAGCTCATCGGTCTGCTGGACCTCGGCGGTGGCCTGCGAGATGCCCGGGCTCCACATGTACTGCCCGCCGAGCGTGAACTTCGGCGAGGAGTTGGTGAAGCCGTACTGCACCAGCTTGTTCCGCTCGTAGACCGGGGAGGCGGCCATCGAGGCGGGGCTGGAGAAGTCGCCGAGCTCGGCGATGACGCTCTTGTCGTTGACGAACTTCTGGGCGATCGGGACGGATTGCTTGGGGTCGGACTGGCTGTCCTCCCACTTCAGTTTCACCTTGCGGCCGTTGATGCCGCCATCGGCGTTGATCTTGTCGAGCGCGAGGTCGAAGCCCTGCTTGTAGAACTTCCCGTACTCGGCGTACTGGCCGGTCACGGGAGCCGATACGCCGAAGTAGACGGGACCGGTGCCGTCGGCCGGGTCGCCGGGGCCTTCGCACGCCGACAGGGCCAGCAGGGAGGTGGTGGTCAGGGCCCCGATGAGCAGGCGTCTCTTGCTGGATATCACGGTCGTACTCCTGGTGAGGACATGGCATCGCGAGCCGGCCGCCCGAGCGCGCGGACGCACACGGCGGCAGCCGGGGGAAGATGAGAAGAAAGGGCGGAAAACGCCATATGGCGGGTCAGAACCCCGCGAACGCGGGACAGTGCCGCGGACGGTGGCGGGACGCTACCGGCCCCTCGCGGGGGCGGACCCGATCGAGGTCAGGCGCGACAGAGCGTGCCGGAGACCCGCAGCAGATCGATGTGGCGACGCAGGGCGCGGGCGAAGCCGACGAGGCGGACGGGGGCGCCGTACACAACGGACTTCACGGCTGCTCCCTCCCATCAGACCTCGGACTCGACTGGGCTCCGACCGTAGCCGGGCGCGTTCGCCCACGTCAAGGCTTGAACGTATACACGCGTGTACGTAGTCTCGCCGGGATGAACGCCCATCCCGCGCTCCTCGACCACATCGTCCTCGCCACGCCCGATCTCGAGGCCACGGTCGCCGACTTCGCCCGGCGCACCGGCGTGCACCCGGTCCCCGGTGGCGCCCACCCGGACCGGGGCACCCGCAACTACCTGGTGTCACTGGGCGGTTCCGGCTATCTGGAGATCATCGGCCCGGACGCGGACCAGCCCGAGCCGCCACGGCCCCGCCCCTTCGGCATCGACCGGCTGACCGGCCCCAGGACGGTGACCTGGGCCATCAGCCCGCCCGACCTGGACAAGGCGGTGGCCGACGCCCACGCGGTGGGCTACGACCCGGGGCCGGTGTCCCCGATGAGCCGCCGCCGTCCGGACGGCACCCTGCTGACGTGGCGCCTGACGTCCGCCGACACCGCGCACCCCTCCGGCCTGGTGCCGTTCCTCATCGACTGGACCGGATCGGCCCACCCCACCGAGGCCGCCCTCCCGCGGACCCCCCTGCTGGACCTGTCCGCCCGCACCCCGGACCCGGACGGGGTCCGCGCCCTCGTCCTGGCCCTCGGCACCGCCCTGCCGCTGGACACCGGCCCGCTGAGGCTCTCCTTCACCGTGGACACCCCCCGTGGACCGGTGACCTTCACATGAGCGTCTACGACTCCGCCGCCGCGCAGTACGAATCCATCCGCGCCATGATCATCGGTGGCGAACTGCCGCCCGGGACCGTCCTCCTGGAGACCGTCCTGGCGAAGAAGCTCGGCGTCTCCCGCACCCCCGTACGGGAAGCGCTCGCCCGCCTGGCCCAGGAGGAGCTGATCAACCGCGAGATACGCGGCTACGTCGTCAAGACGCGGACACCGGAGGAGATCCGCGAGATCTACGACGTCCGGATCATCCTCGAGTCCGCCTGCGCCGCGGCGGCCGCGGAACAGGCGTCCCGCCGCGATCTGATGTCCCTGGAGCGCATCACCGCCGAGGCCGGACACTGCGCGGACCAGGAGAAACACGCCGAGCTCAACGCCGAGTGGCACCGGGCCCTGCGAGCCGCGGCACACAACGGCACGATGTCCCGGCTGCTCGACGGGCTCGGCGTGCTCCAGCAGATCTACAATCCGCAGATGACGCAGGTCGACGACCTGGACCAGGCCCTCCGCGCCGGCCAGGAGGAACACGTGCTGATCCTCGACGCCATCCGCCGGGGTGACGCGGAAACGGCCCGCACGACGATGATCCGCCATCTGTCCCGCACCCGGGACCTGCGCGTGGACGCCTTCCAGAAGAACCACACGGCCATCCGGTGTTAGGGTCCGTCTTCAAAGGGGGCGTCCGGCCGCGAGCGGCGTCTGGTGCGGTGCATCGCAAGGCGGAGCATCGCCCTCGTACTGGGCGTACTCGGGCGTTGCGACAACGCAGCGAGGTGCCGTGCCAGGCGTCGCGAGCAGGGCGCCCCCTTTGAAGACGGGCCCTAGCCGGCC
Source organism: Streptomyces sparsogenes subsp. cuspidosporus (assembly GCF_039532705.1). Taxonomy (NCBI): domain Bacteria; kingdom Bacillati; phylum Actinomycetota; class Actinomycetes; order Kitasatosporales; family Streptomycetaceae; genus Streptomyces; species Streptomyces sparsogenes. The sequence goes on along the minus strand of NZ_BAAASD010000002.1, from coordinate 415,495 downwards.
GCCTGCCGGGTGCGCGCGCCGAGGCGGGCACCCGCCCGGCGGGCGTCAGGCGGTGAAGACCTTCCCCGGGTTGAGGATGCCCGCCGGATCCCACACCCGCTTGATGCCGCGGTGCAGGTCCACCACGGCCGGGCTGAGCTCCCTGGCCAGGCCGCGCATCTTCAGCAGGCCCACCCCGTGCTCGCCGGTGACCGTGCCGCCCAGGGCGATCGCCTGGTCGACGACCTCCTCGAACACCTCGCGGCCCCGGGCCAGTTGCCGCTCGTCGCCACGCGGCACGACCAGCATCGGGTGCAGGTTGCCGTCCCCGGCGTGGGCGAGGCTCGCGATGCGTACGCCGTTGCTCTCGGCGGTGCGCTCCAGGCGGGCGAGCATCTCGGGGACGAGGGTGCGGGGGACGCAGATGTCCTCGCTGAGCACCATGCCCAGGCGTTCCAGCGCGGGGTAGACCAGCCGGCGGGCGGCGAACAGGGCGTCCGCCTCGGCCGGGTCGGCGGACCGGGCGCTCCAGGTGGCGCCCGCGGCCTCGAAGCAGGCCAGGACCGTGTCGGCCTCCTGGAGGCCGGCCGCTCCGGGGGCGTCGCAGCGGGCCAGCAGCAGCACGTCGCCGCCGTCGGTGAGGCCCATGTTCTTCCACTCGTCGACGGCGCGCAGACAGTAGCGGTCGACGAGTTCGAGGGCGCTGGGGACGACGCCGGAGGCCACCACGTGGGCGACGGCCCGTCCGGCGCTCGGCAGGTCGTCGAAGTAGCCGACGACGGTGTGCTCCTGGGCGCGCTCGCCGCGCAGCCGCAGGGTGATCTCGGTGACCAGACCCAGCGTGCCCTCGGAACCCACCAGCAGGCCGGCCAGTTCGAAGCCGGCCGAGCTCTTGGCGGTTCGCCGGCCGAGCCGGACCACCTCGCCGCGGCCGGTGACCGCCTCGAGGCCGAGCACGTAGTCACGGGTCACGCCGTACTTCACGCAGCACACCCCGCCCGCGTTGGTGGCGACGTTGCCCCCGATGGTGGACCACGGGGCGCTGGCCGGGTCGGGCGGATACCACAGACCCTTGGCCGCGCAGGCGGCCCGCAGGTGGTCGTTGACGACGCCGGGCTGCACCACGGCCAGGCGCTCGTCCGGGTCGATGCTCAGGACGCGGTCCATCGCGGCGAAGGAGACGACCACGCAGCCCTCCACGGCGTTGGCGCCACCGGACAGGCCGGTGCCGGCCCCGCGGGCGACCACGGGCACCCCGCGTTCGGCGCAGTACGCCACGACGGCCGCGACCTCGCCGGTGTCACGCGGCCGCACCACGGCCGCCGGGAGGGCGTACGGCGCGCCGGCGGCCTCGTCGTGGGCGAAGGAGGCCAGCCGGGCCGGGTCGGTGATCAGCCGGTCGGCCGGGAGGAGCCCCGCGAGATCACAAGGTGTCGTGGTCATGTCGGCGAGATTCGCACCGGGCCGCAAGCGGGGCAATTGGCCCTTGGTACACCGCCGCGCCGGGTGTACCAAGGGCCAATTGACCCCCTGACGAGGCGTCGGCAAGCCTGGTCCAACGCCACGCCAGGCCGTGAGAGGCGGCGATCAGGAGGGTGAGTCGATGACGGCGGTGCTCGCGGGAATCGGGGGCTTTCTCCCACCCAGGGTGGTCACGAACGACGACCTCTCGCGCACATTGGACACCACGGACGAGTGGATCCGCACCCGGACCGGGATCCGGGAGCGACGGGTCGTGGCCGACGGGCTGTCGACCGGGGGCCTGGCCGTGGCGGCCGGCGCCCGGGCCCTGCGTTCGGCGGGGGTGACCGGGGTGGACGCGGTGGTCGTGGCGACCACCTCGCCCGAGCGGCTGTGCCCGGCGGTGGCGCCGGAGGTGGCGGCCCGGCTGGGCCTCGGCACGGTGGCCGCCTTCGACCTGACCTCGGCGTGCAGCGGGTTCCTGTACGGGCTCGCCACCGCCTCCGGCCTGATCGACTCCGGCACCGCCGACACCGTCCTGCTCATCGGCTCGGAGGCGTTCACCACGCTGGTGAACCAGCGGGACCGGACCACCGCGCCGATCTTCGGCGACGGGGCGGGCGCGGTGGTGCTGCGCCGAGGCGAGCCGGAAGAGCCGGGCGCGCTGGGCCCGTTCGACCTGGGCAGCGACGGCGCGCTGGCCGACCTGCTGGCCATCCCGGCCGGCGGCTCGCGGCAGCGCTCCGCGGACGGCGGGCTCGGACACGACACGGTGACGACCGCGGACTGGTATCTGCGGATGGAGGGCCGTCCGCTGTACACCCAGGCCGTCGCGCGGATGACGCAGTCGGCGCAGACGGTCCTCAAGCGCGTGGACTGGTCGGTGGCGGACGTCGACTGGTTCGTCGGCCACCAGGCCAACATCCGCATCGTGCGGGCGGTCGCCGAGGAGCTGGAGCTGCCCGAGGAGCGGGTCGCGGTGAACATCGACCGGGTGGGCAACGCCCTGGCGGCGTCGGTGCCGCTGCTGCTGAACGACTACGCCGCCCGCGGCCTCCTCGCGCCGGGCCAGCGGGTGCTGCTGTCCGCCTTCGGGGCCGGCCTCTCCTGGGGCTCGACCACGCTGCGGTGGCCGGACGTCGAGGCCGAACCCGTCCACTGAGCCACGTCCACTGAGCCATGTCCTTCGCGTGTTCCAGCTGTTCCCCCTGCCGCACCTGTTCCCCCTGCCTCACCTGTCCTGCCCTGCCTCACCTGTCCTGCCCTGCCTCACCTGTTCCGGGAGGAAACGCCATGAGTTCCGTGCACGACTCCGTCGTCGAGGTCTTCGTCGCCCGTTTCGATCTCGACCCCGCGACGGTGGTGCCCGACGCCACCTTCGACGACCTGGGGCTCGACTCGCTGTCGCAGATCGAGCTGGCCACCGCGCTGAAGAAACGCCTGGGCATCGTGATCACCGACGAGGAGCTGGCCGAGATCGCCGTCGTCGGGGACATCATCGCCCTGGCCGAGCAGAAGGGCGCCGCGGTCTGATGACCGGCTTCGCCGCCGCCATCACCGGGATCGGGCTGGTCACGCCCGCCGGTATCGGGGTCAAGGAGAACTGGGACCGGGTGGTCGAGGGGAGGCCGACGGCGGCGTGCCACGCCGACCTGGACGGCCTGCCGGTCACCATGGCCTGCCGGGTGCCCGACTTCGATCCGGCCGGTCTGGGGTTGCGCGGCGCCTGGCAGTGGGACCGCTACGCCCAGTTCGCCCTCGTCGCCGCGCGCGAGGCCCTGGCCCAGGCCGGGCTCGCCCCCGGCGGGTGGGCGGACAGCTCCCGGGTGGCCGTGATCCTCGGCTCGGGCGCGGGCGGCACCACGACGCTGGAGGAGCAGCACCGGGTGCTGCTCGAGGAGGGGCCGTCGGAGGTGTCCGCGATGACCCTGCCGATGGGGCTGCTGAACATGGCGGCGGGCCAGGTGGCGATCGACATCGGCGCCCATGGGCCCTGCCTGGCGCCGTGCACGGCGTGTGCCGCCGGCGCCAGCGCGATCGGCCTGGGCCGGGAGCTGCTCCGGTCGGGGGTGGCCGATGTGGTGGTGGCCGGCGGCGCGGAGGCGCCGATCACTCCGCTGTACCTGTCCTCGTTCGCCAGGATGCGGGCGCTGTCGCGGCGGCTGGATGACCCTGGGACCGCGTCCCGCCCGTTCGACACGGGCCGCGACGGTTTCGTGCTCGGCGAGGGCGCCGGGGTCGTCGTCCTGGAGTCCGAGGAAGGCGCGCGGGCCCGGGGCGTGCGGCCGGTGGCCCGGGTGGTCGGGTACGGCGCCTCCGCGGACGCGCACCACGTCACCTCCCCTCACCCCGAGGGCAAGGGTGCCGAGCTGGCCGTGCGGGCGGCTCTCAGGGACGCCGGGCTGACCGGCCGGGACATCGGGTACGTCAACGCCCACGGCACCTCCACACCGCAGGGCGACGTCGTCGAGGCGGGGGTGATCCACCGGGTGGCCGGGCCGGACGTGCGGGTCAGCTCCACCAAAGGGGTCACCGGACATCCGCTCGGCGCGGCCGGGTCCATCGAGGCCGCGTTCGCCGCCCTCACGTTGCACCACGGGGTGATCCCGCCGACGGCGAGCACCACCGAGGTCGACCCGAGGGTGGAGGTGGACGTCGTGCACGGCGCGGCCCGAGGCGGCCGCGTGGAGGTGGCCCTGAGCAATTCCTTCGGCTTCGGCGGCCAGAACGCCGCGTTGCTGATCGCGGCCGCCTGACCGTGGTGGCCCGCCCCCTTCCGCCGGTCCTCACGAACCGAACCGCAGGAAAGGACCCACAGATGACCCCGTCGGTCTCGGCCGACCTGTCCCGGTTGCTCTTCGACGGCAGGTACGAGCAGACCCACCAGGACCTCCACGAGCTGCTGCTGGACCCGGTGTTCGACCCCCGCGAGGGGCTGACCATGGCCGAGGCCGGGAGGCTGGCCTACGAGCGGTCGCGGGCCGTGCACGCCGGCCTGGAGCGGCCACGGGAGATCCTGGCGGACCCGTGGCGGCTGTTCGCGCTGGCCGAGTGGCCGTCGCTGGTGGACGTGTCCACGTTCTCGCTGCTGATGGTGCACTACAACCTGGCCTTCGGCACGGTCGTGGAACACGGGGCCCGGGACGATCTGAAGGACCTGTTCGACGAGTTGGACCGGCTGGACTCGTTCAGCCCGTACATGGCCACCGAGCTGGGCTACGGCAACAACGTGGCCGCGCTGCGCACCGAGGCCGTGTACGACGCCGGGACCGGGACGTTCGTCCTGAACACCCCCGACGCGCTCGCGCAGAAGTACATGTCGTACAGCGGGTTCCAGGACATCCCGAAGCTGGCCGTGGTGATGGCCCGGCTGAAGGCGGACGGCAGGGACCACGGGGTGTTCCCGTTCCTGGTCCGGATCAGCGACCGGGACGGGCTGCGTCCGGGGGTGCACGCGGCGCCCTGCCCGGAGAAGCCGGTGCAGGGCCTGGACAACGGCCTCACCTGGTTCGACCATGTGCGGGTCCCGCGCCGCAACCTGCTCCACGGCGACATGGGCGGCTTCGACGAGAACGGTGTGTTCCGCCCGGCCGCCGGCAACCAGCGGAAGCGGTTCCTGCGCGCGATGAGCCGGATCCTGCCCGGTCGGCTGTGCGTCTCCAGCGCGGCCACGGGCGCGGGCCGGGCCGCCGTGTACATCGCCCTGCGGTACGCGGCGCGGCGGCTCACCAACGCGCCGGGCCGCAACGACCTGCCGGTCATCGAGTACCGCAGCCACCAGCTCGCGCTGTTCACCGCGCTGTCCAAGACGTACGCGATGACGCTGCTGCTCAACCACGCCAAGCGGGAGTTCACCAGCGCGCCGCGGGATGCGGTGCCGGCCGGGCTGGGCGACCTGGTGTCGATCACCAAGGCGCTGTCCACCTGGGAGATGACCGAGGTGGTCGCCACCTGCCGGGAGCGCTGCGGCGCGCAGGGCATCTTCAGCGTCAACCGGATCGCGGACTACGGCTCGCTGTTGCAGGGCCTGGTCACCGCGGAGGGCGACAACCAGGTGCTGCTGGCCACCACGGCGGGGCAGATCATCGCGCGGGGCGGCGACGGGACGGAGGACGGCGCGGAGCCGGGCACCGCCCCCGACCCGCGGGGCCGGAGCCTGCGGGACCCGGCGTTCCTGGGGGCGGCGCTGCGCCACCGGGAGCGGGAGCTGCTCCGGGCGGCCCGGGCGGCCATGGCGGACGACTCCGGGGACCGGACGTACTTCGAGGCGTGGAACGGGACCATCAACTCCGGTCTGGAGATGGCCCGGGCGCGCGGGGTGCGGATCGCGCTGGAGTGCTTCACGGCGGCGGTGGACGCGGCGCGGGACGAGACCGCGCGGGCGGCGCTGGGCCTGCTGGCGGCCCTGTACGGGCTGACCGAGGTGCGGCGGGCCGCCGACTGGCTCCTGGCGCGCGGGGCGCTGACGGCCGAGCAGGTGGAGCGGCTGCCGCTGGAGGCCGACGCGCTGTGCGCGGAGATCCGGCCGTACGCCGAGACGCTGATCGGCGGGTTCAACCTGTCGCCCGAGCTGCTGCGGGCGCCGATCGCGGCGGACGACTACGTGGCCGCGTTCCAGCGGCGGACCGGCGCCTTCGGCCCGGCCGCCGCCCGGCCCGCCGAGGGGGGCTGAGGGGTGGCGCGGCACAGCTACTTCTGCCCGATCCGCTGGTCGGACATGGACGCCTACGGGATCGTCAACAACGTGTCGTTCCTGCGCTATCTGGAGGAGGCCCGGGTCGACTTCGTCTTCCGGATGGCGCCGACCGAGGGGGACGCCTTCTTCCGGGACGGCTCGGTGGTGGTGGGGCACACGATCCGCTACCGGCGGCAGCTGGTGCACCGGCACGAGCCGGTCGAGATCGAGATGTGGGTCTCCGACCTCCAGTCGGCGACGGTGACCATCGACTACGCGGTCAAGGACGGCGACACCGTGTACGCCACCGCCTCGACCACGATGGCGCCGTTCGACTACCGGGCGGGCCGGCCCCGGCGGCTGACCGACGACGAGGCCCGTTTCTTCGAGAAGTACCTCGAGGACACCCGGGCGGTCGGCTGATATGCGGCTGCTGCGGATCGGTGCGCCGGGCGAGGAGCGGCCCTGCGCGGTGGGCCCCGGCGGGGTGGTGCGGGACCTGTCGGCGTGGGTGCCCGACTGGACGGGCGCGGCCCTGGACCCGGACGCGCTGCGGGAGCTGGGCGCACGGCTGGGGCGGGAGGCCGCCGGGCTGCCGGCGGTCGACCCGGCCGCCGAGCGCGTCGGGCCGCCCGTGCGTCCCGGCGGGCACCTGCTGTCGATCGGGCTCAACTACCGCATGCACGCGGCCGAGGCGGGCCTGGCGCTGCCGGACGAGCCGATCGTCTCGAGCAAGGCGCCGTCCACCCTGGTCGGCCCGCACGACGACCTGCTGCTGCCGCCGGGCGGGGAGAAGACCGACTGGGAGGTGGAGCTGGCGGTGGTGATCGGGCGGCGCGCCCGGTATCTGCCGGACCGCTCCGCCGCGCTCGCCCATGTCGCGGGCTTCGCCACGGGCAACGACGTGTCCGAGCGGAGCTGGCTGCTGGAGCGCGGCGGCCAGTGGGTGAAGGGCAAGTCGTTCGAGTCGTTCGGTCCGCTGGGTCCGTACCTGGTCACTCCGGACGAGGCCGGCGACCCGCAGCGGCTGCGGCTGACCTGCCGGGTCAACGGCCGGCTGATGCAGGACGGGTCGACCGCGGACATGGTGTTCGACGTGGCGCATCTGGTCTGGTACCTGAGCCGGTTCATGGTGCTGCACCCCGGTGACGTGGTGCTGACCGGGACGCCGGGCGGGGTCGCGCTGGGCCGCCCCGACCAGCCGTATCTGCGGGCCGGTGACGTGGTGGAGGCGGAGGTGGCGGGGCTGGGGGCGCAGCGGCAGCGCTGCCGCGCGGCGGCCTGGGCACAGGCCCGGGGGTGACAGGAAGGAGAGCGGGAGCGGATGACCGTCCAGCCGGAACTCATCGGGGGCGACACCCGGGCACGGGTGTCCGAACTGCACGCGACCAAGGAGCTGGCCCGCCACGGTCCGGGCGAGCGCGCGACTCGCACACAGCACGCGAAGGGCAAGCTGACCGCCCGTGAGCGCATCGACCTGCTGCTGGACGCCGGGTCGTTCGCCGAGGTGGAGCAGTTGCGCCGGCACCGGGCCGTCGGCTTCGGGATCGAGGAGCGCAAGCCGCACACGGACGGTGTGATCACGGGCTGGGGCACGGTCGAGGGCCGCACCGTGTTCGTCTACGCGCACGATTTCCGGATCTTCGGCGGGGCGCTCGGGGAGGCGCACGCCGAGAAGATCCACAAGATCATGGACATGGCCCTCGCGGCCGGCGCGCCACTGGTGGCGCTCAACGACGGGGCCGGGGCCCGGATCCAGGAGGGCGTCTCGGCCCTGGCCGGCTACGGAGGGATCTTCCGGCGCAATGTGCGGGCCTCCGGGGTGATCCCGCAGATCTCGGTCATCCTGGGGCCGTGCGCGGGCGGCGCGGCGTACTCCCCCGCGCTGACCGACTTCGTGTTCATGGTGCGCGGCACCTCGCAGATGTTCATCACCGGCCCGGACGTGGTGAAGGCCGTCACCGGCGAGGACGTCACCCAGGAGCGGCTCGGCGGCGCCGACATGCACGCCGAGCTGTCGGGCGTGTCCCACTTCGTGTACGACGACGAGTGGACCTGTCTCAGCGAGGTCCGTTACCTGCTGTCCCTGCTGCCGTCCAACAACCAGCAGAACCCGCCCTTCGCCCGGAGCACGGACCCGGCCGACCGGCGCACCGAGGCGCTGTCCGACCTGGTCCCGGCGGAGGGCAGGCTGCCGTACGACATGCGCCGGGTGATCGAGGAGATCGTGGACCACGGCGACTTCCTGGAGGTCCATGAGCGGTGGGCGCCCAACATCCTGTGCGGTCTGGCCCGGCTCGGCGGCCAGGTGATCGGCATCGTCGCCAACCAGCCGATCGCCCTGGCGGGGGTGCTGGACATCCGGGCCAGCGAGAAGGCCGCCCGCTTCGTGCGGCTGTGTGACGCCTTCAGCGTTCCGCTGCTGTCCCTGGTGGACGTGCCGGGTTTCCTGCCCGGGGTGGACCAGGAGCACGGCGGGGTGATCCGGCACGGGGCGAAGCTGCTCTACGCGTACTGCGAGGCCACCGTCCCGCGGGTGCAGCTGATCCTGCGCAAGGCCTACGGCGGCGCGTACATCGTGATGGACTCCCGCTCGATCGGCGCCGATCTGTCCTACGCCTGGCCGACCAACGAGATCGCGGTGATGGGCGCCGAGGGCGCCGCGAACGTCATCTTCCGCAAGCAGATCGCGGAGGCGGCCGATCCGGAAGCCGTGCGGACCCGGGTGGTCAAGGACTACCGGTCGGAGCTGATGCACCCCTACTACGCGGCCGAGCGCGGGCTGGTCGACGATGTGATCGACCCCGCCGAGACCCGGGCGGTGCTGGCGCGCGCCTTCCGCATGCTGCGGACCAAGCACGCCGAGCAGCCGTCCCGCAAGCACGCCAACACCCCCCTGTGACCCTCAAGTCCGGTGTCCCCTGCCCTGGAGCGCCCATGACCATCACCTTCACCACCGAGCCGGCCGTCCCGCGGCCCGCCGCCGAGCGGGCGGCGCTGCTGGAGGCGCCCGCCTTCGGCGAGGTGTTCACCGACCACATGATCAGCATCGACTGGGACCGGGAGCGGGGCTGGCACGACGCCCGGCTGCATCCGTACGGGCCGCTGGTGCTCGACCCGTCGGCCCAGGTCTTCCACTACGGCCAGGAGGTGTTCGAGGGCATGAAGGCCTACCGGCGCCCCGACGGCTCGGTGGTGACCTTCCGCCCGTACGCCAACGCGGCCCGGCTCAACCGCTCCTGTGCGCGGATGGCGATGCCACAGCTCCCCGAGGAGACCTTCGTGGAGGCCCTGGAGCTGCTGGTCACCGCCGACCGGGACTGGGTTCCGGACCGCCCGGGCCACAGCCTGTACCTGCGCCCGTTCATGATCGCCACCCAGCACACCATCGGCTTCTACGGGCCCTCCACCGCCTACCGGTTCATGGTGATCGCCTCACCGGCGGCCGCCTACTTCAAGGCCGGGGCGAAACCGCTCACGGTGTGGCTCTCGCGGGACTACACCCGGGCGGCTCCCGGGGGCACCGGCGAGGCCAAGTGCGGCGGCAACTACGCGGGCACCCTGGTGGCCCAGGCGCAGGCCCGGGAGAAGGGCTGCGACCAGGTGGTGTGGCTGGACTGCGTGGAGCACCGCTGGGTGGACGAGATGGGCACCAGCAACCTGTTCTTCGTCTACGGCAACCGGCTGGTCACCCCGGAGCTGTCGGGGACCCTGCTGGCCGGCGTCACCCGGGACTCGGTGCTGGCGCTGGCGGCCGAGCTCGGCTACCGGGCCGAGGAAGGGAGGGTCAGCGTGGAGCAGTGGCGCGCCGACGCCGAGTCGGGGGCGCTCACCGAGGTGTTCTCCTGCGGCACCTCGTCGATGGTCACGCCGGTCGGCTTCGTCAGGAGCGCGGACGGCGACTGGACGATCGGCGGCGGGGCGCCCGGCCCGGTCACCTCGCGGCTGCGAACGGAGTTGACGGACATTCAGCTCGGCGCGCGGCCGGACCCCTTCGGCTGGGTCCACAAGATCGCCTGACCGGCCCGGCGCCGGGTCCGGGCCCGCCGAATCCGGGTTTGTCGGGTCCGGGGCTGCCGGGCCCGGGGCTGCCGGGTCCGGGGCTGCCCGGTGCGTACCCATCGTGAACCGTCGAGAAGGGGTGTGGTGAGCATCGTGAGCCGTTCGGTCCTCGTGACGGGAGGGAACCGGGGCATCGGCCTCGCGGTCGCCCGCGCCTTCGCGGAGGCGGGCGACAGGGTGGCGCTGACCTACCGGACGGGCCCGCCGGAGGCCGCCACCGGGCTCGGCTGTCTCGCCGTCCGCTGCGATGTCACCGACGCCGGGCAGGTCGACCGGGCGTACAAGGAGGTGGAGGCGGCGCACGGGCCGGTGGAGGTGCTGGTGGCGAACGCCGGGATCACCCGGGACCAGCTGCTGCTGAGGATGGCCGAGAAGGACTTCTCGGATGTGCTGGACACCAATGTCATGGGGGCCTTCCGGGTGGCGAAGCGGGCCGCCGAGGAGATGGTCGAGGCGCGGCGGGGGCGGATCGTGCTGATCTCCTCGGTGGTCGGTCTGCTCGGCGCGGCCGGGCAGACCAACTACGCGGCCTCGAAGGCCGGTCTGATCGGCTTCGCCCGGTCCGTGGCGCGCGAGCTCGGCTCACGGGGCGTCACCTGCAACGTGGTGGCGCCGGGGTTCGTCGAGACGGACATGACCAGGGCGCTGAACGACAAGCAGCGGGCCGCCCTGCTGGGCAAGGTGCCCCTGGGGCGCGGCGCGCGGGCGGAGGAGGTGGCGGCGGCGGTGCGGTTCCTCGCCTCCGAGGACGCCGCCTACATCACCGGGGCCGTCCTGCCGGTGGACGGCGGCCTGGGCATGGGGCACTGAGGCCGACGGGCGCCGCGGCCACGGGTGCTCAGGGGTGCTCCGAGACCAGCACCGCGCGGGTGCCGGGCTCCTGCGCGTGGAAGACGTGCGGCACATCGGCCGGATAGCAGATGTAGTCGCCCGGGTGGAGTTCGACGGGCTCGTCGGCGGTTCCCACCAGGGCCCGGCCCGCGCTGATCACGACGTGCTCCACGACTCCCGGCAGGTGGGGCGCCGAGGAGCGCTGCGGGCCGGGCTCGGCGGCGATGCTGTAGACGTCCCGCCGGGCCCGGGGCGGGGAGGCGGCAAGGAGGGTGGCCCGGTAGTCGCTCTGGGCGGATCCGATGGCCGGCCCCTCCCCCGCCCGGATCACCTGGACCTGCGGCCGGGAGACGGCCAGCAGCCGGGAGAAGGGGATCTCCAGGGCCACGCAGAGCGCCCACAGCGTCTCCAGGCTGGGGTTTCCGGTGCCGGACTCCAGCTGGGAGAGCGTGGACTTGGCGAGCCCGGCCCGGCGGGCGACCTCGGTGAGGGAGAGGCCCGCTCGGGCACGCTCCGCCCGCAGGGACGCGGCGATCAGTTCGAGCGGAGGTTTGAGCGCGGGGTCGGCGTCGGACACGGGTCGTTCGCTCCAATGGTCGATCGTTCGGCTTGACGAACATTCGCTGATGCGTTCAGCATAAACTCCATGCGTTCGTTATGGAGAACTCTGGACGGGGGGCTGCTGCGCGACATCGCGCTCGTCTGCCTGGCCGTCGGCGTCATCGGCCTGTCGTACGGCGCCGTGGCGGTCACCTCGGGCTTCGCCTGGTGGTTCCCGGTCCTGATGGGGGCGCTCGTCCTGGCCGCGTCCTCCGAGTTCCTGTTCATCGGGATCATCGCGGCCGGGGGCAGCCCGATCGCCGCCCTGCTGGCCGGCCTCCTGGTGAACGCCCGCCATCTGCCGTTCGGCCTGGCGGTGCCCGATGTGCTCGGACGGGGGTGGCGCAGAATGCTCGGCACCCATCTGATGAACGACGAGACCGTCGTCTTCGCCATCGCCCAGGACGAGCTGTCGAGCAAGCGGGCCGCGTACTGGACCTGCGGCCTGGGCATCCTGCTCTGCTGGCCGGTGGGCGCCGCGCTGGGCGCGCTGCTCGGCAGCGTCGTGGAGGACACCGCGACCCTCGGGCTCGACGCCATGTTCCCCGCGGTGATCCTGGCGCTGATCCTGCCCGCCCTGAAGGACCGGGCGGTGCGGCGGACCGCGCTGGCCGGCATCGCGCTGGCGCTGGCCGCCACCACGTTCCTGCCGACCGGGCTGCCGGTACTGGCCGCCCTGGCCGCGCTCCCGCTGTTCACCGCGAAGGCGGCGGAAGGAGCCGCGCGGTGAGCGACGCCGTGCCGATGCTGCCGACGCTGGCGGCGATGTTCGCCCTGGCGGTCGGGACCTTTCTGCTCCGCCTCTCTGGGCCGTTCCTGCGGGCCAAGATCACCTTCCCGGCGCGGGCCGAGAAGCTGCTGGAGGCCTCGGCGGTGGTGCTGCTCGCCGCGCTCACCGCCATCGCCGCGCTCACCGAGGGGGACGACTTCGTCGGCCCCGCCCGGCCGGTCGGCGTCCTGGTCGGCGGAGTGCTCGCCTGGCGCAAGGCGCCGTTCCTGGTGGTCGTGCTCGCGGCGGCGGGCACCGCGGCGCTGCTCCGGCTCGCCGGCGTGCCGTGACGCGGCCGGCCACTCCGTTTCCCCTCCGCATTCCGTAAACACCGCGCAAGGCATTCGGCCCCCTTTGGCAAGTTTGGGTCAAACCATCTCAAATATTGGACCCGCCGTTGCTCGCCCCAGAATGAGTCCAGTAGCGTTGCCCGCAGTGACTGGCTTCGAAAGTCAGTCCGGTTCACGCGCACGCCAGTCGGCCTTCGTTCGGATGTTCGTTCTGTCGAGATATTCGGGGGGGTATCGTGAACGAGAGCGTCGCATCCTTTTCTCTGACCGACGTGCGGCACGCCCAGTCCATGGGGTGCCGGGCGGAGGACATGCTCCACGGCTGATCCTTCTCCGCCGCGAGCGGGGTTGACGCCATTTCGATCCGGAGCGCTTCCGCACAGACCCTCGGCGAGGCTCCGGAATCCTCACCCGCCGTCATTTCCGGGAGCGTCCGGAAAGAATGACGACCCGGTGCTTTCCTTTGTTATTCCTTGGCACGAACTGCGCGTCCATCCGCCCATTTCCCAAGCGGTGGCGGCTGTTTTTGGACGCGGACGGGGCCGACCCATATGTCGAGGCCGCGCCTGCGGCACAGCCCACGGAACGACCCAAGGAGCTCTGAGATACCGTGATGAATTCGGTGGACGAAGTCTGGGGCACGGCCATGGCACGCGTGCCCCTGCTGTCCGAGCGCGAACTCGACGTCTTCCAACTGCTGGGCAAGGGGGCCTCGAACCGCACCATCGCGACCCAGCTGGCCATTACCGAGCGCACCGCCAAGGCCCATGTGGCGCAGATCCTGGCCAAATTAGGCGTGGAATCACGACTCCAGGCCGGGATCGCCGGCTTCGCCTGGCAGATCGTCACCAGGGCCGGCATCTGAGAGCCAGGCAGGCCGCGTACATCCCGGTGATCGTGCCCCGGAGGGCCTCGGCGTCCGAGGGGGCCGCGCCGGGGCACGGACATGGAGAGCGCCACCGTACGCGCGCCGGGCGGACGCGGTCATGATGAGGCCGTGACGGGGCAGCCTGGTTCCTGTGACTGATCAGGAGAGCGGTATCCGGCTGGTAGGAGCTGAGGAGACAGCACGACCGCGTCCTCGCCCTGGGGGGCACTTTGCTGGCCGACCGGGAGCGGCCCGACCCTGACGACGACGAGGCTTTCCGCGTGTACCGCGACCCCGACGGCCATCCCTTCTGCGTCTTCGTCAGGCAGACCCCGTGATCCCCGGTCCCGGATCCGGGGTGCCGTCCCGGGTGAACGCCCACAGGGCGAGCCCGAGGCCGCTGAACCCGGCGCCCAGCGCGCACACGGCGCCCCAGCCCGCCGCCGTGTAGAGGGAGGTGGCGGCGATGGCGCCGGTGGCGCTGCCGATCGAGTAGAAGACCATGTATCCGCCGATCAGCCGGCTGCCCGCGTCCGGGTGCAGGGCGTAGATGAGGGTCTGGTTGGTGACGTGGACCGCCTGCACGGCGAGGTCGAGGAGGATCACCCCGGCGAACAGGGCCCACAGCGAGTGGCGGGTGAAGGCCAGGGGCAGCCATGAGGCGGTGAGCAGCGCCAGGGCGATGCCGGTGGTCCGTCGGGAGAGTCCGCGGTCGTTCAGGCGGCCGGCCACGGTCGCGGCCAGGGCGCCGGCGACACCGACCAGTCCCAGCGCCCCGATCGCGCTGTGGGGCAGGAAGTACGGAGCCTCGCTGAGCGGCAGCGCGACGCTGCTCCACAGGGTGCTGAACGCGGCGAAGACCAGCAGGCAGAACAGGGCACGGAGGCGCAGCAGTGGTTCGCGCGCGAACAGGGTGAGGGTGGAGCGCAGGAGTTGTCCGTAGCGCAGGGTCGCCGGCGGGGCCTCCCGGTGGCTCGGCAGCACGCGGTACAGGACCAGGGCGAGCAGCGCGGTGAGGGACGCCGAGGCGAGGTAGACGGAGCGCCAGCCCGCGAGGTCGGCCAGGACGCCGGACGCGGTGCGGGCGAGCAGGATGCCGATCACCACGCCGCTGGTGACCAGGCCGACGACGCGTCCGCGCCCGGCGGGAGGGGCCAGTGATGCCGCGAAGGCCACGAGCGTCTGGGTGACGACCGCGAGGAGCCCCGTCGCGGCCATGCCCGCGAGCAGGACCGCCGCCGTGGGGGCGGTGGCCACCACGGTCAGCGCCACCACGAGGAGCAGCAGTTGGGCCACGATGAGCCGCCGGCGGTCGGCCACGTCGCCCAGCGGCACGAGGAAGAAGAGCCCCAGCCCGTATCCGACGTGCGTGAGGGTGACCACGCTGCCGATGAGTGCCGGGCTCATGGCGAGGTCGTGGCCCATGGTCACCAGGAGCGGCTGGGAGAAGTAGACGTTGGCCACCGCGGCCCCGCAGGCGACGGCGAACAGCACCACGACGCCCCGGGACAGGACGAACGCGGGATCCTCCTCCCTTCGCGCCTCGGTCCGTCGTGTCCCGGCCTCACTGCTGCCCGGCATCGGCACTCCCCTATCTGGTTTCATGTTGCTACCAGTGGCGACGGTAACTTCCTTGGTAGCATGTTGCAACCATCGCGGGGTGAGGACGCCCGAGAGTGACGCCTGAGAGTGAGGACGCCATGGTCGCCAGGACACGCTTCGACCACAGCGCATGTCCCGTCGCCCGCTCGGTGGACGCGATCGGCGACTGGTGGTCGCTGCTGATCGTGCGGGACGCCTTCGACGGAAGCCGGCGCTTCGGGGAGTTCCAGCGCAGCCTCGGCGTGGCGAAGAACATCCTCACCGCGCGGCTGCGCACCCTGGTCGCCGGCGGTGTCCTCGAATCCGTCCCCGCCTCGGACGGCAGCGCCTACCGCGAGTACGTCCTGACCCCGAAGGGCGAGGCGCTCTTCCCCGTCATCGTGGCCCTGCGGCAGTGGGGCGAGCAGAACCTCTTCTCCCCCGGCGAGCCCCACTCCGAGTTGGTGGACCGCCGGGAGGGACACCGCCTCCGCGCCCTGGAAGTGCTGGCCGCGGACGGACGGCGGCTGAACCCCGACGACACCGCCGTCCACAAGCTCCCCGCCGAGTGATCCGGGCTCGGACTGATCCGGGCGCCGCCCACCGCCTCGTACCGCGGGAGGGCGGCGCGTACCCGGCAGCGGGCGAATCGGCACCGGGACGGTGCACATCGGCATACCCGGTGGCCGTTGTGGCATGGCGCGGGTGACAGGCCGGGGAGCGACGCTCTGAGCAGCCGCACCGTGAAGGTCGCGGTACGGCTGCGAAGGAGCGATCACATGGGCCGATACGACCTCGCCCTCATCGGATTCGGCGGTGTCAACCGCGCGCTCGCCGAACTCATATCCCAGCGTGGGGACCGCCTCGCCGACGAGCTGGGCTTCGCCCTGCGGGTCGTCGCGATCACCGATCTGCGGGCCGGTTCCCTCGTGGACACCGACGGCATCGACCTGGCCCCGCTGCTGGCGGCCGAACCCGGGGAGCTGAGCTTCGCCGGTCTGCCCGGCGGAAGCGCCGACACCCGCAACGAGAGCGTGATCCGCGAGGTCCCGGCCGACATCGTCGTGGAGGCCACGTTCACCAACCCCGGCGACGGCGAGCCCGCCCTCTCCCACGTCCGCTGGGCGCTGGAGGCCGGGAAGCACGTGTGCACCACCAACAAGGGGCCGGTCGCCGTCGCCGGCCGGGAACTCAGGAAGCTGGCCGAGCGGCACGGCGTCAGCTTCGAGTTCGAGGGCTCGGTGCTCAGCGGCACCCCCGTGCTGCGCACCGCCCGGCGCCTGTTCGGCGGGCTGGAGATCACCGGTGTCCAGGGCATCATGAACGGCACCTCGAACTACGTCCTGGGCCGCCTCGAGGAGGGCGTCGAGCTGCCCGAGGCGATCGCGCAGGCCCAGGAGCTGGGATACGCCGAAGCCGATCCCACCGCCGACATCGAGGGCCACGACGTCCAGCTCAAGGCCGTGATCCTGGCCAACGAGGTCCTGGGCGCCGATCTGCGCCGCGAGGACGTCGTCTGCGAGGGCATCTCCAGGATCACCCCACGGGACGCCCAGGACGCCCTCGGGAAGGGGCTGCGCTGGAAGCTGGTCGGCTCGGCCACCCGCCAGGCGGACGGCACCGTGACCGCCCGGGTCGCCCCCGTCGCGCTGCCCGCCCACCACCCGCTCGCGGGGATCTCCGGCCCGGGCAACGCGGTCTCCTTCCACACCGACCTGCTCGGCACCGTCACGGTGTCCGGACCCGGCGCCGGCCGGATGGAGACGGCCTACGCCCTGCTGTCGGACATCATCGCCATCCACCAGCGCCACCACGCTCACGACGACACCGCCCCCGTGCGCCGCGTCCTTGAGGAGGCCCCCCGTGGCTGACACCTTCGTGACCCCCGGCATCGAGCTCGGCGCCGACATGGCACCGGTGCGCAACCCCTACACCGGCGAGGTCATCGCCTCGATCTGCACCGTCGACGCCACCGCCATCCACACCGTCCTGCAGCGCGCCAGGTGCGGGCGGCGCACCTCGGCCGCGCTGTCCCGCGCCACCCGGGCCGGTGTCCTGGAGCGCGCCGCCCACCTGGTGCGGCGGCGCGCCGAGTCCTTCGCCCAGCTGATCGTCAGCGAGGCGGGCAAGACGATCACACAGGCCCGCAAAGAGGCCGCCCGCGCGGCCAACACCCTCGCCCTGTCGGCGGCGGAGGCACGCCGCAACGCCGGGGAGGTCGTCCCCTTCGACGCCTACGAGGGCTCCGAGAGGCGGCAGGGCTGGTTCACCCGCGAGCCCCTGGGCATCATCGCCGCCATCACCCCGTTCAACGACCCGCTCAACCTGGTCGCCCACAAACTCGGCCCGGCCATCGCCGGCGGCAACGCGGTGATCCTCAAACCCTCCGCCCACACGCCGCTGTCCGCGCTCCGCCTGGTCGACACGCTCATCGAGGCCGGCCTGCCGGAGGAGGTCGTCACGGTCGTGAACGGCGGGGCCGACATCGGCGCCGCGATCGTCGGCGCCCCCGAGGTGCGCATGGTGTCCTTCACCGGCGGGTTCGCCACCGGCGAGGCCATCTCCCGCACGGCCGGCCTGAAGAAACTGGCCATGGACCTGGGCGGCAACGCCCCGGTCATCGTCATGGACGACGCGGACCTGGACGAGGCGGTCGCATCCTGTGTCTCCGGTGCCTTCTGGGCCGCGGGCCAGAACTGCATCGGCACCCAGCGGATCCTGATCGCCCGTGAGGTCTACGAGACATTCCGCGACGCCTTCGTCGCC
The DNA here is from genome assembly GCF_039532705.1 of Streptomyces sparsogenes subsp. cuspidosporus. Lineage (NCBI taxonomy): Bacteria > Bacillati > Actinomycetota > Actinomycetes > Kitasatosporales > Streptomycetaceae > Streptomyces > Streptomyces sparsogenes. Next base: position 397,613 of record NZ_BAAASD010000002.1, on the reverse strand, counting down.
CGCACGAAACTGCTCCGCGTCGGCGACCCGACCGACGAGCACACCGACGTCGGCCCCATGATCACCCCCGAGGCCGCACAGGCCACCCAGCGGAAGGTCGACGAGGCGGTGGCCGAGGGCGCGGTGCTGCTGTGCGGCAACCAGCTCAACGGCTCCCTCTACACGCCGACCGTCCTGGAGAACGTCCCGGCCACCTGCGCGATCTGGCGGGAGGAGGCGTTCGCCCCGGTCGTCGCGCTGCAGCCGTTCGAGTCCTTCGACGACGCCATCGAGCAGGCCAACGCCATCGACTACAGCCTCCACGCGGGGGTCTTCACCTCCCGTCTGGACCGCGCCCTGTCCGCGGCCCGGCTCCTGGAGGCCGGAGGAGTGATGATCAACGACTCCTCCGACTACCGGTTCGACGCCATGCCCTTCGGCGGCTTCAAGTACGGCAGCATGGGCCGCGAGGGCGTGCGCTTCGCCTTCGAGGAGATGACCCAGCCCAAGGTCGTCTGCGTCAATCATCTGAACGACGCGCGGTAACAGAGTCTCGCGTCGGGCACGACTCCCTGAGCGCGCTTTCCACGCGGTAACCCGGCTGATTTTCCGGTACCTCTCTACAAACCTGTAGATTCTGTTTCTCCTCACACGGCGGGCAGTAGGGGCAAGGAGAAACAGATGGCGCTGTGGGACCGCCTCAGGGAATCGGCCCAGACGATGCAGGCTCAGCTCACCGCGAAGAAGCACGAGCTGCAGAGCGGGGCGTTCCGGGACGCGAGTATGGCGATGTGCGCCCTGGTGGCGGCGGCGGACGGCACCATCGACCCGTCGGAGCGGCGACGCGTCGCCCAGCTCGTCGCCACCAATGACGTGCTCCACCACTTTCCCCCGGACGCCCTGCATCGCCGCTTCGAGGATCACCTCGACCAGCTGACGGCGGACTTCACCCTCGGCAAGGTGAGCGCCCTCCAGGAGATCGGCAAGGCGAAGAGGAAACCGGCGGAGGCGCGAGCCGTCATCCAGATCGGCATTGTCATCGGATGCGCCGACGGCCACTTCGACGACAGCGAGCGGGCCGTCGTCCGCGAGGCCTGCTCGGCCCTGGACATCCCACCGGCCGAGTTCGACCTGCACCGCCCGCTCCGCGTGCCCCGCCCCTACCGAGCCGTGGACGAGCCCCCGGCGGCCCCCGGCGGGGAGGAGGCGGCACACCGTGAGGCCGTCCTGCCCGACGACGACCTTCAGGTCTTTCTCAAGGCACTGGCCAGCAGCACGCGGCAGAAGCTCTTCGCGCACTTCGCCGACGGAGAGGAGCTGACCGTCGGCGAAGTCGCCGAGCGCGCCGGACTCGGCCCGTCGACCACGTCCGAGCACCTCGCCGTCCTCCGCCGCGGAGGCCTGCTCCAGTCCACGCGGAGCGGCAAGCTGGTCCGCTACCGCGCCGACAAGGAGGGCATCGCCGAGCTGCTCGGTCAGCTCCACTCCTACCTCCGCTCCCCCTCGGGAGCACGGGACACCCCCTGAGGCCCCTCCGCGCGGCCCGGGCCGCGCGGAGGGGACGGCCGCGACTGCCTCACCCGCCGGCGGCCGGGACGACCAGGCGGTGGGTGCCGGGCGGGGCCTGGTACAGCGCTCCGGCCGGGTGGGCCCGGGCGTCGTCGGCCGGGGCGGCCCCCACGACCACGACGTTCCACGCCAGGTCGCTGTCCGTCTCGACGACCGTCTCCCCGCCCGAGCGCCGGATCGTGAAGACCGCCGCCGGGGCCCCCGAGCGTGCGGGGACGGTGGTCACGGTCTCCGAGCCGTCGGCCCCGCCCGGGTACACATGCAGGGTCACGCCGTCCGCCCAGTCGTACCGGGGACCGTCGTCCACCGCGCCGAACGGGATCACCGAGCCCGGCCGGGCCAGCAGCGGCAGCGTACGGAAACCGTGCCGCTCGCGCCGCCAGCCGGGACCGCTGACCCGCTTCCCGGTGAGCACATCGGTCCAGATGCCCTCCGGCACGTAGTACTCGACCGTGCCGTCCTCGCTGAACACGGGCGCCACCAGCAGATCGGCGCCGAGCATGTACTGACGGTCGAGCGTGTGGGTGGCCGGGTCCTCGGGGAACTCCAGCAGCATGGCCCGCATCACCGGCGTACCGGACTCCTTGGCCTCGACCGCGGCGTGGAAGAGGTAGGGCATCAGCCGGTGCTTGAGCCGGGTGAAGTCCCGGGTGACCTCGACCGCCTCCTCGCCGAAGTCCCACGGCACCCGGTAGGACTTGCTGCCGTGCAGCCGGCTGTGCGAGGAGAGCAGGCCGAACTGCACCCACCGCTTGAAGACGGCCGGCGGCGGGGTGCCCTCGAAGCCGCCGATGTCATGGCTCCAGAAGCCGAAGCCGGACAGCCCGAGGGACAGGCCGCCGCGCAGCGACTCGGCCATCGCCTCGAACGTCGACTCGCAGTCGCCGCCCCAGTGGACCGGCATGCGCTGGCCGCCCGCGGTGGCGGAGCGGGCGAAGACCACCGCCTCGCCCTCGCCGCGCTCCTCGACGAGCAGGTCGAAGACGGTCTCGTTGTAGAGCTGGGTGTAGTAGTTGTGCATCCGCTCCGGGTCCGAGCCGTCGAACCAGACGACGTCCTCGGTCGGCACCCGCTCGCCGAAGTCGGTCTTGAAGGCGTCCACCCCCTGGCCGAGCAGGTGGCGCAGCTTGGCGGCGAACCACTCGCGGGCGGCTGGGTTGGTGAAGTCCACCAGGCCCATCCCGGCCTGCCACTTGTCCCACTGCCAGACGTCGCCGTCAGCCCGCTTGAGCAGGTAGCCGCCCGCCATGCCCTCGGCGAACAGGGGGGACTTCTGCGCGATGTACGGATTGATCCAGACGCAGACGCGCAGCCCCCGCTCCTTCAGCCGGGACAGCATCCCCTCGGGGTCGGGGAAGACCTCGGGGTCCCAGACGAAGTCGGACCACTGGTACTCCCGCATCCAGAAGCAGTCGAAGTGGAAGACACTGAGCGGGATGTCCCGCTCGGTCATGCCCGCGACGAACCGGGACACCGTCTCCTCGGTGTAGGAGGTGGTGAAGGAGGTCGACAGCCACAGCCCGAAGGACCAGTCCGGTGGCAGGGCGGGCCGGCCCGTGAGACCCGTGTAGCGGCGCAGCACGTCCTTGGGGGCGGGTCCGGCGAAGACGAAGAATTCGAGGGACTGGTCCTCCACGCTGAACTGGACCCGGCCGACGTTCTCGGAGGCGATCTCGTAGGAGACCTTGCCGGGGTGGTTGACGAAGACGCCGTACCCGCGGTTGCTCAGATGGAACGGCACGTTCTTGTAGGCCTGTTCGCTGTTGGTGCCGCCGTCGGCCTGCCAGATGTCGATGCTCTGGCCGTTCTTGGTGAACGGGGTGAAGCGCTCGCCGAGGCCGTACACGGTCTCGCCGACGCCGAGCGACATCCTGGCCAGCATGTGGTGGCGGTCGTCCGCGTCGGTGACGAAGCCCAGGTCGCGGGGGCCGAGCGAGGTGATGACCTTGCCGCCGGAGCGGAATTCGAGGGTGCAGGGGCCCTCGGTGCCGGCCTTGAGGGACAGCGCGCCGGACACCAGCTCGACGGTCGGGCCCTCGCGCACGGTCTTCGCCGGCCCGCCGTCCGGGTCGGTGGCGAGCGGGAACCGCGGGGTCCGGGGGCGCCTGCCGCCGTGGTGCCACAGCCGTACCCCGATGACGCCCTCGGCGGGCGACCACGCCTCCACCGTCACCAGGGGCCCGTTGAGCGTGTCGCCGCGGTGCCGGACCCGGGTGACGGGCGCGTAGAGGGTGAACCGGTCGTCGGCGACGTCCACGTCGGCGACGGAGGTGGCGTAGCGGGCCGTCACCCCCGGCCGCAGCTGCCAATAGCCGTCGGTGAACTTCATGTCAGTGCTCCTGCGCGGACGCGCGGTTGACGGCGATCAGCTCACGGAACCAGTGGTAGCTGTCCTTGGGCGTCCGTTCCTGGGTCTCGTAGTCGACCCGTACGATCCCGAAGCGCTGACCGTAGCCCCGGGCCCACTCGAAGTTGTCCAGCAGCGACCAGCAGTAGTAGCCGCGGACGTCCACTCCCGCGTCGATGGCGGTGGACAGGGCCGCGAGGTGGTCGCGCAGGTAGCTCACCCGGTCGGTGTCCCGCACGGCCCCGTCCGGCGAGACGGTGTCGGCCTCGGCGGAGCCGTTCTCCGTGATGTAGAGGGGCGGCAGGTCGGGGTACCGCCTGGAGAGGTCCACCAGCAGCTCGGTGAAGGCCTCGGGGACGACGGGCCAGCCCATGGTGGTGTGCCGGGTGCCGTACGGGTCGCTCTCGGCCACCCGGATGTCCGTGGCCGTCCGCCGGGACGCGTCGGCCTCCGCGTACGGCGCGTCGGACACGGTCAGCGGGCGGTAGAAGTTCAGCCCCAGGAAGTCCAGCGGTGCGCCGATGATGTCCAGGTCGCCGTCGCGGCGGTAGCTGCCGTCGGCCGACTCGCCCCAGGTCTCGGCCTCGCCGGTGGGGTAGCGCCCGTGGAACAGGGGCTCGGTCCACACCTCGTTGTGCAGCGTCTCGGCGCGGCGCAGCGCGGCCTGGTCCGCCGGGGAGGCACTGGCGGCGTGGATCCGGTCGAGGTTCAGGGTGATGCCGACCTGGGGGGCGCCCGCCTCGCGCAGCACCCGCACGGCGTGGCCGTGGGCGAGCAGCAGGTGGTGGGCGGCGGCCAGGGCTCCGGTGCCCTCGCGGGCGCCGGGGGCGTGCCGTCCTTCGGCGTATCCCACGAAGGCGGAGCAGAAGGGCTCGTTGAGGGTGATCCACCGGCCCACCCGGTCGCCGAGACGCTCGACGACCAGCCGGGTGTACTCGGCGAAGGCCTCGGCGGTCTCCCGGACCCGCCAGCCGCCCCGGTCCTCCAGGGCCTGCGGCAGGTCCCAGTGGTAGAGCGTGACGGCGGGGGAAACCCCGGCTTCGAGCAGTGCGTCGGTGAGCCGGTCGTAGAAGTCCAGGCCCTTCGCGTTGGCCGGGCCGGTGCCGTGCGGCTGGATCCGCGGCCAGGCCACGGAGAAGCGGTACGAGTCGACGCCGAGCCGTCGCAGCAGCTCGACGTCCTCGCGGTAGCGGTGGTAGTGGTCGCACGCGATGTCGCCGGTGGCGCCGCCCTCGGTGCGGCCCGGGGTGTGGCTGAAGGTGTCCCAGATGGACGGTCCGCGGCCGTCCTCGTCGTGGGCGCCCTCGATCTGGTAGCTCGCGGTGGCGGTCCCGAAGACGAAGCCGGGCGGGAAGAGGGGGAATCGCGTGGTGTCGGATGACGGGGGTGGCGTGCTGGTCATGCGGGGGTGCGGACCTTCCGGGTGGGAGAGCGTCATTTGACGGAGCCGCCGGTGATTCCCGCGGCGACGTACTTCTGGGCCACTATCAGCAGGATCGCCGCCGGGACGGCGGAGACGACGGCCGTGGCCATGACCGCGCCCCAGTCGCTGACGTGGGCGCCGATGTACTCGTACATGCTGAGGGTGATCGGCTTGACGGCGTCCGTGGTGTTGAGGGTCAGCGCGAACATGAAGTCGGACCAGGCGAAGAGGAAGGTGAAGAGTCCTGCGGTGATGAGCGAGTTGCGGCTGATCGGGAGCACGATGCGCACGAAGGCGGTGAACCGGCTCGCCCCGTCGACCATCGCCGCCTCCACGACTTCTTTCGGTATCGACACCATGAACGCCCTCAGCAGCACGATGGAGAACGGCAGCCCGAGCGAGGCGTCGGCGAGGATCAGTCCTGCGAGCGAGTTGACCAGGTGCAGGTCGACATAGGCGCTGTAGAGCGCGTTGGCGATGACGATGCCGGGCACCATCTGGGTGATCAGGGTGCCGAACACGAGGGACCGGCCGCCCTTCAGGCCGAGCTGGGCCAGGCCGTAGGCGGCGGGCGCGGCCATCGCGAGACAGACCACGACGGCGCCGAGCGCGACGACCAGGCTGGTCACGAGCGAGCCGCCCTGGCTCTCCAGCGCCCGCTCGAAGTTGGACCAGCCCGGCGAGGTGGGGAGCCAGTGGGTCGAGGCGAGGCTTTCGCCCGGCTGGAGGGCGATGTTGAGCATCCAGTACAGCGGGAACAGCAGGATGACCAGGATGACCAGCGCGATGACGGTGTTACCGCGCCGTCGCAGGGTGCGGGTGGACACGGCGATCACTTCCCCTCGGCGAAGTCGGACCGGTTGGCCCGGAGATAGAACACGGCGAACACCGCGCTGATGAGGATGAGGACGTTGCCGACCACCGCGCCCTGCCCGAAGTCGAGCTGCTGGAAGGAGAGTTGGTAGGTGACCGTGCCGAGGGTCTGGGTGGAGTCGGCGGGGCCGCCGCCGGTGAGGGCGAGGATCAGGTCCAGGATCTTGATCGTCGACATGAAGCCGAGGACCAGGACCACCGTGATCACCGGCCGCAGCTGCGGCAGCGTGATGCTGCGGAACGTACGCCAGGGGCCGGCGCCGTCGAGCGAGGCGGCCTCGTACATCTCGCGCGGGATCTCCTGGAGCCCGCCGTAGAGGATCACCATGTTGAAGGGGATGCCGACCCAGATGTTGACCAGGACGGCGGACAGCAGGGCGACGCTCGGGCTGCTCAGCCAGGGCACCGGCTCGGAGGTGAGGTGCAGGTTCATCAGCAGGGTGTTGAGCACCCCGGTGTCCTGGTCGAGGAGTTTCCGCCAGACGACCGACGAGACGACCATCGGGACCAGCCACGGGAGCAGCAGCACGGCGCGGGCGAAGCCGGACAGCCGGAAGCGCCGGGAGAAGAACACGGCCAGCGCCAGGCCCAGGACGAACTGGCCGAGCAGGGAGCCCAGGGTGAAGAGGGCCGTGTGCCAGAGGGATTCGGTGAACAGCTTGTCGCCGAACACCGCGGTCCAGTTGTCGAGGCCGTTGAACGGCGCCTCGCCGGTGAAGAAGGTGCGCGGGGTGTAGTGCTGGAAGCTCATGACGACGTTGCGCACGAGCGGATACCCGAAGAAGGCCAGCATGTAGAGGACGGCGGGCGCGACGAAGAGCCAGCGGCTCAGCGTGGCGCGGGACGCCCGCCGGGCGGGGGCCGCGGGGCTCGTCGCCACTGACTCGGCGGGCGCGGCGGTGGTGGTACTCATGAGGGCTCTCTCACTCTCCGCCGGCCGTGGCCTGCGACTGGGCACGCTTCAGCGCCGCTTCGGGCGAGGAGCTGCCGGTCAGAACGGACTGGAAGGCACCCGCCAGGGCGGTGGAGACGGCCGGCCACCGGGCGCCGACGAGAGCGGTGCGGGAGCGGGCGGTGGCGACCGTGTCGGCGAAGCCCGCGAGCTTGGGGTTGTCGGCCTTGTACTGGGCGGCCGCGGTGTCCCTGGTGGGGATGTTGTTCACGCCCGCGCCCCAGCCCACCTGGTTCTTCCGCTCGTTCAGGCAGTTGAGGATCTTGGCGGCGGTGGTCTGGCGGCCGGTCTCGCCGGTGCGGGGCAGGGTCATCACGGTGCCGCCCATCGGGGCCACCGGATCCTTGCCGGCCACGGGCACCGGGATGGTGGTGACCGCCCAGTGCAGGGACGGGTGTTCGCTGAGCACGGGGACCTGCCAGGGGCCGTTGACCATCATGGCGGTCCGGCCCGCGATGAACTGGTCGTTGACGTCCTGCTGGTTCCAGGTGACCACGGCGCTCGACGCGGACCGCTCGGTGACCAGGTCCTTCCAGAGCTGGACGGCCTGGACACCCTTGCCGTTGTCGAGGTGGGCCTCGTTGCCGCCCGCCGACCAGAAGAAGGGGAGGAACTGGTAGACCCCGTCCGCGTCGGGCGTGGCGCTGAACGCCATCCCGAAGGTCTTGCCCCGGGTGAGCTTCTTGGCCGCCACCTTCAGCTCGTCCCAGGTGGTGGGCGGGGTCACCCCCGCCTTCTCCAGCAGATCGGTGTTGTAGAACAGCGCCAGGGTGTTGACCGAGCGGGCGATGCCGTACGCGGTGCCCTTGAAGCTCCCCATGCTCACGGCACCCGTCGAGAGCCCGTCCAGGCTCACGCCCGCCTTCTTCAGCGGGACCAGGCCACCGGTGTCGGCGAACTGCGGCAGCTCCGATCCGTCCAGCTCCAGGATGTCGGTCATCGAGTGCGACGACGCCATCCGCAGCGCCTTGGTGGCCACCTGCGCGGCGGGGACGCTGGTCTGCTCGACCTTCACCCCGAGCGGCTTGGCACACCGGTCGAAGAACTTCTGCTGTTGGTCGTGCTCGTGCTGGTCCGTGGCGGAGTTCAGCACCGTGATGGTGTCGGGGTCGGCTCCCCGCGCGCACCCGGTCAGGCCGGCCGAGGCCACGAGGAGGGTCAGGAGCAGGACCGGCGCCGCAGGGCGGCTGCGAAGGAATGGCATGTGGGTGTCTCTCGGTTCGGGCTACCGCTCTGTCAGGAGACGGAGGTCGCACGGGGCGCCGCACGGGTGATACGAAGAGGGGGCATCGAATCGATTCGACGAAGCGACTGGAGCGATGTTAAGGGCATGTGTCCGACGGCGACAAGAGCCTCAGGAGAAGAAAACAGGCCTCGGGCGGGCCCCGGGATCAGGCCCGCGGGGCGGTGAGCGGGGTGTCCCCCGGCAGCAGGGTGGGGGCGATCAGCAGATGGCCGACGGTGTCGGCGAGCAGCCGGGGACCGGCCTCGGCGTCTCCCACGGTGTTCTCGCGCAGCGCCGTGGCCGCGGTCACGGCCAGCCGGGTCACTTCGCCGGCCAGCGTCTCCACCGGCAGTTCGACCCGGGGCAGCCGCCGGCCGGACAGGTCCCCGGGCACGGCGCCGATCACCACGACGGTGAGGTCCTCGGGTGTCCGGAGCCCGGCATCGGTCATGGAGGTGAGGATGTGGTGGTGCGCGGAGGGGTGCTGCACGATCAGCGCGGTCGGCCGTCCACGCGCTCCGCCGTCCGCGCGCTCCACGAGCAGCCCCCGGAGCCGGCGGGCCACTTCCGCCGGGTCGTCCACCGCGTGGGCGACCGTGACGGTGGCGCCGGTGCCGCGGGCGCCGCGGGCCGCACCGGCGATGCCCCGGAGCGCGTAACTGCGCCTGCCCGCCACTTCCTCCTCGGTGGGCGCGAGGTACACCATCTCGTGGTGTCCGGCGGCGGCCAGCTCACGCACCGCCAGCGCGGCGGCCTCCTCCCAGTCCAGGTCGGTCCACGGCAGGGCGTCCTCGTCGGCCGGCCGCCCGATGAGCGCGGCGGGAAACGCCAGCTCCCGTACGACGTCGATCCGGGCGTCCTCCATGTCGACGGCCATCAGCACGGCCGCGTCGGCGAGCCCGCTCAGCGCCACCCGGCGCAGCCCCTCGGCCTTGTCCTGGGAGGTGGTGAGCAGCAGGTCGTAGCCGAGCCGTACGGCGGCGTCGCTGACCGCTATCGCGAACGGGCCGTCCACCGCGTTGCGCCGGCCGGCCGGGCGGGGCAGGGCGAGGGCGATCACATGGGTGCGGCTGCTGCGCAGCGTCCGGGCGCTGGCCCGCGGATGGTATCCGAGCGCGTCCACGGCCTCCTGCACCCGCCGGCGCGTCTCCTCGGAAATGGGCCGGGAGCCGTTGAACACATAGGAGACGGTGCTCGGCGCGACCCCGGCGTGCTGGGCGACATCCCTGATGGTTGGCAACCTCGACCCCTCGGTGATGCGGGCACGGCGACGATGAGCCGGAGCGGCGGATTCCATCATATAGAGGGGTCGACCACAGGGGCCGACGAGTATGGTCACCTCGCACGTTGTCGAGTACACGTGATCGGCGCGACCCCGGTGCGGTGTCCGCGCGGATCGCCCGTCGTGAGGAAGTCGATGTCGCTGCCGATCTCGCCCGGCGACCCGTACGGCGCCGTTCCCGGTGGGGCGTACGAAGCGCCGCGGTCCGCGCCCGCCCAGCCGGTGCCGGGCTATCCCCTGCGTCCGCGTCCCTCCGCCCCCGAGGCGGACGAGACCGGTGCGGATGCCCGGTACGCCGCGCCCGAGCAGCCGGTGTGTCAGGTGTGCTGCGGGTCTCCGGCCACCGAGGTCGCCGTCCGGCACCACCAGGGCCTCTTGCTCTTCCTGCTGTTCCGGAAGCAGAAGGGGCGGTTCTGCCGGACCTGCGGGACGGCGCTGTTCCGTGGCCTGACGGCCAGGACCCTGTGGCAGGGGTGGTGGCACCCGCTGTCCGCGCTCATCTTCAATCCCCTCACCATCGTCGTGAACCTGCGGGCCCGCGCGAAGATCAATCATCTGCCCGAGCCCGGGTACGACCTCCTCGGCACCCGGCGGGACCCCGGCAAGCCCGTTTTCCGCCGCCCCGCCGCCCTGGTGGCGGTGGTGCCCGCGGCGTTCGTCCTGTACGTGCTGAGTGCCCTCGTCGTGGGGTAGGCCCGGGCCGGGTGCCCGGCGGACGGGGGCGGATCGCTCGGTAGAGTGGTCCGCCATGGGGAACGGGGAGGGAACCACCACCGGCCGGGGGGACCACCTGGCGCGGGAGCCGCGGGACGCGTGGCAGGCGCCGGGCGCGGTCGAGCGGAAGCTGTACGAGGCCAAGCTGCGCGGTGACTGGCCGGCGTACTTCGACGTGCTGGCCGGCGCGGACCTCTTCATCGCCGACTCCAAGGCCCGGCTCGACGCCCATCCGACGACCCTCCGCTGCACGCCCTACTGGTATCCCCAGGTCCGCGCCAACTGCCTGCCCATCCTCACCGAGGGGATGCTGCCGCCCCCCGACCACGACGCGGACACGGTCTTCAACTGCGAGCCACTGGACTGGTTCGCGAGGACGTGGCAGAACGGCTCCACGACGTGGATCGTGATCAATCCGGGCAGCCCGTGTGAGGTGTTCTTCCCGGCGACACCGACACACCGGGCCCTGTGGCACGGACACGTCGAGCGCGCCCCGAAATGCGACTGCTGCGGCTTCCCTCCCCACCGGACGCTGCTGCGCGCCCTGGAAGGGGGCGCGGCGGCCTCGGGGCAGACGGCCCATGGCCTGGGCCTGGCCGCCCTGCTGTCCGTCAACAACGGTCAGCTCTGGAACGCCGTCGCCTACCACGGCACGGGCTACCACAGCGAGAAGAAGCGGCTCAAGGACTGGTGGGACATCACCAGCCGCCGGGAATGGCAGCACTACCAGGAGGATCTGCTCAACGCGGGCCAGGTCAGCGGGGTGTGGGAGTTCACACTCGGCGTCCGGCGGGCGCTGGCCCGCGACTTCGGCGGCGAGGTCGGGACGGACCACTGGCGGAAGGTCGCCGAGCGGGTGTTGCGGGAGAACAGCACGGGGACCGAATACCGGCTCGGCCCGGACGGCGTGACGAAGGTCGAGCCGCTCAGCGACACCGAGGTGAAGGCCCGGATCGCGGGAGTGCAGCGGCTCATCGGCCGGATCGCCCGCTACGAGAAGCGCTTCCGCGCGGACGGTCTGCTGGCCGAGGACGCGTTCATCCGCACGGTGGCGGCGTGGGACTACGGACGGGCCGCGGGGATGGCCCGCTGGGGCCTGGGCGCCCGCTACTGCACCCAGCAGGAATCGGAGAGCGCCATCCTCCGGGCGAGCACCGCCGCCCGGACCGCCTACCGCTCCTGGGAGGACTTCTCCGCCGCCTACATCCTCGGCCGCTGCCTCCACTTCGACGACGAGGAGTTCGGCACGTGGTACCAGGACGTGCTCAGCGCTCACCGCGTCCTCACCACCGATCCGGCAAGCCCCTGGCTGACCATCCCGTGGGCTTAGGGCCTCTCGTTTGGATCATGCCGGGCTCGCCTGCACTCCCGCCCGCACCCCGCCGACACCCCCGTCCGCACCGCGCCGACGCCCCCGCCGGCTCCTCCGTCGAGACGACACCCACCACACCGCTGGCGGCCCCCGTGCGTCGGCGAGCCGGCTCGGGTCGTACCCTGCGGCCATGAGTGACGCCATGCCTTCCACCCCGCGCGAAGCCTTCGACCTGCTCCTGGCCGGCAACCGCCGCTTCGCCGCCGGCACGCCCCGGCACCCCAACCAGGACGCCGCCCGCCGCGCCGACCTGGCCTCCGCCCAGCGCCCGTTCGCCGTGCTGCTCGGGTGCTCCGACTCCCGGCTGGCCGCCGAGATCATCTTCGACCAGGGGCTGGGGGACCTGTTCGTCGTCCGCACCGCCGGGCACGCGGCGGGGCCCGAGGTCCTGGGCAGCATCGAGTACGGGGTGAGCGTGCTGGACTGCCCGCTGGTCGTGGTCCTCGGCCATGACGCCTGCGGGGCGGTCGGGGCGGCCCGCGCCGCTGTGGCGGACGGCACGCCCGGCCGCGGATACCTGAGGGATGTGATCGAGCGCGTGACCCCCAGCGTGCTGGCCGCTCAGGCCGCCGGGGTGAGCGAGGACGAGGACTTCATCGCCACCCACGTCCGGCTCACCGTCGACTTCCTCATGGACCGCTCCCGGGAACTGGCCGACCAGGTCGACGCGGGACGCACCGCGGTGGTGGGCCTGTCCTACCGGCTGGCCGACGGCAGCGCCCGGCCGGTCACCGCCCGCGGTCTGGAGCTGTCCTCGGACCCGGCGCCGACGAGCTGACGCGCCCGCCGTCCGGCGGGCGGGACGGGCCGGGCCCGGGTCCTGGCACGGGTGGCCGGCGGCACCGCGTCGGTGATCATCGTTCGGTGCCGGAGACCAGGCCGGTGACGCCGGCCGCGAGCCCCGCCCCGCTCAGGATCTGGCTGCCGACCAGGAGGTCCCCGCTCGGTGATCCCCTGGTCGTACCGGTACTCGTGGCTGTTGAGAGAGTAAGGGTCCGCCGAGGTGGAAGGGTGCAGCGAATGAGGAGCGGTGACGCCGCGCTCGACGACCCCGTGGGCGAGTCACTGCGCGGTCACCACGCGGATCTCGCCCGCCGGCGCGGCCGGGCCGCCACGTACCTGCCCGATGTCGCGACCTTCTCGTCGGTGACCGCGGATCCGGGCCCGGCGGACTGGGCCGACCTCGCCCGGCTCCTCGGGCGTGGCGAGTTCGCCGACATGTTCGGCTGCCCGGCGACCCCGCCCTCGGACCGGGAGCCGGTTTTCGTCCTCGAAGGCCGGCAGATGGTCCGGCCCGGCAGCGGCCCACCGGCTCAGGCCGGCCTCGCGATCGACTCCGACGTGATCGAACTGGGTGCGGCCGACGTGCCCGAGATGCTGAAGCTCGTCGAGCGGACCCAACCAGGGCCGTTCCGGCCTGACGCGCACCCCGTGACGCGCCCTCCCCCGCTACCGCATCTGCCGCCGCACCAGTTCATGCAGCTTTCCGCCGGGAACGGCCATCAACGCGGCGGGGGCGCCCTGCTCCACGATCCGGCCGCCCTCCATGACCAGGACGCGGTCGGCGTCCATGACGGTGGACAGCCGGTGCGCGATCACCAGTCGGCTGGCGTTGAGGCGGCGGGTGCTCTCGATGACGATGCGCTGGGTGTCGTTGTCGAGGGCGCTGGTGGCCTCGTCGAAGAAGAGGATGCGCGGTCGGCGGATCAGGGCCTGGGCGATCATCAACCGCTGCCGCTGGCCGCCGGAGATGGCGCCGCTTCCGGAGATCATGGTCTGGAGCCCCATGGGCATCTGGCGGATGTCCTCGGCCAGACCCGCCAGCTCGGCGGCCGCCATGGCCTCCTCGGGGGTGTACGACTCGGCGCCGCGGATGCATTCGAGCACCGTTCCGCCCAGGGGCTGGGCATTCTGCAGGACCACCCCGCACTGGCGGCGCACCGCCGCCTGGTCGAGGGCGGCGAGGTCCTGGCCGTCGTAGAGCACACTGCCGGACACCGGCCGTTCGAAGCCGATGAGCAGCCGGAGCAGCGTCGACTTCCCGCAGCCGCTCGGCCCGACGACGGCGACGAACTCGCCCGGCCGGATCTCCAGTGAGACGTCGTCGAGCACCAGGGGCCCGTCGTCGCCGTAGCGGAAGGTGAGGTTCCTGGCCCTGAGGTCGCCCGAGAGCACCCCCGGCGGGGCGCTGCCGCCACGTACCTCGGGCAGCTCGTCCAGGATCGGCTTGACCTGCTCGAACAGGGGCAGGACGGCGACCACCGAGACCAGGGCGTTGGTGAGCTGGGTGAGCGAGGTGAGCAGCATGGTCACCGAGGTGTTGAACGTCAGGAAGGCGCCCGCCGACATGCTCCCCCGCGCCGGACCGGCCAGCAGCATGAACACGACGAGCGAGACCAGCGGAAGGTAGACCGCGTCCAGGACCTGGGTGAGGTTCTTGATGCGCCCGGTGCGCTGGTGCAGTTCGCGGGAGTGGGCGAAGCCGCGGGCCCACGCCGCGTACGCGAAGTTCTCGGCCGCGGCGACCCGCAGCTTGGGAAGGCCCCGCAGGGTCTGGAACGCCTGGTTGTCGAGCTTGTTCTCGCTCTCCACCAGCCGCCGCTGCCAGCGCACCTGCCACAGGCCCATCCCCAGGAAGACTCCGGAGACCACCAGCAGGAGGGCGATCACCGCGAGGGCGAGGGAAGCGCTGTAGTACATCAGCAGGGCGAGGTTCACCGCGCCCACGGTGCCGGCCTGGAGGACCGTCGGCGCGATTCCGGCCAGCACCCGGCGCATGGCGCTGATGCCCAGCGCCGCGCCGGCCAGCTCTCCGGTGGAGCGCCGGGCGAAGAAGGTGGTGGGCAGCCGCAGCAGCCGGTCCCACACGGCGGGCTGGAGGGTGGCCTCCAGCCGCCCCTCGAGCCGCAGCAGCGTGAGGTTCTGCAGCAGCATGAAGGCGGCGGCGACGACACCGGAGACGATCAGGGCCAGGGAGATCTGGACGATGGGGCTCTTCTCGGCGCGGGGCACGAATCCGCCGAGCACCTGTCCGGTGGCGAGGGGCACCAGCGCGCCGAGCGCCACCGTCACCACCCCGCTGATCAGCAGGTTGCGGATGTCCCCGGCGGATCCCCGGGCGGTGAAACGCATCAGCCGCCACACCGTCATCGGCCGGTCGGGCAGCGGGCGGTAGAACATCACGGCCCGTGGTTCGAACTCCTCCGCGTTGCTCCCGCCGACGCGGATCCGCAGGCCGGAGACGGGGTTGACCGCCTCGTAGCCGCCGCGCCGCCACAGCAGCGCCACCGGCGCCCCGGACCTGGCGCGGTAGCCCACCAGCGGGCCGGTGTCCTCCCGCCACCAGCGGCCCTCCAGCCGGACGGCGCGGGTGCGGATCCGGGCGTGTGCGGCGACGCGCTCCACCGGGTCCGTGCGGTCCTCGGCCACGCGGCCCCTCGGCGGTTCCGGCAGGGTGATCCCGGCGGCCTCCGCCACGGCGCGGCACACCGCGTGAACGACGTCGTCGGTGCTCTCCTCCGACGGCCGCCGGTCGCGCCGCGGCCCTCCGATGGAGGCGATCAGCGCCTGGTCGGCGCGGGAGCGCATGGCCTCACCGGCCCGGATCCCGGCCGCGGTGCGGTCCGCGTGGGCCCGCTCCATGGTCTCGATCCAGCGGTCCACGGCGGTGCCGAGACGGTACTGCTGGTTGACCATCCGCTGCCACAGCGCGCCGTCGATCAGCAGGTCGCCGGCGGCCCGGTCGCTGTACTCGGCGCCGTAGCGCACACTGCCGGGTGGCACCGGGAGCCAGAGCAGGTCCTCGTCGGCCGCCTCCGCGTCGGGCGCGGCCCCGCCGTGCAGCGGGGCCTGGAAGAGGACGCCGAGGCTGCGGCTCACCCCGAGCGCCACGGCGTGCTCCAGCGGCGTGGGCGCGGTGTCCTGGACCCCGCCGCCCCCGTACGCGCCGTAGGTGCCGTACATGCCGTACGGATCGTCGGCGCGGCCCGTGCCGTGCGCGCCGTACGCGTCGTAGGCCTCCGGCCGGTACAGCTCGCGCAGCGGGATGCGGCGCAGCAGGCAGTCCTGCGAGGGGCGGCCGAGCAGGGTGTGGCGCGGCCCCTCGACCGGGCCCGGGAGCGCCGCGCCGGTCTCCAGGCGGCCCAGGAAGTGCCACTGCCCCTCTTCGGCCGCGTCGACCGCGAACAGGTCCAGGGCGCCGCCGGCCACCAGCCAGAGCACCTGCGGCCCCTCCAGCGGAAGGCTGCGCAGCCCGGCGCCGACGGGCGTGCCGAGGGCGCCGAGCGCCTGGAGCACCGCGTCGCCGCCGTCCGTGGCCACCGGCGCGGCCGGGTGAACGGACGCCATGTCAGTGCTCCCTCATCAGCTCGGCGTACGGGCCTCCGGCGGCGGCGAGGTCCTCATGGCGTCCGCGTTCGACCACCGTGCCGCGGTTCAGGACGAGGATCTCGTCGCTGTCCCGCACGGTGCTGAGCCGGTGGGCGATCACCACGCACGCGCAGCCGCGGCGGCGCAGATTGTCCATGACGATCTGTTCGGTGCGCGCGTCCAGCGCGCTGGTGACCTCGTCGAGCACCAGTACGCTGGGGCGGCGGACCAGGGCGCGGGCGATCTCCAGCCGCTGTCGCTGCCCGCCGGAGAAGTTGCGGCCGTCCTGCTCCACGCGGCAGTAAACGCCCTCGGGGTGGCGGGCGATCACATCGTCGTAGAGCGCGGCGTCCCGCAGGGCGTCCACCACCGCCTCGTCGGGGATGGACGGATCCCACAGCGCCACGTTGTCCCGCACCGTGCCCTCGAACAGGAACACGTCCTGGTCGACGAAGGAGACCGAGGCGGCCAGCGCCGCTCGGGGGATGTCCTCCAGCCGCTGTCCGTCGATGCGGATGACCCCTTCCCAGGGGGTGTAGAGGCCGGAGACGAGCCGGGAGACGGTGGACTTGCCGCTGCCGGAGGCGCCGACCAGCGCCACCTGCCGGCCGGGGCCGACGGACAGCGAGAAGTCGCGCAGCAGCGGTTCGTCCAGCGGGCTGTAGCCGAAGGTGATGTTCTCCAGCGTCACCTGTCCGGTGAGCCGGCGGGTGTCCTCGCGTGGCTCGTCGCGGGTGTAGAGGGAGTCCACCGGGAAGTTCTCCACGTCCTTGAGCCGATTCACGTCGGCGGAGAAGTCCTGGATGCGGCCCGCCACGCCGCCCAGCCGTGCGATGGGCGCGGTGAAGCGGGCCACGAGCGCCTGGAAGGCCACCAGCAGACCGATGGAGACATGTCCCTCGACGGCGCGCAGCCCGCCGATCCAGAGGATGAGGGCGCTGTTGAGCGTGGCGAGGGTGGGGGCGACGACGGCCAGGACGGCGCCCGGCACCCCGAGGCGCTGCTGCTCCTCCAGGGTGGTGGCGTGCTGGCCCGCCCAGCGGCGGAAGTAGCCCGCCTCCCCGCCGGTGGCCTTCACCGTCTCGATGAGCTGGAGACCGGTGTACGACGTGGTGGTCAGGCGCGCGGTGTCGGCCCGCAGCTTCTGGGTCCTGGTGGCCCGCAGCCGTATCACCACCCGCATGGCCACCACGTTGAGCAGCGCCAGCCCGACTCCCACCAGGGCGAGTTGGGTGTCGTAGCTCCACAGCAGGCAGGCGTAGAGCACCACCACGACCCCGTCGACGGCCGCGGCGGCCAGATCGCGGGCCAGCGTCTCGGCGACGGTGTCGTTGGAGCGCAGCCGCTGGACGAGGTCCGCCGGGCTGCGCTGGGCGAAGAACGTGACGGGCAGCCGCAGCAGATGCCGCAGGAAACGCGCGCTGCCGAGGGTGGAGGAGATGATGCGTCCGCGCAGCAGATTCGCCTGCTGGACACCGGTCAGTACGGCGGTGAGCACCACCGCCACCGCCATGGAGGCGAACAGCGGGGTCAGCGTCGAGTCCTGGCCACCGATCAGGAAGGTGTCGATGAAGGTGCGGCTGAGCGCCGGGACCGCGGCCCCGACCGCCACCAGCAGCAGGCTCGCCAGCAGCGAGGCCACCAGGGTGCCCGTGGTGCCCCGCAGGCGCGCGGGCAGGGCGCCCAGCACACCGGGGCGGCGCCCGCCCCGGCGGAAGGACTCCTCGGGTTCGAAGACCAGGACCACGCCGGTGAAGCTGGTGTCGAACTCCTCGGCGGGGACGAAACGGCGCCCCTTGTCGGGGTCGTTGATGTGGACGCCGGGCCTGCCGAACCGCCGCCCCATGCCGTCGTAGACGACGTAGTGGTTGAACCTCCAGAACAGGATGGCCGGGGCCCGGACCTCCGCGAGGGCCTCGGGCTCCATCTGCATGCCCTTGGCGCGCAGCCCGTAACTCCGGGCGGCCTTCAGCAGGTTGCTCGCGCGCGACCCGTCCCGGGACACACCGCAGGCGATCCGCAGCTCCTCCAGCGGGACGTGGCGCCCGTAGTGTCCGAGCACCATGGCCAGCGACGCCGCACCGCACTCCAGCGCCTCCATCTGCAGCACGGTGGGGGTGCGCACCGTCCGGCGCCGGGGCTTCCTCGGGCCCGGCCCGACGCGGGGGGCGCGCCGCCGGCCGCGGGCCGGGTGGGGGCGGCGCGCGCCGCTGCTTCCGGCGGGCGCGGGCCGAGGCGGCCCGCCCTCGTTCGTCGCGGTCACGGGAGGAGCCAATCGATGGGGTGGTGGTCGGCCAGGTGGACGGTGCCGGTGGCCAGGGTCATGGAGTCGAGGGCGAACGGCGGACCCTGGGGGGACGACCAGCGGTAGCCGGAGCGGGTCGCGGAGGTGCGGTGGAGGCGTACCTGGACCGCGACCGGTGGCCCGTGGGCCGAGAACTCCTCGCCGAGTTGCTCGACCCCGAGCCAGGAGCCGATCTGCCGGCGTGACAGGGCGGTCCGGCCCACGGCCCGGACCTCGCCGCGCAGCACCCCGTAGGTCTGCGCCGGCGCGGACTGCACGCTGAGGTCGACCGAGGCCCCCGGCCGCACCGAGGCCGCCCGGTCCGCCGGTACGTACAGGGTCGCGACCAGCGGGTCCCCCACGTGGCGGACGCGCTCCACGGAGGCGATGTCCGCGCCGGTGCGCAGGACGGAGCCGATCGATACGGAGAGGGTGGTGAGCCGGCCGGCGGCGAGGACGCGCACCGCCGTGGTGCCGCGGGCGGTGCGGACCTTCAGCAGCGGTGCGCCCGCCCGGAGGGTGCTGCCCTCCCGGGCGAGGACGGAGGTCACCTGGCCCGTGATGGGGCTCTGCAGCACATAGCCGCCCTGCCCGTGGGTGAGGATGCCGGGGGCCTCCAGGGTGTTCGACACCGTCCCGGTGAAGGCCCATACGGTGGCGCCGGCCATGACCACCAGGGTGACCGCGAGTGCCAGCCATCCCTGGGGGCGGGCGTAGCGCACGGGCAGTTCGATGTCCTCTGCCGACTGCGACTTGGCGAGGGCCTGCTGGCGGAACTGCACGAAAGTCTTTCCTCAACCGCGAGAGAGGTGGCCGATGTGGCGGCGCCGCGCGGACCGGCCGCGGACCGCCGAGTGCCCCGGACCAGGCGGGCCCGGGGCACGGGGAGGGCGGTGTGCCGGCCTCAGAGGCTGGTGACGACGCCGCCGACGATGCCGGTGGTGTTCAGGCCGGTGACACCGTCGGCCGTGGTGGTGGCGGTGGCGACGATGCCGACGGCGCCGGTGAGGGAGTCGACGGTGCCGAGGGCGTCACCCACCACGTGGCCGACCCCGCCGGCCACGTTGTCCAGCTCGGCGTCGGAGATCTCCTGGGTGGCGACCTTGGGCGCGTTGTTCATTGTTGCGTCTCCCTTGGGTGACTGGCTCGTTGAGCTTGCGACAGCGCGTGGGCGCCGATGGGAATCGGCTCCCCAGGCAGGGTCACGGGGTTCCGGGAGGGCCCGGGAGTCGTGGATGCCTGAGCGCGGAAGGGATGTAACCACGGGGCACGTGGCACTGCGAATCAGCCAACCTCCGGAACCGGGCATTCCGCGATTTTCCGATCACGCGGCACGTGTTTTCGGGCACGTCATCGGTGCTTCTTCCGCACAGGAAGGTCACGATTGACGCTGGAAACCCTGCCCTTTTCGCGAGGCGAGCCACGTCATTTCGGCCATGACCGTCATGACCGGGGCCCGGGCGGGCGCGGCGGCCGGGGGGTGTCTGTGCCGTCTGTGTGACGGGTGTGCCGATCAGTTGAAGACCAGGCGAACGACGACCACAACCAGGGCCGGGCGGCGCGGGGCCCCGCCATGGACCACACCGGTGCACTCCCCTTGCGCTTGCCGTTGCACGCACCGCGTGCATAATAAGGACACATGCTTTCCGCAGGCATGGCCACCACGACACACCCCGCGTCCAGCCGGGGAAGGGAGAAGGAGACATGAGCGAGACCACCACCGCGCAGCGGCCGCAGGAGCCGGACTGGTCGACGCTGACGGCCGAGGAACTGGTCGCCTACCGCGACGCGGAGAACCGCTTCCGGGCCTCCAGCGCCATACGGGCGATCACCGGGCAGCCGGATCCCGGCGCCGTCATCGACTGGCAGGAGGTGGCGCTGCCCGGCCGCGACCTCCCGGTCCGGGTCTACCGGCCGGCGCCCGGACACGCCGGCGCGGGAGCCGACCGGGCGACCGGGCTGCCCCTCGTCCTCCACGTACACGGAGGCGGGTTCGTGGGGACGGCGGTGCAGTGCGACTGGACCAACAGCCACCTCGCCGCCCGGCTGCCCGCGCTCGTCGTCTCGGTCGAGCACCGCCTCCTCGCCCCGGAAACCCCCCTGTCGGCCGCCGCCGACGACGGCTGGGACGTGCTCGACCACGTGCTGCGGCACGCCGTGCGGTGGGGCGTCGACCCGGCGCGCACGGCCGTGTTCGGCGAGAGCTGCGGCGGGCTGATCAGCGCCCTGGCCGCCATCCGGGCCAGGGAGGCCGGACTGCGGCTCCGGGCGCAGGTGCTGGTCAACCCCGCGGTCGAGGTGACCGGGACGATGTTCGACTATCCCTCGATCGCCGAGTACGCGTACACCCCGTCCCGCGCCCTGCCGCTCCTGCGCTTCTTCCAGCAGCTCGCCGTCCCCCCGGGCACCGACAGCCGCGCCCTCTCCCCGTTGTACGCCGACGACCTGGGCGGACTGGCCCCCGCGCTCGTCCTGGTGCCGACCCAGGACGCGGTGGCCGACCACGGCCGCCGCTACGCCGAACGCCTGCGCGCGGCCGGGACGTCCACACGACTCACCGAATACCCCGGCGCGAAGCACGCGTTCCTCAGCATGCCGGGCGTGGAGCCGCAGGCCGAGGCCGCCCGGGCGGAGATCCTCGAGTTCCTCCGCGAGGCCCTCGCGGAGTGACGGACCTGGTTCGACCCGGCCAACTCCGCGGCCCTCACCACGGCCCTCGACGGCCTGCTCGCCGATGTGGACCAGTGACCCGAGCCGGCAATCCGTCCGGCGTCAGGTCAGATGTCGATCGGCCGGCCCCGGGCGGCGGTGGGCGGCCACGATGTCCGGTCTGTGGCGCCTGGTCACGGCCAGGAGCTCAGCGGCGGGGCCGGCCAGAGGGCGCTCCGACGCCCATACGGCGCGCAGGACGCGGTGCAGTTTGATGCCCTCGACGTCGACCGCCACCAGCCGGCGGTCGGCGAGGTCGGTGCGCACCGCGAGTTCGCTGATGACCGCCGGGCCGGTGCCGGCCATCACGGCGTTGCGCACGGCCGTGGCCGACCCCAGCTCCAGCAGGGGCCGGGGCTCGGCCGCCCCCGCCCGGCGCAGCGCCTGGTCCAGAGTCTCGCGGGTGCCCGATCCGCGTTCCCGGAGAACCAGCGGCGCGGCGGCGAGCTCGGCGACGCCCAGCGGGCGACGGCGGCGCGCCCAGGGATGCCCCGGCGCGACGACCACCAGCAGACGGTCATGGGCGACCCGTCGGGCGGGCAATCCGGCCGGGGCCCGCGGTGACTCGATGAATCCGAGATCCACCGCCCCGCTGCGCAGCAGCTCGGGGACGTGCTCGCTGTTGGTCACCTGGAGACCCACGTACAGCTCGGGCCGCGTCCGACGCAGCTCGCCGAGCCAACCCGGCACCAGGTACTCGGCCACCGTCATGCTCGCCGCGACGCGCAGCTCCGCGTCCCGCTTGGTGCGCAAGGCCTCGGCGCCGGTGAGGAGGCCGTCCAGGTCCTGGAGAACCTGCTGGGCCCAGCCCGCCACGGCCCGACCCGCGTCGGTGAGCTGCGATCCGCGCCGCGTGCGCTCCACCAACACCAGGCCGAGCCTGCGCTCCAGGGTGGACAGCCGCTTGCTGACCGACGGCTGCGCGAGACCGAGCTGCGCCGCCGCCCTGCTCAGACTTCCCAGGTCTCCGACGAGGACGAGCAGCCGCAGCGATTCCAGATCCGGCAACTGGCTCATGGCTCCAGGGTATGGCTCGGCTCGGACCAGCGGTCATACCGCTTGGCTATGACCTTCTCCTGCCGCGTGGCTATGACCTTGTCATTCCCTCCGGGTATGACGTCCGCACGCGGTGGCCGGTACCGCGCTCCGCGCACCACGATGACGATCAGATCATGACCAAACCAGGATCCGCCGTCGAGCGTTCCGCGGAGGCCGCCGAGCCAGTGCGTTCACTGGCCCCGGGGCTGCTCGTGGCGGCTGTCGGCACGGCAGCCGCGTTCTCTCTCAACAAGCTGGTGCCCGCGGTGAGCGCGCTGACCGTCGCGGTGGTGCTCGGGGTCGCCGTGGGAGGTCGCCTTCCGGCGAGCGCCCAGGAGGGTCTGCGCTGGGCGACGCGGAGGTTTCTGCGGCTCGGCGTCGTGCTGCTCGGCCTCCAGCTCGGACTCGGCGAGGTCTTCGGGCTCGGCGCGGGCAAGGTGCTGGCGGTGGTGGTCACCGTGCTCGTGGCCTTCTTCGGAACACTTCTGCTCGGCCGGCTGCTCCGGGTGTCACGGGGGCTCGCGCTGATGGTGGCGACCGGATTCTCCATCTGCGGGGCGTCGGCGATCGCGGCGATGGACAGCGTCACCGAGAGCGACAGGGAGGACGTGGCGACCGCTGTCACGCTCGTGACGCTCTACGGCAGTGCCGCGATCGCCTTCGTGCCGTTCGTCGGCCAGGCGCTGGGGATGAGTCCCGAGCGCCTCGGCTCCTGGGCGGGACTCTCCGTTCACGAGGTCGCCCAGGTCGTCGCGGCCGCGTCGCCGGCGGGCGCCGAGGCGGTCGCCATCGCCGTCGTCGTCAAGCTGACCAGGGTGGTCCTGCTCGCCCCGATGGTCGCCGGCGTCAGCATCGTGCGGCGTCGGCGAGGCGGGGCCCCGACGGGGAAACGCCCGGCGATCGTTCCGCTGTTCGTCCTGGGTTTCCTGGGGATGATGCTGGTGCGCACCAGCGGCGTCGTGCCGTCGCCCGCGCTGTCCGTGGCCAAGGTCGTCACCACGCTGCTGTTCGCCGCCGCGCTGTTCGGGCTGGGCAGCGGCGTCAAGGTCGGCGCGCTGTTTCGCGCGGGAAGGCGAGGGCTGGCCCTGGGGGCCCTGTCCACGCTTCTCGTCGCGGTCGCCGGCTACGGCGCGCTGGCCGTCGTCGGCGCGGGTTAGTCGCGTCCGGCCATGACAGGGCCAGCGGTGGGCGGCCGCGCTCGTGTGGGCTCGGCGGTGAGCGGGGCGATACCCCTGGGCCCGCCGCGGCTACTCGAACCGGGCCGGGTCGCCCGCCCCGCGGCGTACGATCTCGGCTTCGCCGCTGGAGAAGTCGATGACCGTGGTCGGCTCGGTGCCGCAGTCTCCCGAGTCGACCACGGCGTCCACCACGTGGTCGAGCCGCTCCTTGATCTCCCAGCCCTGCGTCAGCGGCTCGTCCTCGCCGGGCAGGAGCAACGTACTGGAGAGCAGTGGCTCACCGAGGTCCGCGAGCAAGGCCTGGGCAACGACATGGTCGGGAATCCGGACGCCGACCGTCCTCTTCTTTGGGTGCGGCAGCTGGCGCGGTACTTCCTTCGTCGCGGGGAGGATGAAGGTGTAGCTGCCGGGCGTGGCCGCCTTGATCGCGCGGAACACGTCTTTGTCGATGTGCACGAACTGCCCCAGCTGGGCGAAGTTCTGACACACCAAGGTGAAGTGGTGACGGTCGTCGAGGTGACGGATCGACCGGATCCGGGCGATGCCGTCACGGTTACCCATCTGGCATCCCAGGGCGAAACAGGAGTCCGTCGGATAGGCGACGAGCGCGCCGGAGCGGATCCTGTCAGCCACATTGCCGATGGTGCGCTGCTGAGGATTTTCTGGATGCACGTCGAAGTACTTCGCCATTCACCGAGCCTACGCCATCCGGAGGCAGTCCTTCCGAAGCGGACCGAGCGAACCCTGTGCGTCGGCTGCTCCCCTCACGCGGCGGTGTTCATCCACCTGCCTGTGCTTCGCGCACCAGGTGGAGGAACGCGGTGAGGTTGGGGACCGCGGAGATGCCCGCGGTGGCCCAGGTACCGCGCCGCCCCCGCTCGGTCACCTTGACGAAGCCACGCTCCACCGTGACCTGCTCGACCTGCGACCAGGGCAGCCGCTTGAAACGCTCCGGTGTCAGCGCCCGGCGGTCGAAACCACCGCCCTGCGGTCGAAACCGTGCCTCACCCGGTCACGAAGGTGGTCATGCTCCGGGCGGGAAGCTCGCCGGTGAAGGAGCCGTTCTGTGCGTTGATCACGCCGCGCGGCGCCACGTTCCTGCTCGCGTCCGTCAACCAGGACGACACGCTGGACGAGGCGTTGTTCACGATGGTGAACGGCTGACTCACCGATGAGGTGCCCTTGTTGACGGCGACGACGACCACCTTGGAGTTGCCACCCTTGTACGCCGAGACATAGAGGTTCGGCTGAGGGTTCGAGGTCGCGTCGATCCGCACATATCCGGGGCGGACGAACTTCGAGAAATGCGCCATGACGGCCCCCCGCTTGCTGATCTGCCCGTCTTCCCTCATCGGGCCGTAGCCACGCCGGATGTACCACCACACGTACGCCTGGAACCCGGCCTCCACCAGGGCACGGTGGATGTGCTCCCCCACGTCGAGGGCTTGGGGCCAGAGGTCCGCCGAATCGCTGCTGTTGGGGTAGTAGACCTCGGTCATCCAGAGTTCTTTTCCCGTGCCCTTCTGCTGGAAAAGGGGGTAGGGGAAATTCTGGTACGGCGTGCCGTAAAGGTGCGCCCCGAGAATGTCCAGGTTGGCGAGCGCTCCCGGGTCGTTGAGAATCGGGTCCGAGAAGCTCTTCACATACTGGAAGGACTCCGGAGCGATGACCTTGGTGCCGATCGAGCCGGCGTGATCCCGCAGGAACCGGACCATTTCGCTCGGGGTCCACCAGGTCCAGTCATGCGCGTAATCGGGCTCGTTCTGCACCGAGACGGCATACAGGTTCACCCCGTTGTCTCTCATATACCGGTAGAAGTCGTCCAAGTGCCGCGCATAAGCGCCGTACATGTCGTACCGGAGCCGCTTCGCGTTGGACTGACCGCCGTGGACGAAGGTCTCGACCATCTGGGCGGGGGGATTCCACGGCGACGCGATGACGGTCGCCCCGTGCTCGGTCGCACGCCTGGCCGTCGCCACCTCGCGGCTCCAGTCCGCCCGGTTCTCGTGCACGGGGATCCTCAGCACGGAGAACCCGAGCTGGCCGTCGCCGTTGCCGAATGCCGTCTCCCTCTGGGCAGCGGTCAGATCGCTGATCCAGACGGTGTGGTTCATCCCGCCGAAGCCTCGGATCGCCTGCCGCTCGACCGACGGGTCGACGGTCACACGGGTGGCCGCCGTCACCGCGGATGCCTCCGCGGGCGGTGTCGCGGCCACGAGGACCGGTAAGGCGCCTATCGTCGCCAGTACAGACCTCCGACTCGGGAACTCAGGGTCCGTGCCTCCGGTTTCACTCCGACGTGGCATCGCCTTCTCCTCCTCCTGAAACACGGGTTGGGAGCGCTCCCATACACAGTGGACGGCCCGCCTCGCCGCCGTCAACAGGCCGTCCGGGGTGCCTTTCACGGCGCGGGCCCCCTCCGCCGTGCGGCGGAGGGGGCCCGCTGGTGCTCGCGGGTGGCCGTCCTCAGAACGTCCACTCGTGGTTGCGGTCCGACCTGCACGGCCCGAGGGCCAGCGGGGCGGAGGGGTCACCGGACCCCCGGTCGGCCTTCACCGCCAGGCACATCTGGTTGCTGGCGTAGTTGTGGATCCAGAACGTCCTGTCACCTCGCTTCTCCAGCCACCACAACTGGTTGTCGTTGGTGGTGCCGTCGCAGCCCCACTCCTTGACCTCCGTGCCGTGTTCGACCCCGCCGTGCCCCGGCAGGTCCATGCACAGACCGTCCTTGATGTTGCGGATCTGGAAGAGGTTGGCGGAGCGGGGCCCCAGGCCCTTGTACCGCACCTCGAAGTCCCAGACCTGGTTGTCCGCGTCGGTGCCGTCGCAGTCGTACTGCCGGATCGGACCGTCCACGCTGCCCTTCTCGTAGTAAGGGATGTCGGCGCACTTGCCGGTGACCAGGTTCCTGAGGAGGACGTTCTTCTTGTTGGAGTAGTCGATCGCGGTCGCGACCCTCTTCGGCGACGCCTTCTTGCTCTTCTTGGGGGTGGGGCTGGGCTTCACCTCCGGCCCCTTCGTCGCGGGGCTCGGGGGCGCCGAGCGCTCCGGGGCCCTGGACTTCGCCTTGGCCGTGGCCTTGGGGCTCGGCGTGTCGTGCGACGGCGACTTCGGGGCGTACACCCCGGGGGCGTCGTCCTTCTTCTCGTCGGCCGGCATGGTGTGGGCCGACGCCTCGCGGGCCATCGCCGCCGGTTTGCTGTCGTCCTTGTCGCTGGTACCGGCGACCAGCAGCGGTACGGCGATCAGCAGCGCGCCACCGATGCCCGCCGCGGCCAGCAGGGCCTTGGTCGGGCGGCCGGACGGTGGCTCGTCCCCGTCGTCCGACGCGCCGTCACCCTGAGATGCGGCCGGTGGGCTTCCGCCTTCGGCGGCGGTGAGGATGCCCACGCCGACGTCGCCCTGGTCGCCGCTCGCGCGAGCCGAGGACGCGTCGTCCGCCGCCTTGCCGACGGACGACTTCTCGGCAGACGACTTCTCCGCGGACGCGCCGTCGGCGACCGCCTCGTCAGGGGACGCCTCGCCGGTGGACGAGACCGAGGACCCGTCCGACGTGGCAGCGGTGCTCGGCGTCGTCCGCACCGTCGGGCCGTGGACGGGCGCGGGCGTCGCCTCGGCTTCCCCCGCCTCGCCGCGGCCCGCCTGGGGACGCAGCGCGGAACCCGGGTCGGCGATCGCTCCAGGCATGGTGACGGTACGCCGCACCGTGGGCCCGGAGGGGCCCTCCTTGTCCTTCTGTGGCATCAAGTCTCCGTTTCGGTAGTGCCTGGTCAGTCGGACACCGGCCGGTTCGCGGACTGTCCGAGGGGGCCGTCGCACAACTCGGGCCAGTCGAACGGGCCCGGCGCCACCGAGTGGCCGCGCAACACCTCGTCGATCCGGTCGAGCGCCGCGCGGTCCGCGGAATCGAGTTCCGCGGCGCCGGGCTCGGGCTGTGCGTGCGGCGTGGTGAGGGGGACCTCGCGCAGCAGAATCAGCGGCGCGCCGCCCTCCTCACGTACATCGAGCACCCGCAGCAGGGTGCCCGGCGGGAACACCACCTCGTCCCGGGCGGCACCCGCTGAGCGCTGGTCGGTCAGCTGGCGCACCCGGCGCCCGGTGACCGACGAGATGACGTACTGCGCACCGCGCGGGCGCGGCGCGCCGGGCGCGAGCGGCAGCGCGCACACCGGCGCCGGATCCCGCAGCAGGTCTCCGGGCGCCGGCCCGTCGGCGATGCCCTCCGCCCCGGCGCCGCGGAACGCCACACCGCGGTACGAGGGCAGCCGGCGCAGCGCCGAGGCGAGGCAGGCGGCGTACGGCAGCAGCGGCCTGTCGCCACCGCGGAGCGCGCGGGCCAGCTCGTCGTGGCTCAACTCGCCTTTGGAGGTGGTCAGATACAGGTGCAGCGCGATCAGGTCCGCGCGCGCCGCCTCCTGTTCCTGCCCGCGCAGCGCGGGCATCCGGGTGAGCATACGGCCCACGGCGGTCCCGTGCCTGTCCCACACCGCCTCCGCGAGCGCCCGGAACGCGCTGCGTTCGGCCTCGGTGCTGATGTGGCCGGGCCGGAACGGCACCGGCGGCAACGGAGCCGCCACCCGCCGCACCGGTGGCGCGGGCGCGGTCTCGGTTTCCGGGTCGGTTTCCGGTTCTGGCGCGGTTTCCGTTTCCGATTCCGGCGCGGTTTCCGGTTCCCGTTCCGGCGCCGTTTCCGGCTCCGGCTCCGGGTCGGACTCAACGCGCTCGGGTTCGGGCTCGGGCCCCGCCGACTGCTCCGTCCCCGTGGGCTCGGGCCCCTTCTCGTCCGGGTCGCCGGAACCCGAGGACACGCTCATCATCGGCGGCCGCGCCGGAGGGGGCGGCGGTACGTACACATCCTCCTCCGCCCCGGGCGCCGGGGGCGCGTCGGCCGCCGGGGTGGCGTCGATCGCCGGGTGGCGGTCGGGGACCGTGGGTTCCCCGGGGCCCGGCGGCGTACCAGGCGCCGCGAGGGTGCCCGAGTCGGTGTCCGCGCCGGACCCCGCGCCCCTGTCGGGCGACGGGGCGGGACCGGACGCCGACGAGTTGTCAGGCGCCGGGAACGAACCGGCCGCGGCCCAGAAGTCGCGCCCGAACCGCGGGCCCGACCCCGGGTTCCGGCCCTCGGCCGGTGAGGCGCCGGGGACCGACTTTACGTCGCCATGGGGCGGAGCCGCGCTGGGCGCGGAGGCCGGAGCGGGCCCCTCTTCCGGACCGGGGCGCGGTGCCCGGGGCGCGCCCTGCTCCGAGGCCCCGTCAGCCGACGGAAACGAGCCGCCGGACACCGGAGACGGGCCGCTCACGCGCGACGGCC
Organism: Streptomyces sparsogenes subsp. cuspidosporus; assembly: GCF_039532705.1. Lineage (NCBI taxonomy): Bacteria > Bacillati > Actinomycetota > Actinomycetes > Kitasatosporales > Streptomycetaceae > Streptomyces > Streptomyces sparsogenes. Next base: position 368,989 of record NZ_BAAASD010000002.1, on the reverse strand, counting down.
CGGGCCCCGACCGCGGACCCGGACTCGGGTCCGCGCCGGGCGGCGAGGGCCTGCCCGGCACCGGGGGGTCGCCGGGCGCCGCCGGCCCGCCGGGGGACGGCGGCATGTCTCCGGACAGGCGGGGGCCGGCCGGCGGAGCCGTACCGCCTGCCGGGCGCGGGGCGGGAAGTCGGCCTGCACCGGGTCGCGGGCCGGTGCCGGGGGCCGCTGGGGTTCCGGGCGTCGGGCGGGGGGCGGGGCCGTGGCCCGGCGTCGGTGCCGGGCCCCTGCCGAGGTCCGGGCCCCTGCCGAGGTCCGGGCCCCTGCCGGGGGCCGGGCGGCCGCCGGGTGCCGGGTGGCCTCCGGGTGCCGGGTGGCCTCCGGGTGCCGGGCCCCTGCCGGGGGCCGGGCGGCCGCCGGGGGCCGGGCGGCCGCCGGGCTGCGGGGGTGTGCCACGGCTCGGGCGCGTGCCGGGCGCTGAGCCCGCGGCGGCGGCCGAGCCCGTTGCCCCGGCCGGGGTGGTCGGACGGGGTGCGGGGGCCGCGGCGGCCGGACGGGACGCGGGGGTCGCGGGAGCCGAGCCCGGCGCGGCGGCCGGACGCGGTGTGGGGGTGGCGGCCGAGCCCGGCGCGGCGGCCGGGCGGGGGCCGGGGAGCGAGGGCGCGCCGACGGCCGGGCGGGCGCCGGCAGGGGTCGGGTGGGCGCCTGTGGTGGGGTGGGCGGCCGGGCGTGGGGCAGTGCTCGGTATCGGGCCGGGGGCTGCTGTCGGGCGGGGGGCGGAGGCCGGTCGGGGGGTGAAGCGGAGGGTTCGGACACCGTGCCGCGCCGCGATCGCGCGCAGTTCGCGGCCGCCGTCCGTGTTCGTGCCGTGCACGTACAGCCGCGCCCGGCCGCGCACATCGGCCCCCAGGCTCTCGAGGAGCCGGGTGAGTTCGGGCCACAGCGACGGGTCCAGCGCCTCGCCGGGGCGGCCGACCTCGATGGCCGGGCCCTCGGCGTCCACATCACGGGTCGAGGTGGCGGGCGCCTGGCCGTCGCGTTCGGTGATCCACAGGCCCGCCCGGGTCACCGTGATCTGCCAGCGGTCGGAGAGCCGGACGATGCCGTGCTCGACGTTGCCGGGGCCCGGCAGCGGCGGGGTCCAGCGCAGCAGGCGCGGGCTCGGGGCGGGTTCGCCCTTCGTCGAGGGGGCGCACACCACGGCGTCCACGAAGGGCCGCCACCGCGGGGTGCCGTCGGCGCCGACGAGTACGGCGCGGGCCGCGCCGCGCTGCGCGGGGCCGCCGGGGGCGAGGAGCGGCAGGCCCGTGTAGACCACGATCTCGGTGTCGAGCAGGTCGGCGGCCGACTGCCCCGTGCGCAGGATGTCGCGGGGGCTGCCGGGCGCGAGCCGGACCCTGGACCACAGGGCCTGGGGCAGGGCCGACAGCACCTCGCCGACGTCGGAGGCCGACACGTCCCCGCCCTCCGGGACACCGACCAGCACGGTGGGGCCCCGGGGGTCGACGGGCACCGAGTAGCACAGGTCGCCGCGCTGGGGGGCGGTCGCATGCGGGGAGCGGGCCAGCAGCCCCGCCGGGATCTGTTCGATGACACAGCCGCTGTCGGTGCGGGCGGGCACCTGCTCGACCCCGGGCTGCCAGGCGGGGGCGGGCTGACGGGTGCCCAGGGCGACCGGTTGGACACCCGGGGAGAAGCTCCACCAGCCCTTGCGGGGTGGCGGATCGGGCTGGACGAAGAGCCATCCGCCGGGAACGATCTGGACGTCGCCGTCCGGGGCGATCACCTCCAGCTCCCACGCGTCGGCGACCCGCCGGGCCACGGACGGGCGGTCCGGCCGCTCCTCCCCCGCGCCGGACATGACGAGCCGTACGGTGCCGGTGCCCGCCTCGCGCAGTGAGTCGAACACCTCCCCCAGGCGCTGCCAGAACTCCTCCACCCGGGGGCCGGACGCGGGCGTGGCGCCGGTCACGATGGTGGCGATGCCCGTCTCGGGGCCCAGCAGCTCGACGAGTTCGTCGACCTGCGTCTGGCTGATCGTGGTGTCCTGGGCGGAACGCAGGAGTATCAGAGCGCCGTACTCCTCGGCGAGCATCACCTCGTCCGGCCCCGCCCCGAGGGCGTCGGCCCCCGGGGCATCCAGCGAGGCGGGGGCGGCCGCGGAGGGCCGCCGGTCACCGCGTCCCGCCTTGCCCCGGCCGCCGAACCAGCGCGGCCGGCCACCGCCGGAACGGGTCACGTCGTCTCTCCTTCGCACTCCGGCTCGGCCGGGGCGGCACACCGGCGGGGGGTCTCGCTCATGCCGTTGTCACCTGGTCGTCGTCCCATGGGATTGAAGTGCCCGGGGCTGCCGGGGGCTTGGAGTATACGAAGTGGATATGGCAAACACGTGTCCCTGTCCAGCTACGGGCGGCAGAACTAGATGTTCCACTCGTGATCGCCACCGGCACGACACGGTTGGGTCTCGAGTGTGGCGATGACTACGTTCTTCATGGTGGAGAAGAGGGTGTCGGCCGTCACCGGGTTGCCATCCGAGGGCGTGTTCTCCGAGGACGCTCCCGGCGCCGGGCGGAGGCGGACGCCTCGGTCACCGGCTCTCGCCCGTCCGGGAGTCCGGTGCGGTGTCCCCGCGGGTCACCATCGTCGGCCACTCGACCCCGGCCTCCCCGGCCTCCCCCGCCGCGGGCTCCTCTGCGGGCTCCTCCGCGGGAGCCTCGGCCGCGGCGTTCATGATGTCCGCCAGGCCGTCCGTGGTCATCACCATGCTGACCGGGGCGGAGCTGTTGATGCACAGGCTGTGCCCCTCCGGAAGCCGCTCCAGAAGCGCGGGCACCCGCACCCGCTCGAACCCCAGCCGGCCGGCCGCGTGCAGATAGCGGGGCGAGGTGTAGATGGGGACCACCGCCCCGCCGTCCGGCGCCGACGCGCTCACCGGTTCGCCGTTCGCCGTCACCAGCACCGCCACCTCCGCCTTGGCCAGCGCGGCGGTGACGGCCTCCGCCGGACCGTAGCCGGTGGTGGCGAGCTGGATGGCGGCGTCCACGTCGTCCTCGGGCTCCGGCCAGCCGAGCGCTTCCGGGGAGGGCTGGTAGCTCTCGTTGTCCTGCCACTCCACGATCTCGCCGTCGTCGTCGGAGCGCCACTGGCCCACCACCGCCCAGTCCGGCGGCGGGCCTTCGCCCTGCCACGCGGGGTCGGTCAGGTACAGCCAGTGGTTCGGCGCCAGTTTGGCGGCCTTGACGAACTCCTCCGGCGGCTCCGGAGCTTCAGTGTCGTCGGCCTCCCCTGACACCGTGCCGTCGGGGGACGTCCCGGGTTCCGGGGAATCGGCGGCCGGCTCGAACTCCGCGGAACCGGCCGGCCGCTCGGCCGGTTCGGATGGGGTGACCGCGGCGGAAGCGCCGTTGTCGCTCATGCTGTCCTCGCTTACTGGGCCGATGGTGCTCAACAACTGGGAATGCTCGGCATGGTCGGTGATGTGGGCGCGCCCGCGCGGGGTTGCCCGGTGTGCCCGCCCCGTCCCCCGAGGCGCGTGGCGCCCCATGGAGATTACGCCCGCCCTCAGCCATGCCACGTGCCGGGGCGGGTGCCCACGGGCGCGCCACCGGGCAAGGGCGCGCCGCTGAGCACGGGTGGCACCGGGAGCGGGGCGTTCGTGGGGGTGGCGGGTTCGACCGGTTCCCTGAGGACCCAGCTCGCCGCCGTCGGCTTCGCCTCCAGCGGCGAGGGGGACAGGGACAGGACCGGGTGCTGCGCCCCGCTGGGGCGGGCGATCCCCGTGGTGCCGCTGGTGACCGTGGTGGGGCGGCCCAGCCGCTCGGTCAGCATGTCCGCGAGGCGGGTGTCGTAGAGGCCGGGGATGTCCAGCACCAGGACGCCGTTGAGGCGCCGGTCCACGAGTTTGGGATGGTAGGCCATCAGCTCCACGAATTCCTCGAACGGCACCCGGAAGACCGGTTTGTTGCCGCGGAAGCGCAGGCGCAGGGCGTCCGGGTCCGACGGGTCGTAGGACGCCCGCACCACGAAGGGCACGGCCCGCTCGTAGCCGGCGTCGTCCTGGCCGGTCCACGGGGCGTCCTCGAGGCCGTCGGGCGTCTGGATCCTGGAGGTGTCCAGTCGGGCGATCCTCGTCCCGGTGGACCAGTCGTTCCCGGCGTTCTCCCCGTTCAGCAGCGGGTCCTTCAGCCGGCAGGCCCAGGAGAAGGGCTCGGCCGCCTCCAGGTGGAACGCGGCCAGCACATGGAAATCGGCGGCGTCGCGGCCACGCGCGTACGCCTTGGCGACCAGCCGCCACAGCTCCTCCCGGCGCGCGGCGTCCACCGGGTCGGTCGCCTCCAGGTGGAGGGCCTTCCGGGCGAGCCCGTCGACGTCGAGACCGGGGCGATAGAGCAGTTCATGGGTCTTGACCTGGGCCCAGAACGCCCGGGAGCGATGGCCGTCCTCCACGTCGGCGGCGCCGACCCCCAGCATCGGCCCGACGACGCCGTCCCAGGCCGCTGCCGACAGGGCGCCCTTCCAGGAACTGGCCGCGTCCACGGCCGGCGACAGCGTCACGAAGTCGCTCAGGCGCGTGCCGTCGGCCGCGTTCGCCGCTTCCAGGAGCACCGCGCGGTAGTCCGCCCGGCGCGGACCCGTCTGACCCGCGGGGCGCTTCGCCGCGACGATCCGGTGGAACAGCTCCATCGTGAACGGGCCCGAGGCGTCGAACCGCCCGTCGGCGTGCCACATCCGGTCCAGCGCGGCGGCCCCGCGCAGCAGCCTGGCGTACTCAGGATCCTTCTTGACGCGCACGGCGTCGTCCACCTCGTTGCCCAGCGCCAGCTTCAGCGCTCGCACCAGCCGCAGCGTCCGGTGCCGCTGCGGTCCGGACACCCTTCCGTCCGGGCCGCCGAAACCGATCGCCCGCGCCCGGCGCTTCAGCTCGGCGGCCCGCGGCTCGGGGAAGAACTTCGCACGCTCGGACCGCCGCCCCTGGGGATCGGTGAGCATCGCGCGCAAGTAGACGCGGCGGTTCCGCGGCCCGGTCTCCGTGAGCCCCGCTATCCGGACGGTGCAGCGCACCTTGCGCCGCAGCCCGTTGGCGTAGTACTGACCGACTGGCACGTTCTCCAGCGGGTCGGCGACGAACGGCCCGGGGAAACCCGTACCGGCGTTGTCGCCGAGGGGTATCCGGGTGTTCCTGGGCGAACCCGCCCAGCAGATCTCCAGGTCGGCCCAGTAATCCGCGGGGATGACGGACATGCTGTTCCGCCGCGCGCGGGCCCATCGCTGCGTCCCGGGACCGTCCAGCATCCGCGTGCTGCCGTCCCACATCGGGACCGCGATGCCCCCCGCAAATCCGTGGCCGCCCTGGTAGACCCCCGGGGCGGCCTCGTCCGGGTCCGCCGGCGTGAAGCTTGTGGAGCATTCGCCCGTGGCGGGGTTGAAGTGGACGAACGACGTCACCTCGTCGATGCGGCGGAAGAATGCCTCACGGAAGCCGGCCAGTTCGGCGGGGGTGAACATGACGCGTCCGAACTGCTTCCTGGTCCGATTGCTGACCATGGGCCAGGTCTGCACGTCATGGTGCCAGGCGGGCACGTCGTCTGGGGAACCGGGGTCCAGGTCGGGAGGATTGGGCACCCAGTCGCCCTCGGGATCCCCCTTGTGATGGACCACCTGGAGCTTCGCAGGCTTCCCCTGCTCGACAACGAGCCCCACATCGCCGCTGTGCGCGTACACCAGGCGGCCGGTGCGGAACGCGAGCCGGCGCGCCAGGAACAGCAGGCCGCGACCCGCATACGGGACGGCCAGCACGATCGGCACGTCCTTCGGCAGCTTCGACAGCCCCGGGTCGTGCGCCATCAGCTCGGCGAACTCGTCGATCCCCAGGTCCCGAGTGGTGCGGTCCGGCCACGGCACCACGATCTTGCGCGGGTCCCCCGCCGCGGCCACGACATAGGCGGGTTCGTCCCAGTCCCACGGCTGGTCGTCCAGCCACTCGGCGGTGGCCGTGCCCTGTTTGTCCTTCTCGACCAGATCGACCTCGGAGGTGTCCAGCTCCGCGGCGCCCGAGCCCGTCCAGTTCACGCCCGCGGGTTCCCCCGGTCTGTCAGCGTCGGTGAACCGGTGGCGGTCGTCCAGTACGCCGCGCCGCTGGGCGTGGAACGCGCCCAGCGCCGCCAGGCCGGTCGCCCGGCCCGCCTTGTCCGCCTCCAGCACCAGGTCGAACAGCTCGTCCCGGACGCCCTGGTCGACGACCGTGCCTGGGAGCAGGTGGAGGATGAGCCTGGCGAGTGCGGACACGTCCATCGGTCCGTGGCGCATGCCCTTTTCCCGGCGGCGCAGCCGGTCCAGGGTCTCCGCCGCGTCCGCGCGGGGTTCGGTGGTGATCCGGATCAGCGTGGGCCGGGGGAACTGGGCGACCCTCTTGTTGGGGGGGACTTCGGGGAGGCCGTACTTCCGCAGCTCGAAGTCGTGCGGGCCCAGGCGCGACTGATCCGCCGGCAGGTCCCGCTGGAGGGTGGCCAGCGCGACGGCCAGCTCCTGCGTCAGGTGCGCGTACACGGCCTGGGCGCGCCGCGCACCGCGCTCCCGGGCCATCTCCTGCCGGGCCGGCAGCTCGGCGTTGGACCGTACGTCGTTGCCGAAGCCGACGATGAGGACTTCCGGCAGGGGTGCCCCGGCCCGGTGGTTCCGCAACCCGGCCAGGGCGAGGCGACGGGCCAGCCTGCGCACGTTCGCCCTGTCCGCGTCGGGCAGCGCGGTCGATCCCCGCACGAACCGCACCCCGGCCGTCGGCGGCAGCGCGGTACGGGAAACAGGCTTCGAGACCGGTGCTGAGCGGTGGGAATCCGAATCGGAGTCGGAGTCGGAGTCGGAATCGGAGTCGCTGTCCTCGGTTCCGGACGAGCGGGCGTCGTCCGAGAACAGGCTGTCCGCCGAGTCGGAGGACTCGGACGCCGAGTCGTCCAAGGCGTCCGGCATGTCGTCGTCGGAGTCCGACTCCGCCGACGTCTCGAAGTCCAGCAGGTCGGCGTCCCATGCCTCCCCGTCCAAGGACGCCGCGGCCGTCGACACGACCGGCCGGGGAAGCGGGGCGGGCGGGGCGGCCTCGGTCCACCGGGGCCGCAGGCCCAGCTCCCGCCGCAGCGTGTCGGCCAGTTCCCCGGCCGACCGGGCGTTCGGCCCGTGGACGAGCAGGTGCTCGGCGACGTTCCGTACCGCCTCGCGGAACACGTCCCCGGCGTAGCGGACGTCGGCCTGCGCCGCGTACGGCGGAAGGGGCAGCACCAGGAAGGCGGCGAGCTCCCAGGCCCGAGCGGCATCCAGGCCCGAGCCCTCCGGGACCCCGGGGCTGCCTTGCTCCCCGGGGCCGTCCTGCGGTCGCGCGCCGTCCTGCGGGGCTACGTTGTCCTGCGGGGCCGGGTTGTCCGCCGGGGCCGCGTTCTCGCGCGCCGCGGTGGCCTTCGCGAACTCCGCGTACGCCGATCGCCACAGCCGCCGCGACACCTCGGCCGCGAGCGTGTCGAGCCCGTCCGGCCCCGGGCCGGGCCGGTGCAGCAGCAGCCGCACCTGGTCCTGCGGGGTCAAACGCCCTGCCTGGAGCCGGTCGCCGCCCATGACGGCTTCCAGCTCCAGCGCGGGCGTCAGCTCACCACCCGCGGCCCGCAGTTCGGCGACGGTGACGTACTCGTCCGGGTCCAGGCGCGGCGCGCCCTGGCTCAGGTCCTCGGCCGTCACCTGGCCGGCGAGCCACCCCCGCAGGTCCTCGCCCAGGGCCGGAGCCGGGACCGCGACGGTGTCCCGGGGCGTGGTGGCGGCGGTCAGCTCGGCCGGCGGGACGCCGAGGCCGTACAGCCGGGCCACGGCGTCCTCGAGCCGCGCCAGGGCGTCCTCCAGCCGCCCGGCGGCGTCCGTGCCGGTGTCCGTGGCGGTGTCCGTGGCGGCGTCCGCCGCCTCGGCGAGAGATGCCAGCGCCCGGGTGTGCTCGTCCCAGGCGAGCGCGAGGGTGTCGGCGTCCTGGCGGCCGTCGTCCGGGGGCGGCGTGGCGGTGGCGTCGTCGGCGGTGGCGTCGTCGTCTCCGGGCGGCGCGGCCGGAGTGTCGGCGGGCTCCACGGCGTGCGGCGCCGCGCGACCGATCCCGTAGGTGGCCACGGGGCCGCCCGCGGGCGGCAGCGCCCAGGCGGGCCCCGAGGCCGGCGGCGTGAGATCGCCCGGCCTGATGAGGGCCCAGTCGGACGGCTGAGGCCGGCGCCCCCACGCGTCCGGCGCCATGTACACGGTGTATGTCCGGGACCCCGGCCGGCGGTGGATCCCGGTCCGGCCGGAGGTGGCCCAGACTCCGCGGCCCGAGTTCCGCGCGCCCTCCCCGGCGAGCGTCCCGGCGAGGGGCGCCCCGGCCGGGGGCCGGGCGCCGTCCGCCACCATGAGGATGTCGGCCTTCCAGGGCGCGCCGTGCAGCATGGCGTCGCGGAAGACCAGTTCGCCGAACTCCTGCCCCGGCACCGGCGCGCCCAGGACGCCGCCGTCGAAGACGTACTGGAACGGGGCCGGGTGGCCCGGTGCGTACCAGGGGGCGGGGGCCGTGCCGACCTCGACGAGCGAGCCGTCGGGCGCGTAGTCCATGAGGGTGATGACACTGGCGTCGAAGTCGCCGTCCAGTCCGGCTGAGCCGTGGCTCAGGTCCCGGCCGTTGATCGCGCCCGCGGTGTTCCTCCCGAGCGTACGGTCCGACAGGGCGCCCGCGCTCTCCAGGTGGTAGGCGGCCAGCTCGGGCAACGTGAAACGGCCCACGGCCAGCGCCTTGCGCGCCAGCGCGACCGCCTCGTCGAACCGAGCCGGGTCGGGGCGGCCGAGGTGCAGCACGCCGGCGGCGAACTCCGCGCCGTCGACGATGTTGTCCAGCAGCTCCAGCAGCCTGACCTCGGTCCACAGCAGCCAGGACAGCTCCGCCTCGCCCACCGGCTGCCCGGCCCCGAGGCCCAGGACCTCCCGGGCCATGGCCTCGGCGGCCGGGGTGCCCGCCGCGGGCAGCCGGTTCAGCGCGGTGGTCACGTGCGGCAGCGCGGCGAAGCCGCCGAGCGGGCGCCCGGGCCTGGCCTGCCACGCGGCGTCGGCCCAGGCCAGCACCTCCTGGATGTGCTCGGGGCCACCGGGCCGCGTGCCGGGCCGGCCCGGCGGGAACCGGCGCACCACCCGGTGCAGCAGGTCCAGGGTGAACTTGCGGTTGCCGTCGCGGTCGAGGTCCGGATCGCGCTCGCGCATGCGGTCCAGCGCGCCGAGGCCCCTGAGCAGGTCCGGATAGTCCGGCCGGAGGTCCACGTCCGGGTCGTCGAATGCCTCGCGCAGCGCGCGCACCAGCCGCAGCGCCCGGTCGCGCGTCGCCTCGGACGCGGGGCCGGCGCCGTGGTGCAGCCCGGCCGTCCGGGCCCGCTCGTCGAGCGCGGTGTCCTCCGGCTCCGGCGGGAACTTCACCAGACGGTCGCCCTCCCCGCGGGCGTTGGTGAACAGGGCTACGGCCAGGGTGCCGTCCGCCAGCGTCGGCGTGGCAACGCGGTGGAGGGGGCCGTACGCCGTCGCCTTGGTCTCGTTGGCCACGTCCTGTCCGACTGCCACCACGGCGAGCGGGTCGGGGACGAACGGCAGCGGGCCGTCGTACATTCCGTGTCCGATGACGCCGCCAACACCCGGCCGCGCGGCGGAGAAGCAGATCAGCAGCGCCTGCGAGCGGCGCGGCGACACCTGGGCCAGGGAGAACCAGCGGACCACGGCACGGGCGTGGTCACGGCCGCTCATGTCACGGCGCCCGTCCCGCGTGATCCAGGAAACGACGCCCGGGAAGCCGTGCAGGGCCTCGTAGACGGTCGTGCCGAGCGGCCAGGGCACGTCCCGCTTCGCGCCATACGCATGGAGCTGGGCGTTGTAGGTCACCAACGAGGTCGCCGTCGGCACCCGCGCGGCGCCCAGCAGCCGAGTCCGGCCCCCGTCGTCGTCGGCGCCGAGGTCGGCCGAGACGAAGCCCGTCACCCAGCCGTCGGCGTCGGGGAGGGGGAAGGTGTCCGCGTCCCGCACCCAGTCGTCCGTCCCCGGGCCGGCGGCCACGGGCCCGGGATGGGACATGAAGAAGTCGCCCCGGGGCCGCCCCTCCTCGTCCAGCAGGCCCAGCACCCGGTGACCCGCCCGGCCCGGAAGGTCCATGACGGTCAGGAAGCCGCTGGTGGACACCACGTTGCGGTTGTGCCGGGTGGCGAACGCCCGGGGCCGGGCGACGATCCGGCCGAGGCCGGGGATCATCAGGGCCACCATGACGTCCCAGGGGAGGGCGGCCATGACCGGGTCGAGCGCCATCAGCTCGTTGAACACCTCGAACGGCACATGGCGCGCGAATCCCGCGCGGCCCCGTACCAGAATCCGGTCCTCGCCCGAGGTGGCGAGGAAATAGGGGTCGGGGCGGCCCGGCCCGGAGGCCCACAACGCCGGCCGGACGTCGCCGACGGTGCTCCCCCCGTCCCGGCGGACCATCACCGCGGTGGTGCTCGGATCCAGGCCGGCGGGGATAGGGCTCCCGGTCCAGTTGATCCCCCGCGGACGGCCCCGGGTGTCGGTGACGCGGAAGCGGTCGTCGAACACGCCCCGGTCCACGAGGTACAGCGCGCTCAGGCCCGCCAGGCTCGTCACGTTCCGGGCCTCGGGCGAGGACGCCAGCCGGATCAGCTCGGCGCGCCGGTCGCCGGTCACCCGCTCCTCGGGGGCGAGCAGCAGTACGCGGCGGGCGAGCCGGTCCATGTCCAGCGGGCCGTGGCGCAGCTCGGGGTCGGCCGACCGGAGTTGGTTGAGCCGGGCCCGGGCGGCCGGTTCACCGGGCGTGAGCCAGACCGTGCGGCCCGGCGAGGAGGGGCTGCCGACGGCGCGGTCGGGCCACTGCCACCGGCCTCGGGGCCGTCCCCGGGAGCCCGCCCACGGCCCGGTCCGGTGGGTTCCGGGCCGGTGCCGGTTCACCCTGCCCGGTCCGGGCCTGTGCGCCTGTCGGGGTGCGGGGCCGCCGGGTGCGGTCCCGCCGGCCGCGGGGCGCCCGCTGTAGGTGGGGCCGGGTCCGGTGGCCGGATCGCCGGTGGAGGTGCCGGGGCCGGTGGTGGCACGGCCGGCGGGGGCCGTGGTGGAGGCGAACCGGGGGGCCGCGGTGCTGCCCTCGTAGTGGTCTCCTCCCATGGGGCGCCCGCTCGCGTCGACCACTCTGCTGTGGAAGAGCTCGATCTCCCATGCGGCGCTCGCGGGACCGATCCCGCGCCGCATGCCGCGCAGGCCCGGCCGCCCGTCGGCCCGGCTGTGGGACGAGGCGATGTCGATCCGTACGTCGAAGGCGTGCGCCAGCAGGTGGGGGAAGATGTCGCCGATGTCGGAGTTCCAGCTGTTGTCCCAGTCCAGGACCGCCGCGCGCAGGCCGGACAGCTCCTTGTCGTCCAGCGGGGTGTGCCGGAGGACCAGGTCGCCCATCTCCCCGCGCAGTTGCGCCCTGCTCGGGAACCGGCTCTGGTCCGGTACGGGGACGCCCAGCTCGGTCAGCCGGGTCACCAGCGCGACCTCGTCCATCCGGTCCACGGCCGCGGCCAGTCCGCCGGGCACCGAGTTGCGGTACTGATGGACGATCTCGACCGGCAGCCGTCCCCGGCTCGCGGTCAGGTGGTCCGCGACGAACCGTCGCATGGCGTCGAGGACATGGCGGTCCGAGGGGCCGGGCGCGGCGGCGCGCGCCAGGTCGGCCCGGACCCGGGCGGGGTCCGACAGCCAGGCGTACGCGTCCCGGTCGGCGGTGGACCGGCCGTCCGCGGCCAGGCCGGGCAGGGCGTCGCGGACGAGCAGCGGGCCGCTCGCCAGGAACGCGTGCAGCAGGCAGAAGCCGTCCCCGGGCACCGGCAGCGGCCGCCCCCGGGCCCAGCCCGGGGTGCCGCCCACCGGCGACGTCATGATGGGCGACCGTGGCGGCGCCTTGGGCGGTGCCCCCTCCGGCGTCGTCCCCTCCGGCGGCGTCGAGACCTTGGGTGTCGTCCCGTCCGGCGGTGTCTCCTTCGGCAGCGTCCCGTCCGCCGGTGTCTCCTCCGGTGCCGGCCCCTTCGGCAACCGCGGCGGGGCCTCGGGCATCGTGGCCGGCGGCACCCTGCGCGGCCGCTTGGCGGAGGGCGGCGCCGCTCCGAGCGGACGAGCGTGCCGCTTGGCCCCGGCCCGCGGACGGGGCCGCTTGCGGCCGGTCGCCGGGCGGGGGGTGACGCCGGTGGTGGTCGTGACGCCGGTGCTCGGGCCGGCGGAGACGAAGTCGGCGGCGGTGCGCTGCCGCCCGTGCCGGTCGGGGCCCAGGGCGATGGTGGTCCGGCCGTCCTCGTCGGTGTAGAAGTCCGCCATGCCGTAGGCGGTGTGCACCTTCACGCCCGTGCTCCGCGCGACCGCGTCCAGCAGCTTTTCGACAACGGGCCCCGCCGCGGCGGGGTCGGTGCGCGGGAGCAGCAGGACGATCTCGCCGCCCGCGCGGCGTTCGGGGTCGATGTGGAGCAGGTGGGCGAGGTCCTCCACGGGGACCCGCCCGGACAGCAGCCCCTCACCCAGCGGGCCGTTGAGCCGGACCACCCAGGGCGCCGGGCCCTCCGGCCGGTCCCAGGGCGCCGTTTCGGTGGTGTCGAAGGTGAGCCTGCCGTCGGGCCCGGCCCCGACCAGGGTGACCTGGCTCAGGTCCAGGTCCAGGGCGGGGAGGGGCTGGTCGCCGTCGCGGCCCATCGCCGTGCCGTCGAAGCGGCGGATGACCCGCTCCGGCGTGAACAGGCCCCCGGTCGCCAGGTGGAACGTGGCCAGCCGCGCGCTCCGGCTCGCGTCGATCCCGACGTCGGTGGCCCGTTCCAGCAGCCGCACCAGCTCCCGGCGCCGGGCCGGGTCGGGGGCGTCCAGGTGCAGGACGCGGGCGGCGAGGGCGTCCACGTCGTATCCGAAGTCCCGGACGACGGTCGCCCCGCGCTCCGCCAGACCGAACCCGGCCAGCACCGCGAGGCTGGGCGCGGCGGCCATCTCGGGGGCCAGCGCGATGCCCAGCAGTTCGTCCCGGTGCGCGTCGGTCACGGGCGTGTCCGGGTCCAGCATCAGCACATGGCGGGCGAGCGCGTCCATGTCCAGCGGGCCTTCGCCGAGTTCGGGGACCCCCGCCCGCAGCGTGTCCAGCAGGTCCAGGGCCCTCCGCAGGTCGCGGGGGCGGACCAGCGACCGGCCCTCGGCGTCGGACCGGCTGCGGGTGCCGGCCGGGGGCATGTCCAGGCCGAACGGCAGGCCGTCGTTGACCGGCCGCCGCCGTCCCCGGCCGGTGGGCGGGGGCTTCGGCGCGCCCTTGCCGCCGGGCGGTCCGACCGGGGGCAGGTCGACCACCGGCGGGGGCGGCGCGGGCCGGGAGGGCGGGGGCGGCGCGGGCCGGGAGGGCGGCGGCGGGGCCAGCTGGGCGGGCGGCGGGGTCGTCGCCGAACGGGCGGGCGGGGGCGGCGCCGGCTTGGTGGTGCGGAAGTTCCAGGGGCCGCGCGGGTTACGGGCGTCTCGGGGCATCGCCGCGAGGAAGTCGCCGCCGCGCTCGTACAGGACGATGGCGTTGTCCACGTCGTCGGACGCCGTGCCGAAGGTGTCGATCGTGCCGTTCTCGTGCACGTAGGTCACGTGCAGGTTCATGTGCTTCGCCACCAACTCGGCGGCGAGCAGGGCCGTACCCCGGCTCCAGCGGCGGGAACTCCGCAGGTGGGCGCGGATCAGGCCGTCCCGCACCCAGTCGGGCGGCGGCGGCCACGACTCGGGCAGCCGGCCGCCGCCGCGCCGGAACTCCCGGCGCCGCACGGCGTCCAGCGGGCGGAACCCGGCCTCGTACAGCTCGTCCTCGGTGAACGTGGCCCGGGGGTCGAGCTGGGCCGTCCGCGGCAGCGGCGCCGTGTCCATCAGCTCGGTCAGGTCGTCGATCACCTCGAACCCGCGGCCGCCCGTGGGGGCCGCCCCCAGGGCGACGGCGATCGCGGAGTAGAACAGGTTCCCGTCCCCGGCCAGGGGCGTGACCAGGTCGTAGGTGTAGCCGTCGGGGTCGGTCAGGGTGAGGATGTCGGTGGCCGCGTCGAACTTGGGCTGCTCCGCGTAGGTCTCGTCTTCCAGGCCCTCCCACGTCCACGGACGGGTGGCGTGGGCGGTCAGCAGGGAGTCGTCCGCCGGAGGCTGGGGCTTCGGCGGCGGGGGCGGGCCCTCGGCCACGGCGGCCGCTTCCACGGCGCGGAAGTGCCGGTCGGCCACGTACAGCACGACGCGCTCGGCGCCGGAGGACAGCGGACGGTCGGGGTGGGGCGAGAAGTCCTGGTAGGTGCCGTCCTCGCGGACGACGCGCACGCCCACCCCGTACATCCGGGCGGCGAGCGCGGGGAGCAGGTCGGCGGCGCTGTGGTCCCAGCCGGTGTCGTTCGCGGCGTCCGCGGCGCGCCGCAGCTGGGCGGCGGCGAGGCCGCGGCGCTGGGCGGGGCTCAGCGGCTGGTAGCGCCGCTCGGGGCCGGGGCGGTCGCCGGCCGAGTGCGGGATCACGCCGAGGGCGTCGAACTCCCGGCGCTGCGGGGTGTCGGTGCCCAGGTCCAGGGCCGCGGTGTCCAGTTCGGCGGCGGTGAAGGTGTCCGTCTCGTCCGGGGAGAAGTACGCCAGCAGCGGCGAGTCGTCCGGCAGCCCCTCCACCGCGTCCGCGAGTACGTTCCGCAGCCCGGCGGCGTCGAGCGGGGCGCCGTCGGCACCGGTGCGGGCCGCGGGCAGCGCGCGCTGGAAGGCGCGGTAGAAGGAGTTGTCCTGGGGGACGTCCAGCAGCCGGTGGGTGGTCCCCTCCGGGGACTTCAGCGCGGGCGCGCCGTCGCGGAGGGAGGTCACCTCGGTGTACCGCGGCGGCGTGCCGGAGGTCTCGGGCTCCTCCCGGAACATCGTGTCCGGGGTGTCATGCCGCCGGTCCGTCCCCGTGTCGGACCCGTCGGACCTGTCGGTGCCGGTGTCGTCCCCGGTGCTCCCCGGGTCGGAGGTGTCCGGCGCCGGGGCCTTACCCTCGGTCAGGTCCTCGGTCAGGTCCTCGGGCGTCTCCTCGGCGATGGGGTCCAGCCCCGACGGCGGCTTCGGTGCCGGCTTGGGCTTCCGCGCCGGCTTCGGCTCCGCCGACGGCTCCTCCGTGATGGAGTCCAGCTTCGGCGCCCGCACCAGCTTCGGCTTGTCGGAGTGCTTGGCCGGGTTCTCGGTCCGCTCGGTCTTCCCCGGTTCCCAGTCCGTCACCTTGGGCTCGGGCAGCCCGGCGCGGGTCGGGACCGCGCCCTCCTCGCCGCTGGGCGGGTCCTCGGGCAGCCGGTGCCAGTGCGTGAGCCGGTCGGTCTGGGCGCGCAGGTGGTGCAGGGCGTCCGCCGCGTTCTCGGCCTTGCGCTCCTGGCTCCGCACCGCCGTGATACGCGCCTCCATGGCGCGCTCGGCCGCCCGGAACGCCTGGGCCGCCGCGTGGGCCGCGTCCCGCGCGCCCGCCACGCGCTCGTCGGCCACGGCCGTCCGGCGCTCGAAGGCCCCCCGCGCCTCCGCCTCCATCCGGTCCCGCTCCCGGCGCCGGATGGAGCCGACCAGGTCCTCCGCCTCGGACAGCGCCAGCCGGGCGCTTTCCAGCCGGGCCTCGGCGGCGGCGCGCCGCGCGGGCGTGGTGTCGTCCGTCAGGTCGGTCAGCAGGGCGTCCTGGAGGGTCTGCCGCGCCCCCTCGGCCAGTTCCGTCGCCGACCGCAGCTCGTCGCCCACCGGGGCCGGGAAGTCCCCGGGGTCCTGGGTGAGCGCGGCGTCGGCGGCGCCCGTCGCCGCCGCGAGGTCCTGCCGCGCCGCCGCGTACTCCGCCCCGGCCGCGGCCTGGGCCTCCCGGTGCTGCCGGCGGGCCACCGAGCGGGCCACCCGGGCGGCCTCGACGGCCTCCCGCAGGTCGGGGAGGTCGCGGCGCAGCTCCCAGTACTTGGCGTCCTCGTCGGCCCATGTCTTGGCCGCGTCCTTGACCTTGTCCCATGCCTTGGCGACGGTCTCGGGGAAGTTGTCGTCGGTGATCAGCCCGAGTTGGCGGGCGACGTCCTCCCGCACCCAGGCCAGCACGTGGGTCTGCGACTCGACGGTCTGCGGGCCCGGCTTGACGCCGCCGAGCGAGCCCAGCAGGTGCTCGCGGACCCAGTTGCTGGACGGCAGGTCCTTGAACTGCCGGTGGACGTCGGCCACGCTCAGCCAGGCGGTGGGGATGGCGAACGCGAACACCCGGCCCGTGTTGGGCTTGACGGTCACCTGGCGGGCCTGATCGCCCGCGATCACCCGGCCGTCGCTGTCGGAGGTGTCGGCGCCGGTGCCGGAGGCGCCCGGGTTCGCCGAGCCGGTGGTGTCCGACTTCAGGGCGGGCGCGGCGCCGAGGACGGTGTTGTGGTCGCCGCCCTGGGAGGCGGTCGCGTTGTCGCTCTGGGTGATCCGGGTGGCGGACTCCATCCGGGCGCCGTCGGCCACCGCCATCAACCGCGCACCGGCGAAGTCGGGCCGGGAGAACACCCGCAGCGTTCCCTCGGAGCGGTCGGCGAGGGCGTTCTCGACCAGGCCGGCGGTCTCGTAGCCCCTGTTGCCCGAGGCGTGTTCGAAGAACGCGGACAGCGCCCCGGAGCCGAGGGAGTCCTCCAGCACCTGCGCGGAGCCGGTCCCCTCGGCGGTCAGCGGGGTGATCCGCGCGGTGCGCAGGACGCGCTCCAGCTCCTCCCCGGTGAGCCGGCCCGAGGTGGTGGCGAGCCGGTTGTCGTACGCCTTGGCCAGCGCGATGGTGCCGGCCGCGAGGATGTTCTCGGCGCCGATGACGTTGCGGACGTGGAAGCCGTTCTTGGGCGGGACGAACGGGCCCTGCGTCCCGTCGGGCAGGGTGATGGCGCGCCAGGAATCGAGAACACCGGTGATATCGCTGCTCTTCTCCAGCGGGGAGTCCTTCCCGGTGAGCACGTTCACCGCGGTCGGCTCGTCGCCGATCTCCGGCGGGGCCAGCGGGTCCGGTCCCTTCGCCGGGGCGGAGTCCCGGGCGGTGTCCGGCCGCATCAGGCTGAGCGGGACGATCTCGCGCTGGATGCCGACGTCACCGCTGTGCTCGATCCGCCGGGTCTCCGGGTGCCTGGGCCCGTCGCCCCGCTTCCGGCCCATCTCCATGGTGATGCGCAGCCGGTAGCGGGTGGCGTACTCGGCGTGCGGTTCGCTGGTGTACGAGGACCACACCCGGCCCCGGACGCGGGTGTCGGTCGCGGAGACGTTCTGCCGGTTGGAGCCGGTCTCGGCCATCGACGGGCCCGCCGTCGGCACATCGGTATCGCCGGTGTGGACGCCCTCGTTGACCTGTGTTCCGGCGTCGCTGCCCCGGCCGCTGGAGAAGCCGTCGCTGTAGGTCTCCACCGCCCACCGGTGGTCCTCCAGCTCGGTGCGCGGCCACAACTGGACGAAACGCGGCTCCCCCACGGGTTCGAGCTGCGCCCGGATGCGTACGTTCCGCCCGCCGATCCGGATCTGCTTCCAGCCGGGGCCGCCGATCCTCGCGGTCACCGCCGAGCCCGTGCCCATCATCTCCCGGCGCAGCGCGCGGGTGACCCGGGCCGAGGTCAGCCGGTGGATGGCCTCCCGGCTCTCGTCGTCGATGGCCAGGTCGTCCAGTTGCCGCTCGAACTCCTCCACCACCTTGGAGGTGTCCACGGAGTCGACCGGGTACGTGGCGAACGGCGCCTTGCGGAACCACCGCGGCTGGAGCCAGTCGCGGCGGGTGTACGTCGGGCCACCGCCGAGGTCGTCGCCCCGGATGAGGCCGAGCCGGTGGGCGGCCCGCTCGGGCAGGTGGCCCAGCCAGCCGCCCTTGACGACCTGCCGCTCCCCGGCCCAGTCACGCAGCCTGCGCACCACCGCGCCCAGCGGCGAGAGCACGCCGGAGGAGCGCATCTCGGCGGCCACCTCGTGCTCGGCGTCGCCGGTGGCGAGCACCTGGTGGCCCTGGTCGACCCGGTTGATGTCCGAGGTGACCGTGCGGGTGATGGTTCCGCTGGCGCCCCGGGTGCGCCACCACGGCCGCCAGACCATGCCGTAGTTGCCGGTGACGGCCGAACCCTGCTGGTGGGAGTGGCCGTAGACGGCGGTCAGACCGGCCGACTGGGTGAAGGACTTGCTCTGCGCCCCCGACATCCTGTTGCTGCCGCCGACCGTCATCTCGGTCTCCATCGGCTGCGGCCGGGTCAGCGCGCGCAGGTTGGTGACCCGCATCCGGTGCACGACGGTGGCCAGCCAGTCGATGTAGGGCCCCTTGCCGAACAGGCCCGTGGTGCGCGATCCGGTCGCGCTCGCGTTCTGGTCGACGTTGGCCGTCAGGAACTGCGGCTGCTCCGGGCGTACGGCGGCGTCGTGCGCGGGGGCGCCGACCCGGGTCAGCTGCCACTTGTTGTGGGACGCCTTGGCCAGGACCCGGTCGACGATTCCCGGGGAGGTCCTGTCGGCCACCACCGAGAGGGTCTGGTGGGGCACCCCCTCGAGCGGCCCGGGTTGCCGGCCGTCCTCGGTGGAGGCGTCGAGCAGCTTCCTGGCCTCGTCGCGGGTCATCGGGGCGCGGGTGACCGGGTTCGGGTCCAGGTACGGGTTGTCGGCGCCCGGCGCGTGCGGGTCGGACTTCGGGGAGTGCTCGGCCGGGATGCTCAGCAGCACCTTGCCCCGGACGGCCGGGACCTCGGCGTTGCCGCCGATGATGTCCCCCCGGTTCTTGGGGCCGCGGACGAAGAAGGAGGTGCCGAGAATGCCGAAGCTGACCAGGCCGCGCAGCAGGCTCCGGGGCCGCCAGTAGCCGCCGGTGCTCACGGTGAGAGACAGATCGTAGGAGTACAGGTTGCCCGGCTTGGTGCTGATCGACATCTGGTCGAACGTGGCGGTCGCGCCGTAGTTGGACTCGTCGCGCGTCTGCCAGCCGGCCTGGTAGCCGAGCTGCCCGGTCAGGGCGTGGCTGGGGAACCCGATGTCGTCGACGGCGGTGTCCCGCACCGACGCCAGCGCCTCGAAGCCGAACTCGGCTCCCTGCACCCCGTACTGGCTCTCGCCCAGGGTCGTGGCGCCGGGCGCGCTGTGGCGCAGGATGGTGTCCGTGGGAGACACATAGGTGCGGTTGGTCAGCTCCGCGTCGATCCAGATGTGGTAGTAACCGCGGGTGAACCGGCCGGGGTTCACCAGGCCGATCCGGATGCCGGTCCGGCTCATCGCCTCCAGGTTGCCGGCCATGCTGTGGTGCGAGAGCGCGTTGATGACGGTCAGCGTGTTGTGCAGCACCATCTGGTAGTGCGCGTGGTTGCGCCACCTCTTGTCGCCCGGGTCGCCGAGCTCCTCGAGTGTGGCGACCATCGTCGGGTACCTGCGGGAGACGGCGGTCAGCACCTGCCGGGTGAACGAGTCGAGCCGGTTGCGCTCGGCGAAGGTGACCTGCGGGCCCGCCTCGGTGGCCGGGCCGGGCTCGATCGCGGGCACGGTGCCGGTCCCGGTGCCGGCCCCGGTGCCGGCCCCGGTCCCGCTGTCGGTTTCGGCGACGGGCGGGGGCGTGGTCCCGGAGGAGGTGTCCTCTCCCTCGGTGGCCGCCACGAACCTGCGGCTGTAGCGGCCGTTGGCGTAGAGGAACTGCACCGGCCGGGCCATGCCGAGGGTCGGCGGGTGGTTCTCGGTGAGGTAGGCGGGGGCGTACGGCTCGGTGGCGCCGAAGGTGTTCTCGTCCTCCATGCCGGCCAGGCGGCGCGCCTCGGTGCGCGTCATCCGGTCCAGGCTCCAGGTGGTGAACGGTGTCGCGTGCGCGTCCCCGGTCTTGCGGATCCAGACGGTCTTCTCGACCCGGTACAGGTCGGTGGTGACGTTCTTGGCCCGGCCGACCGAGCGGACGGCGCCCGAGCCGCCGGTCATCGCCGAGCGGCCCCGGGTGTGCCCGATGCGCGCGCTGGGGCCGAGCTGGATCCGGGGCTTGACCCGGTTCATCCAGTCGGAGATGACGTTCTGGAGGCCGAACGTCGGCAGATTGAACGTGGGCCCGAGGACGAGGGAGAAGTCCTTGGCGATCGCCTTGGTCTGCTTCCGGGTGTTCTGCACCGTCAGGAAGGCCGAATCCCGCAGCTCCGCCTTGTCCGTCTCCGAGGCCAGCACGGCCCGCCCCGGGACCACTCGCTCGATGACGAAAGCGCCCAGCGGGGTGCGTTTCTTGTCGTCGGCGAACAGCGGCTTGCCCGGAACCGAGCCTCGGGCCATTCGCCCGGCGAGCTGGTGGAAGTTCCGGGAGGAGATGAACCGGTCCAGCTCCCGGTAGGCCGAGGAGTCCGGTTCGGCGCCGATCCGGTCCACCGCCCAGTCGCGGATCTGCGCGACGGGCCCGAAGTCCTCGGTGATGACGAGCCGGTAGTCGGACTCGGGCCCCAGCTCCAGCGTCCTCGGGGTCCGGCGGAGCTTGGGGTCCTTGGTCACGGCCTCCGGCAGCCGCGCCCCCAGCCCGTGGCGCACACCGAACGCGAACTCCACGTCCGGGGCCGCCACGGTGGCCGGCTTCGCCCGCCAGCGGGTGCCCAGGATCCCCCGCTTGGCCGGGCGCGGCGTTTCGGCGTCGGTGATGCGCACCTCGACGTACGCGTCGTCCAGGTACGGGTGCGAGGTGTCCCACCCGCGGGTCTCCCCCACGTTCAGGACCTGGTCCTGCATGGAGTAGTTGACCTCGCGGGTGCGGCCCAGCCGGAGGCCGATCCGGCCGAACGCGGAGAAGACCGCCGACTGCGGCCCCAGCGGCACCGTCGGGGCGAGCTGGCGGGTCTGGCCGACCGTCTTCGAACCGCCGACGCTGGCCTGCGCGCGGGACGCGTTGTCGACCTTGATGGGGGAGGTGCCGTCGGTGAACTTGGTCCACTCACCGTAGTTGCGGACCCTGATGTGCATCCTGCGCAGCCGCCCCGACTCCGCGCGGTACACGAACTCGCGGCCCTCCCCGAGGAAGGTCTGCGGGCGCTCGCGCATCGCGCGCTGCATCCGCTGGAAGACGGACTCGTCGATACCGCCGCCGCGCACCCGGTGGCGCCGCGACGGTTCCTCGCCCGAGGCCGTCTCCGCGCCCTCCGCCTCCATCTCGGCGTCGATGTGCTCCACGATCCGCTCCCAGCCGCGGAGGTAGACGTCGCTCTGTCCGAAGGCGATGGGCATGGCGGTGTCGTCGGACTCGTCGCCGGGGAACGCCAGGAAGCCGTCGACGTAGCCCGGCATCCGGCTGTCGTCGGAGAACCTGCTGGGCCGGTGCACCTGCGGCGGCGGCAGCATGTCACTGTCGACGCGCGGCCGGCGGCGCTTCTCCAGCTCCTCGTCGATCTGCCGCCCGGCCGGCCACGGCCGGGGGTTCTGGCCGGGCGGCGGGGTGGGCCCGAGCGTCGAGGGCGGCGACGGCGGGGGCGGGGGCGGTGAGGGCGGCCGGACCTCGGTGAGGGCGGTGGTGAGGTCGGGCAGCGGATCGTCGAGGCCCGGCACCCGGCCGCCGAGGTCGGGCAGCGGGTCGTCCAACCCGGGCACCGGGGCGTCCAGCTCCAGGGTCGGGGCGGGTGCGCGGCGGTCGCCGCGCGAGGAGCCGGGGGCGTCGGCGTCGAGCGGCGGGGGCGGCACCGGCCCCGGCATGCTCACCGGGTCCAGCGCGCGGGGAGCGGACACCCGGATGTCCCCGGCGGTGGGGGTGGCCCCGGTGGCGGGCGAGGGGTGCAGGGAGAACACCGGGTGCGCCGCCCCGCCGGCCGTGTGCTGCCCGACGGGGAACTCGGTGGAGTAGGTCTCCCGGCCGATGCGCTGGGCCAGGTCCTCCGCCAGGCCGGGGGCGAGCCGGTCCAGTTCGGAGACGGCCAGGAAGACGGGGACGGCCTGGTCGAGGGTCAGCAGCTCCGGGTCGCCCGCCACCAGTTCGAGGAACTCCGCGGCCGGCACCCGCCGGGTCACCCCGGCGTACGACACGAAGAGGTGGCTCGGGTCGTTGCGGTCCAGCTCGGCGCGGACCACGTACGGGTGCGGCCGGTCGCTCCCGTCCGCGGTCTTCCCGTGCCATGGCGCGTCCACCGTGCCGCCGGGGGTGTGGAGCTTCGACAGGTCCACGGCGGTGTCCCCCCGCGGCGTGGCCAGCAGATGGCGCCCGGCCGCCGGGCCGCCGGCCGTGACCGGGGGCATGGCCGTGGCGGCGGACAGGGCCTGTTCGGTCTCCAGGTGGTAGGCGCCCACCTGGGCCGGGTCGGCCCCGTCGCGGCCGACCCCGTACGCCGCGGCCGTCAGGTCCCGCGCCTGGTCCCGCCGCGCGTCGTCCACCTCGGACGGGTCCAGGTGCAGCACCTGCGCGGTGTACGCGTCCAGGCCGGCGGCGTCGAGCGCGCCCAGCGCCTCGTGCGCCTGGACCCGCGCCCAGAACATCCGCGAGCGTTCGTCCTCGCCCACCTCGTCCGGGCCGGAGAGCTGGAGGACGTCCGCGATCTCCCGCGTCACGTCCGGGCCGCCCAGCCAGGCGACGGCCCGGTCCACGGCCGGCGGCAGCGTCACGAAGTCGCTCAGTGACCTGCCGGGGCCGCTGCCGAGGGCCTGGGCGAGCACCGCGCGGTAGTCCGCTCGGCTCGGCCCGGCCTGCCCCAGGGAGAGCTTCGCGGCGGCGACCCGCTGGAAGAACTCCAGGGTGAACGGGCCCGCCTGCCGGAAACGCGGATCCTCCCGCCACATCCGCTCCAGCGCAGCCGCCCCGCGCAGCAGTTCCGCGTAGCCGGGGTCCTGCTCGATCCGGACGTCGTCGTCGACCTCGTTCCCGAGCGTCAGCTTCAGCGCCCGCACCAGCTCCAGCGTCCGCTGCCGCTCCTCCTCGGACACCGGGTCGTCCGGACCGCTGTGCAGCCCGATGGCGCGCGCCCGGCGGTCCAACTCGTCGGTCTCCGGCTCCGGGAAGAACTCCGCGTACGACCCCCAGCGCCCCTGCGGGTCGGTCACCAGGCCATGGACGTACTCGCCGTTGTGGAAAAAGACGCCTGAGCTGACGGTCGTGGCGCTCGTCTTGTTCCGCATCTCGTTCGCGTAGTGCTGGCCCTGGGCGACGTTCCTGAGCGGGTTGGGCACGAACGCGCCGGCGTTGCCGTAGCCGCGACGGGACGGGACAGCGCTGTCCTTCGGGGAACCCGCCTGGCACATCACCAGGCCGAGCCAGTCCTCCTTGTCCTTCAGGAGGCCGGTGAAACTCCTGCGCTTCTTGAGCCACTTGGCGCCCGCGTCGCCCCACGCCGTGTGCTTTCCCCCGTCGGCCAGGGCGAAGGACGTGTAGCCCGCCCCGCCGTGAGCGGCGAAGAACGCCTTCAGCTTCCCCCGGGCGGCCGGTTCCAGGGGGAACGTCTTGGAGAGGGTGCCGGTGGCGAAGTTGGCGTGCACGTACTTCGTCACCTGGTCGAGGTGGCGGAAGTCCTCCTCCCGTATAGCCAGATGGTCGGGCGAGTAGGAGGCGCGGCCGATCTGCAGGTCCGTCGCCGCGCTCGCCAGCGGGGAGGACAGCACGTCCTCGTGCCAGTCCTCGTCGCTCCCGTCGTCCGTGTCGTCCGCGCCGTCCGGGTCGGGCAGCATGCCGGGCGGGACGGGGAACCAGGAGCCCACCGGGCGCCCGGAAGCGGTGAAGACCGCGACGGCCAGCCGGCCGTCCGGCGTGGTCATCAGCCGCGCGTCGCCGCTGTGCGCCCATACGGTGCGGCCCGTCCGCTCCGCCAGGAGCCGCGCCAGGTACTGTTCGCCGTCGCCGGCGAACGGCATGGCCAGCACGATGGGCGCGTCCGCGGGGAGGCTCGCCAGCTCCTGGTCCTTCAGGACCTCCGCCACGAACCGCTCGGCGCTCACGGCCCGCGTCGTGCGGTCCAGCGTCGGAATCCTCACCCGGTCGCCGTCCATGGTGGCCGCCAGCAGGTACGGCGTGGGGCCGCCCAGCCACCTGGGGACCTTCGAGTCGAGGATCCGGGGGGTGGCGCCCGGCTGCTCCTCCAGGAGGCCGATGGTGTCCGTGTACAGCTCGCGGTCGGGCAGGCCCGTCCAGTTCAGGCCCGGGGCGCGGGTGCCGCCCGTGGTGAAGCGGTGGGCCGCGTAGCGTTCCGCGTCCTTCTCGGCGCGGTACGCCGCCACCTCCGCCAGGCTGCCCGCCCGGCCGTCCCGCATCGCCGCGTCGGTCACCGCGTACAGGTCCGCGCGAAGTGCGCCGGTGACCGGGGTGGCGTCGGCCAGGCCCAGGACGCGCCTGGCCAGGGCGGCCGGCCGGAACGGACCGTCCCGTAGACCGGGTTCGGCCTGCCGCAGCTCGTCCAGGCGCAGTGCCGTCGCCGAGTGCCGGTCGGCGGTGATGCCGATCGTCACCGAGGCGGGCGCCGGATCCGGTGACGTGGTGCCGTCGGTCGTCACGTGGAGGGTGAGGCCGCCTGCGGACAGGTCCGCTCCGGCCGCGCCGAGCGCGCTCAGCGCCCGGTCGAGGTGGCGCCGGAACACCGCGGCCACCGCGTCGGCCCGCGAGCGGGCGAGCTGCCCGTCCGCTCCGCTGCCGTGTCCGGTGATGCGGATCGGGGTCCCGGCCAGCTTCGCCCGCTTGTTCCGCAGGCCGGTCTCGGCCACCCGGGCCGCCAGCCGCGCGATCTCCGCCTCCTGATCGGCCGACACCTCGGCGGACTGCCCGTCGAACGCCACCGGGGTGGACCGCGGCAGCACGGACGGCCCGGGGGAAGAGGCGGCGGGCGGGGCTACGGGAGCAAACCTGCCGGTCGGCGTCGCCGGGGCCGGTGCGGCGGGCGGATCGCCGACGGGCACGGTGTGCACCTGGTCCGAGTCGATCCGGGCGGCCAGCTCCGCGATCCGGCCCGCGGACAGGCGCGGGCCCGGCGCCGGCGGTGACGCGGACGGGGCCGCCGACGACTGCGCGGGCCGGGCGGCCGACGCCCGCGCCAGGGCGGACCGGAGCGCCGGGGACAGCGCCGGCATCGGCGCCCAGGGCGACGGCATGATCCGGCCGGCGCTGCGGGGCAGCGGGGCCGGCACCGGGCGCGGGGTGTCGACCGGCGGGTTCGGGGCGATGGGTTCGGTCTCGCGGAAGTCCGCGGCCGTGGGGGCCGGGCCGTTCGGAGACGGGATCAGGGCGATCACGGGCGCCTGGGAGCCGGGAGGCGTGATCCGGTCCACGGGCAGGGAGGTCGAGTGGACCGGATGGCCGATCCGCTGGGCGAGCCGTTGCGCCAGGCCGGGGAAGTGCCGGTCGAGCTGCGAGATCTCCAGGAGGACGGCGGTGTTCTGTGGCGTGACGAGCAGGTGACGGTCGCGTGCCAGCAGCTCGACGAACTCGGCCTCCGACACGCTCTCGTCCGAGCCGTTGAGGAACAGCGCGAGGCGACCCGGGTTGTTCCTGTCCACCGAGGCCCGCACCACGTACGGGGCCGGCCGGCCGGGCCCCGCCCACGGCGCGTCCTCGAGACCGCCGGGCGTCCAGACCTTCGACAGGTCCAGGTCCGCGGTCTTCGGCGCGTCCACGAAGTGGCGTCCGGACGCCAGTTGCGGCGGGTCCCCCGGCTTGCCGGGGGTGGACACGGCGGTGGCGTCCGACAGAGCGCCCAGGCTCTCCAGGTAGCCCGCCCTCACCGTGACGACATCGCCCCCGTCGCGCCCGATCGCGTACAGCGCGGCCATCAGCCACCGGGTGGCATCGCGCAGGTCGTCGTCGGGCGTCCCGCCGAAGACCTGGGCGGTGATCCGGTCGATGTCCATGCCGGGAGCGGCCAGGGCCTCGTACATCTTGACCCGGGCCCAGAACACCCGGGACAGCTCGGCGGTTCCCACCTGCTGCGGGTCGTCCAGGGCCAGGGCGGCGGCGGTGGCCGCGGCCGGGTCCACACTGCTCCACCAGGCGGCCGCCTCGTCCAGCGCCCCCGTCAGCCTCGGGGCGAAGGCGGTCAGGGGCGTACCGTCGGGCGCGGCCGCCGCGGCGGTGAGCACCGCGCGGTAGTCGTCGTGGCGGGCCTCGGTCTGCCCCTGGGGGAGCCGGGCGGCGACGATCCGCTGGAGGAGGTCCAGTGTGAACGGGCCCGCGTCGTCGGACCGCGGGTCGTCCCGCCACATCCGGTCCAGCGCGGCGGCCCCGCGCAGCAGTTCCGCGTACTCCGCGTCCTGCTCCACCTGGACGCGGTCGTCGACGTCGTTCCCCAGCGTCAGCTTCAGCGCCCGCACCAGACGCAGCGTCCGCTGCCCGGCCTCCTCGGGCACCTCCCCCGGGCCCGTGTGGTATCCGGCCACGCGGGCGCGGCGGTCCAGCTCGGCGGTGTCGGGCTCGGGGTAGAACGTGACGATCGCGCCGAGCCGCCCCTGCGGGTCGGTGTAGACCGTGATGACGTATTCGCCGTCGTGGAACAGGACGCCGATCGGCCCGAAGGTGGCGCTGACCTTGTGCCGGGTCTCGTTCGCCGTGTGCTGTGCGACGGAGATGTCGGCGAGCGGATCGGGGACGAAGGCGGTGGACAGTGCGTGCAGCGCCCCGGGGAAGACGGTGTCCGGGTTCCCGATGCTTGGAACGGCACGGTCCACGGGAGAGCCGCTCCAGCACGACTCCATGTGGATCCAGTCGTCCTCGTCGAGGTTCTGCACGCTCTTGCGGTGCGCGAGGTACCGGGGCCCCTCGGCGCCGTAGGCGTAGTGGGTCGTGCCGTCCGCGAGCTGGAACGCCATCCAGCCCAACTTGCTGTGTCCGTCCCAGGTGTACCTCCTGCCCAGGTACGGCAGCGGGATCTTCCCGGACACGACCTCGCCCGTGACGCCGTTGACATGGACGTAGTGCGTCATCGTGCCGAAGTGACGCTGATCGTCCTCCGTGCCCAGCCGCACGACCTCATCTTCCGGCAGGCCGGAGCGGCCGGCCTGTCGCTTCGACCGCACGTCCATGATGGTCCGCGTCAGCACCTTGCGGTACCACTCCGGGAGGCCGGGGCCGCGGTCGGGCGCCATACCGGGCGGGCTGGGGATCCAGTCGCCCTGGTGACGGCCGCTCTCGTGGAACACGCCGAGGGACATCAGGCCCTGCTCGCTGCCGGCGAGCACATGGCCGGAGTGTGCCCACACCGTTCTGCCGGTCCGCTCGGCCAGCAGCCTCGGCAGATCAAGCCCCTGGTCGCCGGCGAAGGGGACGGCCAGCACGATGGGGTGGTCCTTCGGCAGGCCCTCCCGCTCCAGGTCGCGCGCGACCAGCTCGATGAACTCCCCGGCGGTCAGGTCGCGGGTCGTGCCGTCCGGCCACGGCACGACGACCTTCTCGTGGGTGCCCTCGGCCGCCACGACATAGGGCCTCGGCCCGCCGAGCCATTCGGCGTCGGGGGTGTCGGCCACCTCGAAGCTGCCGTCCGGCCGCTGCTCGATGATGTCGAACGAGTCGGTCATCACCTCGGCGACCTTCTCGTTGGCCCAGTTGAGGCCCGGGACACGGGTGCCGCCCACCGTCAGGTAGCGGTCCCGGTTCGGGGCGATCACGCCTTGCTGGAAGACGTGGTACGCGCCCAGCGCCGCCAGGCTGGTCGCCCAGCCGTCCGCGGCGGCGTCGGTGATCAGCGCGTGCAGCCGCTCGCGCACGTTCGCGTCCACCGGAGCGTCCGGGGGGAGATGGAGGATGCGGCGGGCGATGACGTCGCCGTCCAGCGGGTCGTTCACCAGGTCCGGGTCGGCGAGGCGGAGTTCGTTCAGCGTCGCGGCCGGGTCGGCCGACTCGATCGTCACCTGACGGCGCGCCGCCGCCACGTCCGCGTCCGGAGTGGTGCCGGTCCGCCCCACGTCCGCACCGCGCCCGCGCCAGACGATGTGGAAGTCGTCCGCCGTGATCCGGCTGTCCACGGGGACGTTCCCCTGGCGGCGTTCCAGCGCGCGGTTCAGGTCATCCGCGAACCGCTCGTACACGGCGGCCGCGCGTCGCAGTGCCTCGGCGTCCGCGTCCTGCGCCGTGCCCTCGCCGTAGCCGAGGATGATCGCGCCGGGCTTGGCGACGCCCCGGCCGTGGTGGTCGAGACCGATCCGGGCCACCTGGTCGGCCAGGTCCCTCAGCGCCGTCCCGGCGTCCTCGGACAGCGTGGCCGACCCCGGAGCGAAGTGCACCCGCGTGAGGGGCACGGGGCCGGGCGCGGCGGCCGGGGGTGTGACCGGGGCGACGTGCACCGGCGGCGGGGTCGCCGGCCGCAGCCCGGGCATCGGCCCCCCGGGCGCCGCCCGGACCACCGAAGCGGGCTGCGGCCGGGACTTGGCGACCGGTACGCCGTCGGGGGCGACGGACGACTCGGTGTCGGAGTCGGGCTCGGTGTCGGAATCGGTGTCGGGCTCGGCGTCGGTGTCGAACTCGGTGTCGAACCCGGTGTCGAACCCGGTGTCGGAATCGGTGTCGGAATCGGCGTCGGTGTCGAACTCGGCGTCGAACTCGGTGTCGGAATCGGCGTCGGGCTCGGCGTCGGCGTCGAACCCGGTGTCGGAATCGGTGTCGGAATCGGCGTCGGCGTCGAACTCGGAATCGAAGAGGCCCGGCACGGTGTCCGGCTCGGAGGTCGTGAACGGCCCCGTCGGCTCGGTCAGTTCGATCGTCGTCTGCCGCAGCACCTCCGGGTCCGCGTCACCGGACGCCGCGCCCTCGCCACGGCTGCGGGCGGTGAACCGGAAGTGCGCCGCGGTGAGCCGGTCGGCCTCCGGCACCCCCCGCTGAAGCCCGGCCAGCACCTCGTCCAAGGAGTCCTCGAACCACGCGAGAACCGTCTCGGCCCGCTCCTGCCCCATCTCCCGCGCCCGCACCGCCGGACCCTCGCCGAAGCCGGTGACCACACCCGACGGCAACGGCCGCCCCGCCCGCCAGTCCGCCAGCGCCGAAGACGCCACCTCACGCGCCAGATCCTCGATGTCCGCCACATCGTCCTCGGACACCATGGTCGACCCCGAATCGAACCGCACCGTGAACGCGCGCCCCGCCGGAGCCGGCACCGCCTCCGACGCCGCCAGGGGAGGCGGGGCCGGCACGGGGCGGGACGTGTTGGTCGGGTTCTGCGGGTCGACCGGCTTCGTGGAGGTCCATTGCACGGCCGCTGAGGACGCACCGGCCTGGGCCGGCGGGTTCAGGGTCAGCACCGGGCGCTGCGCGCCCTGGGGCACCGTCTGGCTCGGGACGGCCGAGGTGGTCCAGATCTCCCGGCCGAACTGCTGGGCCATGTCCCGCGCCAGCCCGGGGAAGTGGCGGTCGAACTCGGCGATGTCCAGCAGTAGCGGAACCGCCAGGTCCCTGCCGAGCAGGGAGCGGTCGCGGTCCAGCAGCTCGGTGAACTGCCGGGGGGTCAGACTCCTGGTGACGGTTCCGAAGGACACGAGCAGGCGGCCCGGGGTCTTCGGGTCCACCGTGGCCCGCACCACATAGGGCGCCGGCCTGGCCGTGTTCGTCCTCGTGTCCTTCCCCGCCCACGGCGCGGCCCGCACCCCGGACGGCGTCCGGATCTTCGACAGATCCGGGAAGGCGTCCTTCGGTCCGGGCCGGTAGTCGCGTCCGGACACCTCGTTCGGGGTGCCGGGCGCGTGCAGGGCCGTCGGATCGGCCACAGCGCCGAGGGTGTCGAGGTGGTACGCGTACAGCACGGCGGGATCGGACCCGTCGAGCCCGATCGCGTACGCCGTGGTCATCAGCTCCCGGGTGAAGTCGCGCCCCGCGTCGTCCACCTGGCCGGCGGAGGGCAGGTCGTACAGCTGGGCGGTCAGCTCGTCGAGGTTCACGGACGTGTCCAGCGCCTCGTACGTCTTGACCCGCGCCCAGAACATCCGGGACCACTCGGCCTCGTAGGGCGTGGTCGAGCCGTCCATACGCAGGGCCTTGACGGCCACCTCGGACAGGTCCACCGTGGCTTTCCACTCGGCCGCCCGGACCACCGACGACGGCAGTGTCACGAAGTCGCTCAGCTTCGTACCGTCGGGGGCGGCGGCCGCCGCCTTCAGTACGTCCCGGTAGTCGGCCTGACGCGCCTGTGTCCGCCCCGCGGGAAGCCGCGCCTCGACGATCCGCCGGAAGAGGTCCAGCGTGAACGGACCCGTGCCGCGGAGCTGCGGCTCCTTCATCCGCATCCGGTCCAGCGCGGCGGCACCGCGCAGCAGCTCCGCGTACTCCGGGTCCTGCCCCACCTGGACGCCGTCGTCGACGTCGTTCCCCAGCGTCAGCTTCAGCGCCCGCACGAGGCGCAGCGTGTGCTCCCGCGCCCAGGCCGGGGGCTGGGGGCCGGTGTAGTACCCGGCCTCGCGCACCCGGCGGTCCAGCTCGGCGGCGTCGGGCTCGGGGTAGAACTGCTGGAACCACTGCCGCCGCCCCTGGCGATCGGTGGCCAGGATCCGGAAGGGCATGTTCTGGTACAGCCCCACCCCGTCCAGGCGGATGAGGGCGTTCGTCTTGTGCCGGGTCTCGTTCGCGACGTGCTGTCCCATGGGGACGTCCGCGAGCGGATCGGGGACGAAGGGGCCGGGGAAGGAACGGCCCAAGGCCCCGAAGCCGGACGGCACGGCGCGGTCCGCGGGCGAACCGGCCCAGCAGATCAGCA
Source organism: Streptomyces sparsogenes subsp. cuspidosporus (assembly GCF_039532705.1). Taxonomy (NCBI): domain Bacteria; kingdom Bacillati; phylum Actinomycetota; class Actinomycetes; order Kitasatosporales; family Streptomycetaceae; genus Streptomyces; species Streptomyces sparsogenes. The sequence goes on along the minus strand of NZ_BAAASD010000002.1, from coordinate 338,381 downwards.
GCTCGTTCCAGTCGTCCTCGCCGAGCGCCTGGCTGCTCTTGTGGTGCGCGAGGTACCGGGCCCCCTCGGCGCCGTAAGCACGGTAGACGGTGCCGTCCTCCAGCGGGAACATCAGGTAACCCGGGCCACCGTGCATCACCCAGTGCTGCCGCTTGGCGTCCGGCTTGCCCGGCCGTACCAGGCGAAGCGGCTTCGAGTAGCGGCCGGTGGCCGGATTCCAGTGAGCGGCCGCCCTGATCGAGTCGAGTGCGTCGTGGAGCCTTTCCCGACGCTCACGGACGACCTCGTCGGGGCGCAGCGCCTCACGGCCCGTCCGCTGCCCCGTGATGCGGCTCATGAGGGTCCGGGTGATCACCTTGCGCCACCAGGCCGGGGCGTTCCCTGGCCGGTCCGGCGCCATTCCGGGTGGGCTGGGGATCCAGTCGCCCTGGATCGCGTCGGCCTTGTGGAGGACCCCGATGTGGGGGGCGTCCGCCGTGGCGAGACCGCTGTGCGACCACACCATCCGGCCCGTCCGGTCGGCCAGCAGCCGTGGCAGGTCGAGTCCCCGGTCACCGGCGTGCGGAACGGCCAGCACGATCGGCGCCTCGAGGGGCAGCCCGGACAGCTCCGGATCGTTCGCGATCAGTTCCACGAACTCGTCGACGGTCAGGTCCCGGGTGGTGTCGTCCGGCAACGTCACCCGCACCATGTCGTGCCGGCCCGAGGCCACCACGACGTACGGCGTCGGGCCGCCCTTCCACGGAGCGTCCTTCGTGCCGATCACCTGGAGGGCGCCGTTGCCGTCACTCCGCAGGATCTCGATCGTGTCCGTGTCGTCCAGGTCGAGGACCTTGTCCTTGCCCCAGTTGACGCCCGGCACCCGTGTGCCACCCACCTTGAGGTAGCGGTCCCGGTCCCCGTCGAGCACGCCCTGCTGGTCCATGTGGTACGCGCCCAGGACCCCCAGGCCGGTCCCCCAGCCGTCCCGGCTCGCGTCGACGACCAGGTCGTACAGCTCCTGGCGTACGGCATCGTCCACCGCGGCGCTCGCGGGCAGGTGCAGGAGGCGACGGGCCATCACATCGACGTCCGGCGGGGCGTGCCGGAGGTCGGCGTCGGCCCTCCACGCGGCGTTCAGCACCGTCAGCGGGTCGACGAATTCCAGCGTCACCTGCCGACGCGCGTCCGGGGCGGGGGGCGTGACGGACGGTTCGAGGTCCTGACCGCGGGAGCGCCCGACGATGTCGAAGTCGTCCGCCTGAAGACGACGGGTGCCCTGGGGGACGCCGGTCTGGAGGCGGGTGAGCGCGGTGTCCAGGGCGGCCAGGAACTCGTCGTGCACGGCGCCCGTGCGCTGCTCGCCCTCCTCCAGCGCCTCATCAGCCGCGTCCGGGCCCGTCCCCTCGCCGTACCCGCTGATGGTCACTGCGGGGATCGGCCGGCCCCGGCGCCAGTTGTGCCACGCGGACCTGGCCAGGGCGTCGGCCGCGGACGCGATGGCGGACCCGGCCTGAACGGACAGCTCCGTGGAGCCCGCCGCGAACGGCAGCCGCACGGCCTTCGGCGGCGCGAGGGGGGCGGTGGCACCCGGACCGGCCACCGGCGCGGTGTGCACGGGCAGCGAGAACGAGGACCCTCCGGGCGGCCCCGGCACCGCCGGCCCGGACGACCGCAAGGTCCGCGGCCGCGGACTCGCGGCGTCCGGCACGGGAGCCGCGGACGTCTCCCCCGTGGTGTGATCGCTCACCGGTACCCGCGCCGTGTCGGCGCGGGGAGCCGGGGGGCGCACCGGGGAGGGGGCGAACTCCGGGTTCTGCGGGTCGACGGGGTCCGTGGGGCGCGGCTCCCCGACCACCCAGATCCGCCGGCCGAGGCGCTGGGCCAGGACCCCGGTCAGGCCGGGGGCGTGGGCGACGAGTCCCTGGATGTCCAGCAGGACCGGAGTCGTCAGGTCCTCCGCCCACAGGTCTTCGTCACGGGCCAGCAGCTCGGCGAACTCCTGGGGCGACAGGCTCCTGGTGAGGGGGCGGCCGGTGACGGACTCGAAGGTGACGAGCACCCGGCCCGGGGCGTTCGGGTCGACCGTGGCGTGCACCGAGTACGGAACGGGCTTCTCCTCACCCGTCTTGTACCTCCCGGCCCACGGGGCGTCCACCGGCCCCGACGGGGTCTGGATCTTCGACAGGTCCGGGGCCGTCCCGTTCAGGGACCCCAGGAAGTCCCGTCCGATCACCTCGTCCGGATCGCCGGGCGGGGACAGGGCGGTGGTCTTCGACACCGCGCCGTTCCTGTCGAGGAGGTAGGCGACCATCACGTCCGCGTCGGCTCCGTCGAGCCCGCCGGCGAACGCCCTCGTGACGAGGTCCTGGGTGAACTCGCGCTGCCGGTCGGTCACCTGGGCGGACGGGGGGAGGTCGAACAGGTGGGCCGTGATCCTTTCGAGGTCGGAGCCGCCCCACGCCTCCTCCATCTTGACCCGCGCCCAGAACATCCGGGACAACTCGCGCCTGCCCACGTCGCCGGGGCCGCCCAGGCGCAGGGCCCGGACGGCCGCGTCGACGACGTCCGCGGTGTCGAGCCAGTGTGCCGCGTCGTCCAGCGACGAGGGCAGCGCCACGAACGTGGCCGCCGTCGTACCGGCGGGGGCGGCGGCCGCCCGCTTGAGCACGTTCCGGTAGTCGTCCTGGCGCGCGGGTGTGCCCGCGGGAAGCGTCGCCGCGACGACCCGCTCGAAGAAGTCCAGCGTGACCGGGCCCGCGCCTGCGAACCGCGGGTCGCGGCGCCACATCCGGTCCAGCGCGGCGGCCCCGCGCAGCAGCTCCGCGTACTCCGGGTCCTGGTCGATCCGCAGGTCGTCGTCGATCTCCTTGCCCAGGGTCAGCCGCAGCGCCCGCACCAGCCGCAGCGTCGCCGCCCCGGCCACCGCGGGGACCGGCCCCGGGCCCGTGTGGTACCCGATCTCCCGCGCCCGGCGGTCCAGCTCCTCGGCGTCGGGCTCGGGGAAGTACTGCTGGTACGAACCCCGCCGCCCCTGGGCGTCGGTGTCCAGGGCCCGGATGTATCCACCCGGGTAGGCCACCGTGGCATCGGTGAGGATGCTGGCATTGACCTTCTTCCGCGTCTCGTTCGCGACGTGCTGCCCCATGGCGACGTCCGCGAGCGGGTCGGGCACGAAGGAGCCGGGGAAGCTGTCGCCGAGGTTGAAACGGGCGCGGTCCACGCCACGGTCCTGGGGCGAACCGGCGTAGCAGACCACCAGCTCGATCCAGTCGTCCTTGTCGAGCTCCTGCACGCTCCTGCGGCGCGCGATGTACCGCGCACCCTCTTGGTTCCAGGCGCGGATCTCCCTGCCGTCCTCCAGGGGGAGGACGATGTAGCCGGGCCCGCCGTGCGAGTCGAAGATGTACCGCTTGGTACCCGGCTTGCCCGGGCGCGGCAGCGGGAGCAGACCGCTGACGAACCTCCGCACGGCGGTGTTGTAGTGGGCGTAGTGCTTCATCGCGTCGAGATGACGCTGGTCCCACTCCATGTCCTTCTCGACGACCTCCTCCGGACGGAGCGCGGTGCGCCCGAAGCTCAGGCCCGTGAGCCCCACGAGGGTCCTGTTGACCACCTTGCGCCACCAGCTCGGATCGTCCGCCCTCGCGTCGGGCGCCGTGCCGGGCCGGCTGGCGATCCAGTCGCCCTGGATGCGGTCGTCCCGGTGGATCACGCCGATGCCGTACGTCTGCGGCCCGGTCTTGTGGAGCGTGGGGTGTCCGCTGTGCGCCCACACCGTCTTGCCCGTCCGGTCCGCCAGCTTCCGCGGCAGGTCCAGCCCCCGGTCCCCGCCCTGGGGGATGACCAGCACGATCGGGATGCCCGGAGGCGCTCCCTCCAGGTCGGCCGCGACCAGTTCGACGAACTCGTCGGGGGTCAGGTCGCGTGCCGTACCGTCCGGCCACCTCGCCTTCACGCGGTCGTGGCCGCCCTCGGCCACCACGGTGTACGGGAACCAGCCCGGTCCCCACGGGGCTGGGGCACTGCCGACCTTGTCGAACCCGCCACCGGGACGTTCCCGCAGGATGTCGACCCCGCTGACGTCCAGTCCGACGACCTCTGCCGCCGGGCTCCAGTTGATACCCGCGACGCGCTGGCCGTTCACCGTGAAGTGACGGGCCCGCTGCCTGGAGATCAATCCCTTCACGAAGGCGTGGTACGCGCCCAGCGCCCCCAGGCTGTGCGCCCAGCCGTTCTGGTACGCGTCGTGGACCAGTTCGCCGAACCGTTCGCGTAGCCCCAGGTCCACGGTGGCGCCGTCGGGGCGGTGCAGGACGCGGCGGATCAGACCGTCCATGTCCTGCGGCGCGTTCCGCAGGTCGGGATCGGCCTTGCGCAGGTCGTTCAGCAGCGTCATGGGCGAGACGACCTCGACCGTCACCCGGCGGCGCAGCGCTTCCGCGTTCCCGCCCGCGGACTGCCCGACGTCCCCGTCGAAACCGCGCCAGTCGATGGTGAAGTCATTGGCCGTGAGCTGCTCATCGGGGGGAAGGCTTTTTTGGCGGCGGCTCAACTCGACGTCCAGGCTCGCCAGGAACTCCACGTACGCGTTGGTGGCGCGGGCTTCTCCTTCGGCCTTCGCCTCCGCGTCCGTTCCCTCGCCGTACCCGGTCAGGATCACGAAGGGCAGCGGGAGGTCCTGCTTGCGGCTGCGCAGCCCGTCCCGGGCCACCCGGACGGCCAGGTCCTCCAGTGAATCCTGGGCGGTCTGGGACAGGTCGGTGTCCGCCGGTTCGAAGGACACCTCCGTCAGCCGGGGGGCGTGGGACCAGAACTTGTCGGCCGGGCTCCCCACCGGCGCGGTGTGCACCGGCAGGGTGACCTGACCCACTCCGGGCATCGCCTGTCCGGACGATGCCCGCACCCCCGGCCGGATGGGGGCCTGCGGTCTCGGCTGCGGCTCCGGCTCGGCCGACGGCACCTCGTCGAGCCCGAAGGCCGAGGCGAAGAGGGAGTCGGTGTCGGTGTCGGTGTCCGTGTCGGTGTCCGTGTCGCGGTCGGTGTCCGTGTCGCGGTCGGTGTCCGTGTCGCGGTCGGTGTCCGTGTCGAAAACGAAGTCGGCGTCGAGTACGGAGTCGGCGTCGAGTACGGGCTGCGTGGTGTCCGGCCGCGGAAGAGCGGCCTCGCCACCGGCCGCTGGGGGCACCGCCGCCCCGGCCGGATGCTCGGGTTCGGTCGCCTCGGTGGAGGGGGGCGGGCTCTGCGTGATGACCGACACGGGGGCATGCCCCGTGGTCAGCGCCGGAGGCTCGGTACGTCCCCAGTCGTCCGCGGCACTCGACTGCGCCGGGTCCGCCGTCACCACGATCACGTGCTGCTTCGCCGCGCTGTCGGCCACCACCGTGGCGGGGTGGGCGGGCGTCAGCACCGTCCTGGCGGTCCCCTCCCGGGCGGCCAGGGCGTCCGCCATCCTGGTGCCCCCGGGACCCTCGCTCGGTCCGATCAGGGCGATGGGAACGGTGAGCGGGGTGGTACGCAGGGCCTGTTCGACCAGCGCGACGACCTCCTCGTACGGCACCTTTCGGGTGGTGCCGCCGCGCCAGGGGATCTCGGCGTGGTCCTGGTCGCCGTCGACCATCAGCACGAACTTCGGGCCCTGGATGGTGCGGCTCTCGCCGCTTCCGGTCGTACCGTCGGGCGACACCCGGTAGACGTCCGTGTTCAGCGGGCCGCCCAGGGGCTTGCCCGTCAGGTTGAGGCCCGTCGTCTGTCCGGCGGGCGAGGTGATGGCCGTGGCCGGAGACAACAGCCCGCTCCGCCTGAGGTGGTGCGCGGCCAGGGCGACCGGGTCGTACACGTCGACGCCGATCAGCGCGGCCCCCGCCATCAGCCACAGGGCCATCTGCCGCATCGCGTCCGGGTTGGACGGCGCGCCCTCCACGTGCAGGATCCTGGCCGCCAGGGCATCCGGGTCCGGGTGGTTCATGAGCGCCGGCCCCGCCTTGGCGAGCGCCCAGAACACCAGCGACCGGGAGGGCTGTCCCGGAGCGGGGAGGGCCTTCAGCCCCATGGCGCCGAGGCTCTGCGGGGGGAGCAGCCCCATCATGGCCGCGGTCTGGTCGAGGACGGTGAGCGGGACGAAGTCGCGCAGGGCGACCGGGCCGGGCGCGCCCTGGAGACGGCCACGCGCGTCGTCCAATACCTGCCGGACGGCGCTGCGCAGTTCGGTGGAGTCGGCGAAGGCGGCCGGCCTCGGCTTCGGTGTCCCCCGCTGTTCGAGGTGGGCCCGCACCACGAAGTCCAGCAGGTCCAGGCTGAACGGACCCGCCTCCGCCAGCCCCGGATCGTCGCGGCGCATGACCTCCAGCGCCCCGATCCCGCGCAGGAGCTTCTGGTACTCCCCCGACGGGTCGTCCCTGCCGTTCTCGGCCTCGTGGCCGAACACCTCGCGCAGGGCCCGTACCAGCAGCAGGGTGTTGTCCCGGTCGGCCTCCGGCACCGGGGCGGAGTCCGGTATGCCGAAGGCCACCCGGGCGAGCCGGTCCAGCACCTCCGGCTCGGGCTCCGCCCGCAGCTCCGACCACGCCCCCTGCTCGCCCCGGACCGAGGCAAAGATGCCGATGAAGCCCTGTGTCACCGAGAAGCCGTGCACCCGGTTGGGGACGATCAGCGGGTGGTCTTCTCCGAGCTCGTTGGCCGCCTTCTGCGCCTGCGAGATGGTGGTCAACGGGTTGGGCACGAAAGGCGTCTCGACGCCATCGTGCACGGCGACGGGAAGGCTGCCGTCGTAGGCCGCGTTGGCCCAGCACGAATGGGCCACGATCGGAGTGCCCTTGGGGAGCGCTTGCACACTCGGGCGGCGCTTCAAGTAGCCGCCGACCTGGTCACCGGCGGCGGCCTTCCCCTCGCCGTGCCCATCGTCGGCCGTCGCGTCCACCGCGAAGAAGAAGCCCGCGAGACCGTGCAGGATGAAGTGATAGGCGTTCCGCCCGTACCACGGCGTCTTCTCCGCAGGGCCGAGCGCCTGCTTGGTGACCGGGTCGTAGTGGGCGAACTGCAGGTTCTGGAGGTTGCCGAAGTGCGCCTCTCGCTCGACCAGATCGGCGTCGGTCAAGACGGCCCGGCCACCCGGCCGGTTGGTCCCCGGCGTGGTGAGGGTGACGCTCTTGACGTCCCGGTCCATCAGCCTCGAACCGTCGGCCAGAACGATGAACCCGTTCCCCGCCTTGGCCCACGCGCCGTCCGGACCCAGGTCGTCGGGGCTGATGGAGATCCATCTGCCCCGCGGTATCCCCTGCGCCCGCTGGTCCGCCGAGGGGACGTTGTACCGCTTGGTGTTCGGGTTGTAGATCAGCAGGGGTGTGCCGCTGTGCACCAGCAGCCCCCGGCCGATGCCGGCGGAGATGCCCCGGGGCATCTCCAGCCCGCCGTCACCCGCGTGCGGCACCACCAGCGTCACCACGGCCTGGGGGCCCCGCTTGGCCAGCTCCTCGTCCATGGCGAGCAGTTCGGTGACCTCGTCGCCCGGCACCCGACGGGTCGAACCGTCCGGCCACGACACCACGATGTGGTCCGGCCCGCCGTCCGCGTCCACGAGGTACGGACGGTTGCTGCCGGACTGGTCGGGGCCGGGCGTGGCGGGCGGCGGGGTCTGCCGGTCCCTGAAAGTGCGGCCCACCACCGAACCGTCGTCGGGGGAGAACAGCAGGGTCCGCCCGGACAGCACATCGCCCCGCCGGACGAGGTGGAACGCGCCGAGAGCCGCGAGGCTCTTGTCCCGCCCCTCGGCCATCGCCTCGTCCACCAGCGCGTACAGCTCGTCGCGCACCGCCGCGCCCACGGGCGCGGCCGGGTCCAGGTGCAGGATCTTCCGCGCCAGCGGAACCGGGTCGAACGGGCCGTCCTCCAGCTCCGGGTCCGTGCGGCGCAGTTCGTCCAGCCGCCGCACCGCGGCCGTCCCGGACGGCAGCTCGAACTCGACCACCACCTGCCGGGCGTCGCCCTCCCCGGAAACCTCCCCCGGCTGCCGGCCGGACGCCGCGACGGTGAACGTGCCCGCCGCGCCCGGCCGCCCCAGCCCGGCGCGGTACGCCTCCGCGACGGCCGCGGCCCGCCGCCCGGCGGCCCCGGACCCGGACGCCTGGCCGCTGTCGTCGTAGCCGGTCACCACCAGGCGCGGCCCCGGGAGACCCGCGAGGGCATTGCGCTCCCCCGCCTCGATGACGCGCCCGAGGAGTTCACGGATCCGGGCCCGCTGGTTGTTGCTGGGCTTCTCCGCGCCCTCCGCGAAATTGATCCGGGCCGACACCGGCAGCACCGACTCGACAGGGCCCCAACGGCGCTCCGCGCCACCCTGGTCCGACAGCGAGAGCGAAGCCATCCCGGCGGTGGCGGTGGCGGTGGGGGCGGGGGCTTTCCCGGCGGGGGCCGTGGCCTGATCGCCCTTCGTTCCCGGAGACTTCTTTTTCTTCCCGGCGGTGGTGACGAAGGTGTCGAAGTGCGGCGCGGCCCACACCCCGGCCGCGGTGCGCACGGCGGAGGGCGCGGTGAACTCGACCGTCGTGCGCGGCGCCTCCGGGCTCGCACCGCCGGGGGCGGTGGCCGACCCGGCGTCCCCGTCCCGGCCGCGGCTGACGACGGTGAGGTGACCGGCGGTGAGACGGTCCTCCGGCGGTACCTCCGCCTGGAACCCGGCCAGCACCTCGTCCAGGCGCCCCAGGAGCCAGGCGCGCGCCGTCTCCGCGCGCGCCTGACCGGTCTCCAGGGCCCGCGCCGCCGGGCCTTCGCCGTAGCCGGTGATCACACCGTCCGGCAGCGGCCGGTTCGCCTTCCAGTTGTCCAGAGCGGCCAGCGCCACCTCCTGCGCCAGGACGTCGAGGTCCGCCATCGCGTCCTCGGACAGCGCGGTGGACCCCGGCGCGAACTCCAGCCGGGCCGGGGGCAGCACCGCGGCGGGCGCGGGACGGGCCGCGGAACGCGGCGCCTGCGCCGGCGCGGCGTGTGGACCCTGGTAGGGCGGGCCCTGGTGGGACGGGGCCGGGGCCGGCTGCTGGGCCTTGCTCCACGAGCCGAGCATCCTCGTCAGGGTGTCCCTGGTCACCGCCTGCTCGAGGCCCCGTTGCGCGGCATACGCCACGACCGTCTGTTCCAGCTCCGCCCATGTCAGGGGGTCGGCGCCCTGGCGTGCCCGCTCCCACGCCGCGAAGCCCTGGACCAGCGCCTGGAACTCCGCCGCCCGCTGCGGAGCGGTGTCGATGTCGGGCCCGTGAGTCTCGCGCAGGGCCCGCACCCACCGCAGCACCCGAGTGGTCCTCTGCGGCAGGTTCGCCGGCAGCCCCGCCCGATCGGCCAGGGCGTTCAGCCCCGCCCACTGCGGATCGGGGCGGAACTCCAGGATGCGGTACTTGGGCCGGTCCGGATCGTCGAATTTGATCAGCCGCGGCGGCATGCCCGCCTGGGCCGTCTCCACCGTGGTCGGCGCCTCCAACGCGAACACGGTCCGTCCGGTCTGGTTCGCGAGTTCCTGCGCCGCGAGGGTGCGCGCCAGCCGGTCCTTGCCCGGCGAGGCCAGCGCCATCTCGCACCACAGCAGCCACACCGGCGCGTCCGCCGACATCGCCCGGAGCACCGGGTCCCGGGCGAGCAGCCTCCCGACCTCCTTGGGCGGCACGACGTGGTTCTGTCCCGTGCTCCGGATCGGCAGCACCGCACGGCCCGCGTTCCCGTGCCCGACGGCGACGAACGCGCCGCTCAGCGGCCGGGGCAACGGCCGGAGTCCGCTTTGCCGGGCCGGGGCGACGCCCGGGAGCCCCTCGTCGTAGTCCGTGTAGTGCGCCACCGCCGACACGGAACGGAGGGCGTCCTCCAGGGCCGCCATGTCCGCCGCGTTCAGGTAGGTCCGTCCGGTCAGCGCCTGTCCGTCGATCCTGGTCAGCGCGTACGACTGGATGTCGTCGTCCTCGAACACCCTCCCGTCGGCGGCTGTGATCCGGTCCTGGGGGCCCGGGGCGACCAGGCCCGGATCATGGGGGAGCCATGTGCCCGCCGGCACCTGCCGCGGCGCGCCGTTGGCCAGCGCCAGCATCCGCCGACTGGTGCCGTCGTTGAGGGGCTGCAACCGGAAGTCGCCGTCGGTGGACCAGACCCGAGCCTGCGACCGGTCCGCCACCAACCGCTCGAACCCCATCGTCCCCACGCCGGTGGCGCCGGGCACCAGCAACAGCAGCGGGGCGCCCGGGGGTCGGGCCCGGTCGTGCGCCACGAGCTCCGCGAACTCCTCGTGGTCCACCTCCACCGTCGCCCCCTGACCGTCACGCACCACCAGCAGGCCGGTGTCCGCCACGTCCGCGAAGACCAGATGGACCGCCTGGCCGCCCCAGGGCGCGGGCGCCAGGTCCCACCCACCGGCATCGGTCCTCCTGGCGACGCTGTCGAGGTGCAGCTCCGGAATGGGGCGCCCCATCCAGTTCCGCCCCAGAGACCGGCCATCAGGGGCGGTCAGCGCCGTCGCGGCCGCCAGGGCACCCCTCTTCTCGAGCCCGTACGCCGCCACCGCCGCCAGGCTCCCCGCCCGATTCCGCCGTCCCGCGCTCGCCGCCAACGACAGGAGCTGGAAGGCCACCTGGGGGGTGAACGGCACCGAATCGGGCAAGTGCAGCACCCGCCGCGCGATCCCCTCCAGATCGATCGGTCCGGCCCCGAACCGGGCGTCCCTCGCACGCGCCGCGTCCACCACCGCCAGCGAATTCATCATCTGCTGGAACGTGGGATGCGCTGCCACGCCCGTACCGAACGTGGTCTCGAGCACGGTCCGCAACTGCTGCTCGTAGTTCGGCCCGCCCGCCGGCGGCGGGGGCAGGTCCCTCGTCGTCGGCGCGGTCTCCACCGCGGCGGGGGCGGGCGCCGGATCGGCACCGGGCACGGGGACGAGTTCATGGGGCTGGGGCTGGTGGGTGCCCTCGACACCGTCCCAGAACGCCCGGAACCCCTCGAAGATCCAGTTCTCCTTCCGCGGGCCGGCGAGCTGGTTCACCGGCCGCACGCCCTCGGTGTCGGGGTCGGGGCCGTACAGCCGCTCCAGCAGCGGCAGCAGCGCCTGCTCGTGCTGCCGCACCCAGGCGGCCCCGTTGTTCCGCCGCTGCCTGGTGTAGCCGTCCCTGCCGCCGTTGGTGCCCAGGTAGGCGTTGGTGACCTGGGCGAAGTACTCGAATTCGTTGAGGGACGAGTAGTTGGGCTGCTTGCGCCTGCCGGACGGGTCGCGCAGCGGGCCGTCCGGCCAGACCGCGGCGTCGCCCTGGGCCAGCTTGGCGTGGTACGCGTCGCGGATGCGCTGCCGGTCGGCGGCGGACAGCCCGTGCTCGTGGAGGGTGTGCGCGAACTCGTGGGTCGTCGTGGAGTAGCCCTCCGGGTAGGAGCGCCGGTCCGCGCGCACGGACGTCACCTCACCGAGCAGGTTCTCCTCCGTCACCCCCGTCTTGAGCAGGCCGCCACCGCGCACCTCCTCCCACGGGCGCCCGTCGGCCGTCGTGCTCCCCGCCAGGTGGCGGAACGGGTCCAGCGTGGTCATCGCCTCGCCCTTGGGCACCACGACCACGCGCGCGCCGTCCCTCAGCAGCTTCGCCGCCACCTCGGGATCGCGCAGCATGCGCGCGATCTGGTCCAGCACCTCGCGCCGGGCCGACACCGGCTGGTCCACGCCGGGCGGGATCTGCACCATCAGATGGGCGGCCGTCCGGGCGAACTCCTGGAGGGGCAGCTTCCGCCGCAACGTGTCCACCAGCACGAAGTTGGACGCCAGCCGCTCGCGGTCGGCGGAGGACAGCAGCGACAGCTCCCGGGCCCGGTCGTCGGGCGCCAGGTCCGGCAGGCGCGCCGCCAGGTCCGCGACCGGGTCCGCGGCCACCGGGGCGGCAGGCGTGGCATCGGCGGCGGGAGGAGAGTCGTGGCCCGTGGTCTCGGTGGACTCCGGGGTGTCGGGTACGGCGGTCGAGGCGGCGGTGGGCCGGGAAGGGGTGGGCGCCGGGTCGGCCGGGAGGTCGGTGGACGTGGTGGCGGTCGGCGTCGGCGGGAGCGGGTCGGTGGCGGTGACCTGGGCCTGCGACTCGATGGGCGCCGTCGCGTCACCGTGGACGAGGGGGGCGTGGCCGAGGCTCTTCCGGAGGGTGTCGGCGAGCGCGACGCCCGACGGCGCGTCCGGCCCGTGCCTCAGCAGGTGGTCGGCCACCTGCCGCACCGCGTCGCGGTACGCGGGCTCGGCGTGGCGGGAGTCCGCCAGGACGGGGGCCGACACCAGCGGCAGCACCAGGGTTATGGCCTTGTCCCAGGCCCGGTCGACATCGGCCGCGTCCGGCGGCGGAGGCGCGGCCTGCGGTGTGGCGGCCTGCGGTGTCGCGGTCTGCGAGGTCGTGTGCTGCGAGGTCGTGTGCTGCGGGGCCGCCGCCGGGCGGGGGTCGCCGCTCAGCGCCGCGGCTTTGAAGTCCGCGTACGCCCCGTCCCACACGCGCAGCGAGGCGTTGGCCGCCACCGTGTCGACCGCCGCCGGCCAGGGGCTGGGCTGTGCCATCAGCAGGCGTACCTGGTCGACCGGGTCCAGCGCGCTGACGGGGATCCGTCCGCCAGGCCGCGTCGCCGCCGCTTCGCGCTCGGGGTCCGGCGTGACGCCCGCGTCGCGCAGTGCGGCCGGCGTGACGGCGGCCTCCGGGCCGTGCAACCGGAGCAGGTCCTCCGCCAGGCCGTCCGGCAGGTCCTCCGCCGTGACCTGGTTCGCGATCCACTCGCGCTGGGCGTCGTCGCGCTGGGGCCGGGGCGGGGTGTGGCCGGGCTCGTTCGGGCCCGCGGCGTGCGGGTGGACCCCGAGGTCGCGCAACCGGGCCGAGGCGTCCAGCAGTTGGCCGTGGGCCTGCTGGGCGCGGGCCTGGGCGTCCGCGAGCGCGACGGAGGTGTCCACGCCGGTGCCGGCCCCGGGCTCCACGCCGTCACCGAGTTCGTGGACGGCGCGGACGGCGTCGGCGTACGTGGTGAGCGCGTCCGCGTAGGAGCCGCGCGCGCGGACGATGTCGTCCTGGCGCTGGGCACCCGGGACGCCGCTTCCGGGGGTGCGCGGGGCGTCGCCGAGGTGCGGCGCGTCCTTGTCGCCGAGGTGCGGCGCGTCCTTGTCGTCGGAGTGGGGTGCCGCGGCGTCGCCCGGGACCGTGTCGGTGCGCGGCCCGGCCTGCGTGTCCTGCTGCCCCGGCCCCTGCTCGGGGCGGAACTGTCCGGCAGGGGTCTGCTGCGGGAGAGGGTGCGCGGCCGGGGTTTTCGTCGGCGTCCCGTTCGGGGACCCGGTGTTGTTCTGGGGGGTGTCCGCGGTGTTGTCCGTGAAGTTCTCGGTGACGTTCTCGACGGGGTCGAGATCGCCGTAGTCCGTGGATTCACTGTACGGCCGCGAGACCGTCGGGACGTTCGGCGGCGGAGTGTTCAGCGCGGCGGGGCTGTTTGGCGCGGCTGGGCTGTTCAGGGAGCCCGGGCCGGTGACGGCGCTCGGGTTGTTCAGCAGGTTCGGCGGCGGAGTGTTCAGCGCGGCGGGGCTGTTCAGTGCGCCCGGACCGGTGACGGCGCTCGGATTGTTCAGCAGGCTCGGCGTCTTCGGCGCGTCCGGGCCGGGGGGCGTGGCCACGAAGCCGGGCGTGTCCAGCACGGACGCGATGTTCCGGAACTCCGGGGACGTGTTGAGGGAGGTCGGGTCCTTGAGGAAGTCCGGGCTCTTCGTATAGCCGCCCACGGTGCCCGGAGTGATCAGGCTGCTCGGCGACGTGATCGAGGAGGGGTTCGGGAGCGAGGAGGGGTTCGGGGTGACCGAGTCCGGCCTGTCACCGAAAGTGCTGCTGTCGTAGGACGTGACCGACGAGTTGTCCGAGAAGATGGAGTCGCCGTCGAAGCCGGACGGCTCGTACGACGAGACAGACCCGGTGTCCGAGCTGTCGTAGTCGATCGGATCGACCGGGAGCGGGGACGTGTTGCCGGCTCCGGGAGCGGGGTTGTTCGGAGCGGTGGGGACCGAGGAGCCCACGGTCGTGGGAGGGGCGGCGGGAGGTGTGGGCGGGGGCGTGGGTGTCGGCGTGGGTGTCGGCGTGGGCGTGTGGTTGTTCGGACCGGGATCCGGGGTGACCCTGGAATTGTTGCCGGCGCCCCCGCTGAGGCGCTCGATCAGGATGTTTTCGGTGTTCTGCTGGAACTTGGTGAAGATGTTCCCGTCGGGGAACACCTTGGTGTGCAGGGACTGGCCACTCTGTGCCGCGGGCCCCATCGTAAATATTTCGGACACACCGCTGAGACCGGAGCCGACGAGGTCCATCCAGTCCCATTTGCCGAGCACGATCGCCACGGCTATGGTCTCGCCGAACCCCTCGGTCACGAACGCCGTGGGGATGTCGAACGCCGCGTTGTTCGCGTTGTTCTTGGTGAAGATGTTCTTGAAGTCGATATCGAACTTGCCGAAGATGTTCTTGCCGAAATCGTTCTTGAAGACGTTCGACAGGACGTTCTTGAGGTTGAACGCCGCGGAGCCGAAATGGCCGATGAAGAATCCGGCCAGCCCGCCGACCGCGGCGTTGATCCCGACATCCTTCCAGTCGATCCCGCCGGGCCCGCTTTCGGGGGGATTGATGGCCATGGCCGCCAGCTGAACCGCGAGGCTCTGAATCGCCTCCTCGATCGCCTCGGACAGCGACGGGAAGAACTCGATGTACCGCAGGAGGCGGTCCACCGTCATCAGGATCGCCAGCCTGGCCCTCATCCGGGCCAGGATCATCTCCGAAGCCGAGGCGCCACCGGTGAAGAAGGACATCGCCGCCAGGAGTGCCAGTTCCAGGATCAGCGCCATGATCTCGGCGATGATCTCCAGGTGGGCCTTCTGAATGCTCAGGGACAGCTTGGCCTGGTTGGCGGCGTACTGGTCCAGCTGCCGCTCGAACTGCTGAAGGACGTCGCCGCCGTTTCTGTTCACCACCTGGGACAACGCCCGCTCATAGGCATCGGCCACGTTCGGCGGGAGGGAGTTCTTGACCTCGCCGATCGAGTCCAGCATCTGCTGGCGCAGGTCGATGATCGAGGTACCGAGTTCCAGATAGAGGTCACGGCTGACCCAGGCCTTGCCCGCCTTGCCCTGAACCGGCTTGGTGCCGATCAGGGCGAAGAGCATGCCTTCGACCTCTTTTGGATACTCGATATCGTACATCTAGCGCTTCCCGGAACCGCCGTTGCCGTATTTCTCGCTGTTCCCCTGGGCGTCCTTGATCCTGTCCTGGACCACCGCGTGGGTCTCCCCGACGCTGCGCAGGCTCTCCAGCACGGCCGACTGCAATCCGGTCAGGAACTTCTCCAGACCGGTGAGAACCAAGCGGCAGCTCTCATTCTGCTGCCGGTACGGCGGGTCGGACTTGTCGTGGAACTCGTCGTCCTCTCCGTTCCAACCCTCGACCCCCCGCTCCAGGGACTCGAACCGGGTCAACGCCTCCTTCGGCATTCCCGCTACCTGTCCGATCCGCCGGACGCCCCGCTCCAGGCCGTCAGCGTCCACCCAGTAGCTGTTGTAATCGGCCACTGCCCCTCACCTTCCCCGCACATCAATCGATGTCTTCGTCGATCTCGTCGAGCAGCCGGTTCCTCTGGGAACGGCCGGAACCGGCCTGACCGCCGCCGTCGAGCGCCGATCCGAAGACCCGGTTCCAGTCGAGGTCGATGCCCCGGCGCATCGATCCTTCAGGGCCCGGCTGGGTGAAGGGAGCGAACGTGTCCATCACCCGGCGGGCCATCTGCGCACGTCCCTGCCGAACGGCCTCCATGATCGAGGAGGCCAATTGAGGGCCCGTCATGTTCTGGTGCTTGTTGTCGAGGAACTTCAGCCCCGTCAACTCGCCCTGAGCACCGACGGTCGCCTCCACCACGCGATCGCTCGAGCGCACCGTCGCGGAAGCCTGACGGAGCTCCGCCTCCGCCCGCGCAACAGCGGCCTGAGTGGCCTGGAGCTCGGCCATGGCCTGGGCGATGCGCTCCTGCATCGGTTCGCTCAACGGACACTCCTGCTTAGGGATAGATGTTGATCATTGTGCAATGTCGGCCGACGAAAGGGAACTTCTCGCCCGTCAGCGTCCGATCACAGCCGGTGAGCCGCCCTCGTCGGTACCCCAGACGTCCTCCTCCTCCGGCTCCCAGACCTCGCGCTCGCGGTCGCTGCTCTCGGTCTCCGTCTGGCCGGGCGCGCCGGCACCGCCCATCGGCGGCAGGAACGGATTGCCGCCACTGGTGCTGATGGCCTGCCGGTCCTCGTACACGCCACCCCTGCCGCGCGGGACGGGGGCACTGCGGCGGTTGCTGACCACATCGCCGGTGTCGATCACATTGCGGACGCGTTCGGTGGCTCCGCCCTCGCCACCCTTGCTTCCCATGCCGCCCATACCACCCATGCCACCCATGGGCATGCCGCCCATCGGCATACCCCCCATGGGGCCGCCCCCCATCGAGCCGGGCATCGGGCCGCTGTTCAGCCGGGAGCCACTACCCGCGTCCGTCCCGCCTCCGGACTGGCCGGGGTTGCCCAGCGACGGCTCCTGGTACGGCTTGTCGTCGTACAGCTCCTCCTCGTAGGAGTGGCCGCCGTAGTCGTAGGAGGGCGGGTTCAGCGAGTGTCCGCCGTTCAGGGGGGAGCTGCTTCCGGGGCCGTGGTACTGGTAGTCCGGGCGCGCGTTGTCGGGGTCGTTCAGATAGCCCGTGGTCGTCGTGCCGTCCGGGCCGGTGATCGAGGTGGCGCCGGTGTCCGGGTCCACCCGGGAGGTGCTGCCGTCGGGGTACTCGGTGACCACCTGGCCGTGCCGGTCCAGGTGGGTGTTGCTGCCGTCGGGGTTGTGCAGGACATCGTCCGCGTTGAGCGGCCCGGAGTACGAGTGGCCGTCCGGCTTGATGACGGTCGACATCTGGGTGTGCGGGTCGATCACGGACTTGCTGCCGTCCGGGAAGTCCGTGACGAGGCGGCCCTGGGAATCCAGGTGCGACTGGCTGCCGCCGGGGTTGGTCAGCGAGTCGTCGCCGTTGACCGGGCCGTGGATTTCCGGCGAGAGATGCCTGAAGTCGCCGTTGTTGAGCTGGGTCGGATCGCCATGGTTGAGCTGGGTCAGATCGCCGTGGTTGAGTGCACCACTGAGCTTGGACTGTTCCTTCCGGAACTCCTCCTGCCGCTGCTGCTGTTGCCGCTGCAGCTCTTCCTGTCGCTTCTGCTGCTCCTCCTGGGCCTTGTCCTGCCTCTGCTGGTACTCCTCCTGTTTCTGCTCGGCCTCCTTCCGCTGTTCCTCCTGCCGCTGCTCCTGCTCGTGGCGGATCTGCTCCTGCTTCTTCTCCGCCTCCGCCTGCTTCTGCTCGGCCTCCTTCTGCTGCTGCTCCTGCCGCTGCTCCTGCTCGTGACGAATCTGCTCCTGCTTGGCCTGAGCCTCGGCCTGCTTCTCCTCCGCCTTCTTCTGCTGCTCCTCCTGCTTCTGCTCCTGCTCGTGACGAATCTGCTCCTGCTTGGCCTGAGCCTCGGCCTGCTTCTCCTCCGCCTTCTTCTGCTGCTCCTCCTGCTTCTGCTCCTGCTCCTGGCGGATCTGCTCCTGCTTCTTCTCCGCCTCGGCCTGCTTCTGCTCGGCCTCCTTCTCCTTCTCCGCCTGCATCTGCTCCTGCTCCTGGCGGATCTGCTCCTGCTTCTTCTCCGCCTCCGCCTGCTTCTGCTCGGCCTCCTTCTGCTGCTGCTCCTGCTTGGCCTCGGCCTCGGCTTCCTTCTTCGCCTGTAGCTTGTCCCGCTTCTCCTGCTCGGCCTTCTGCTGATTCACCTGCTGGACCTGGAACGCGTGCGCCTGCTTCTGCGCCTCGTCCTGCTTGGCCTGAGCCTCGGCCTGCTTCTGCTCGGCCTGCTTCCGCTGCTCTTCCTGCTTGGCCTCCTGCTCCTGGCGGATGTGGTCCTGCTTGGCCTGCTGCTCGGCCTGCTTCTGCTCGGCCTCTTTCTCCTTCTCCGCCGCCTTCTGCTCGGCCTCCTTCTCCTTCTCCGCCTGCTTCTTCTCCGCCTCGGCCTGCTTCTGCTCCGCCTCCTTCTCCTTCTCCGCCTGCTTCTGCTCCGCCTCCTTCTCCTTCTGTGCCGCCTTCTCCTCGGCCTCCTTCTGCTTCGCCTCCTGCTCCTTCTCCTTGGCGGCCGCCTTCTCCTCGGCCTCCTTCTCCTTCTGTGCCGCCTTCTCCTCGGCGGCCTTCTGCTTCGCCTCCTGCTCCTTCTCCTTGGCGGCCGCCTTCTCCTCGGCCTCCTTCTCCTTCTTCTCCGCCGCGGCCTTCTCTTCGGCGTACTTCTTGTCAGCCTCCGCCTTGTCCTTGGCAGCCTTGTCCTCCGCCGCCTTCTTGTCGTCCTCGTACTTCTTCTCCGCCGCCTTCTTGTCGTCCTCGTACTTCTTCTCCGCCGCCGCCTTGTCCTTCGCGGCCTTGTCCTCGGCGTCCTTCTTTTCCTTGTACGCCTTGTCTTCCTGGAAGTGTTCCTCGATGCCCTTGTCGCCCTTGGTCCGGATGGAGCCCAGATCGAAGTGGGACGACCCCCAGGCGGTGGCGAGGTCCTTGAGCGCCTGCTCGGCCGGGTCGATCAGATATTCCTTGACATCCTCCTCCCAGTTGGCGATGGCCTGATCGGCGACCTTCTTCCAGGTCTCCAGCTCCTTCATGTCGCCGTAATAACGCTGAGGGCGATACATCCCGCTGTCCCAGGCGACCTGTGTGAAGTTCGACGTCGTGGTGTAGTCCCAGTAACCGCCGCCGCCGTAAGGGCTGTAGCTGTACTGGTAGTCGGCGTCGACCTCCGTCAGATTTCGGTCCCAGGTCTGAATGGCGATCTCCGACAACAGGTCGACGAGATGCCGCAGCGGATTGCCATAGGACTCGTTCCAGAGCTCCCACTGGCTGACGAGTTTCTCGGCCTGGGTTTTGAGGTCCTGCCCCGCCTGCCTGAGCGCCTTGCCCTGCTTGGACACCCCGCCGATGGCTTCCATGTCATCGGCGTAATGACCGTATCGCCTGCCCAGCTCATGAATGAGGTTCCAGAAGACGCCGGCCGCCTGCCCCTTCCACGCGTCGTTCTCGTCCCGGCCCACCTTTTCCTGCCACTCGGTCATGGTGGCATTGCTGTCCCAGAAGAACTTCGCGACCCGGTCGAAGGCATCCGCCGCCATGTCGAAGGAGCCAAGGCGGACGCCCTTGTCTAGCGGGATGGGGGGCTTGCCGCCCCAGGAGAACCCGAGGGTTCCGTTCTCGTTCTCCACCAGGGCCTTCAGCGCCTTGCCCGTCCCGTACGAGTAACTGGTCAGGTCGAAGGTGTTCCAGGTCGTCCCGTTGTCGCTGGGCTTGAAGTGGCCGTCCTCCAGCTCCTTGCCGTACTTGCTCTTTCCCTCACCGCCCACGACCTCGCCGCGGTACGCCCCGTCTTCGCTCTTGAAGCCGAGCAGTGTGAAGCGGGCCTTGTAGTAATGGACGCTGCCGTCGTCGTTCGTGTAGAACGGGATGACGAAGTCGGTGTTGTTGATGTGCCAGCCTGCGTTTTCCGACAACCAGTCGAAGTCGGTGGCGTCGATGGTTTCGACGCTTTTCTGCTTGGTGATCTCCACCTTCATCTGCTTGATGCCGGCGTTGCCGACGATCTGGTCGAACAGGGTGTGCCTCGCGGGCGCTTCATACCCGGTGAAGAGCTTGACCGCTTTCAACCAGTAGTCGTCGTACTCTTTGTCATCGGCCACGGCGAGGCTGCTCCATCAGAAGGTGATCTACAGGCGGCGTAAGGGGACCTACAGGCGACGTAACGGCTGGGCGGCGACTATTTGTCCTTGTCCTTCCCGCCGCCGCTCTCCTCGTCCGCCGGGGTCGTCAGGTCGGCGTCGACATCCTCGAAGATGTCGACGAACTTCTGGCCGTCGATGGCGTCCAGGCTCTCTCCCTGGGTCTTGAACAGGGAGTCGATGGTCTCCTCGAGGGCGTCGTCGATGTCCTTGAAGAGCGTCAGATGGCTCTCGAGGATCCCGTCGAGGGCCGTCACCAGCTCCACCACGGCCTCGTTGACCGCCTGCCCGTGCGTTCCCTCGTCCTTCGCCAGGAATCCGATCGCCAGCGGAACGGGCGTGCCGAACGGGAGTCCGGGAACGCCGTCGTCCTCCCCCTTCAGAGCCTTCATCGAAGGAATCACCGGGGTCGCCGTGCTGTTCTCGGATACCGTTTTGAGCGACTTCCGGAAGTCCGCGAGATCAACCTTCCGGAAATTCTCGAGCCACTCCTTGTTGAGCTGTGTCGGCGGCTGCTTCTTGTCGGCCATGCCCTCGCCCTTTCCCTACCTCACTGTCCGGATGACACAGCGGGCGGCCGCTCCACGAGTTTCCCGACGTGGAACAGCCGCCCGCATGGCGCTGCGATCAGCGGCCAATCTTCACGTCCTGCCAGCTCTGCGTCTGGCTGCGCTCGTTCTGCGTGTACAGGTCGCGGATGTGGTTGAGCGTCTGCGCGTTGTCGCCGAGCCACTTGCTCATGTTCGCGACGGCCTGGTTCCAGGCGGCCTGCTTCTCGTTGTAGGCCTCGCGGTCGTCACCTTCCCAGGACTGCTGGAGCGACTGGAGTTCGTCGTTGAGGCTGCTGATGATCTTCTCGATCTCGCGCGTCTGGAGGCGCATGTCGTCGACCGCGTTGTCGACGTGCGCATAGCTGACATAAATGTATCCGTCAGACATGTTGTCGGGCATCGCTGACCTCTTCTCACTGAGGGGCATGAAAACAGGGGAAGTTGTTCCGGCCCGCGTCGGCCGACGCCGGGCCGCTGGGGCCACCGGCCCCTGACGGTCACCGTCCGGCGGTGCTGCCCATCAGATTGTCGAAAATGGTCGCCGACTGGGAGTACGCCTGGTCGATGGCCTCGTTCGACGACCCCTGAGTCAAACCCTGCTGGGTGAGCGTCTCGTTGAGCTGGTTGATCATGTCCTGAAGGTTCTTGGAGATGATTTCCGCGTGCTCGTCCCAGGAGTCCAGCAGCTTCTGGAAAGCGCCACCGTCACTGCCCTGGAGGGCCTGCATCATGCCGTGCTTCGTGTTCTCGACGTCCTGCCGACGGCTCTGGACACCCGAGAAGGCCATCTCAAGAGCCTGGATGCCGTTCCGTGTCGCCTGTTCTTCTGCCCGCTGCATACTCGACATGGGCGCTGCCCCTTTCCGGTGGATTTCCGCCGCCAGACCCGATGCGCTGACGTGGCTTGCGTAACCGGATGCGGAAGCACCGACATCCAGTTGGTCCAGACATGGATGGTAGGAGGACGACGAGCGATGGGCAATGCCTACCGGGAAGAAACGCGGTAACACATGTGTTTCTGCAAATCTCCCTAGTTTTACGTTGCTTGACGCTCCCGACGAAAGCTCAGGCCATCCTCAAATGTCGATATGCCGATGGTGAAGATTGCTCATTGATCTCATTGGTTCAGCGCCTTCTTGTTGTTTTCACCACACGGTGTCGTCGTCGCCTTGCTCCGGCCGGCGATCGCGGCCGCCGGCGTCAGGTCCGGGCCCGTCGGCAGCATGGACAGCAGCGACGACGGCAGCCGCTGGGCCTGCTCCGTGGTGTAGCCCAGCGCCTCCAGTGACTTGGCCGTCGGCACCCGGTACTTCACCCCGCTGTCCGTCACCAGGTAGACGGTGCTGCCGACGTTCGAGCCGTCCGCGCCGAGGGTGTGCACCAGGGCGCCGCCGCCCGGGGACGTCACGATCCGGTTGACCGTCACACACGCCGGGGTCAGCCCCTCCGGGGCCGCCTGTGCGGCCGGGCCGAGTCGGTCGCTCGCGGCCAGGGTCACGCTGACCCGCGTACCGTCGTCGCCGGACTCGATGCCCACGCACGGGGTCTCGTCCTGGCCGAGATCCACCGCCTTCGGCGGGCTCGCGGGCAGGTCCTCGGTGGTGTCGGCGTCCTCGGCGCCGGGCGCCAGATGGCCGATCACCGCGTCGGCGCCCAGGGTGATAGTGGAGACCGCCCCGCCCGCATACGCCTTCTCCTTGGTCTCCGGGTGGCCCAGGAGCAGCGCGGCGACGGTGGCGTTGACGGGGCTCAGCCCCTCCTTGCGCAGCACGTAGTACCGGGCGTCGCCACCGGGCGCGGCGACCTGGAAGACCTGGCCGATCCTGGTGCTGCCACCGCCCAGGGAGGGTCCCTTGCCACCGCGCCGCGGGATGTCGGGGGCGGCCAGATCGGGTCCCGTGGGCAGCGAGTTGAGCAGCGCCGCCGACACCTTCACCGGGGTGCGGGAGGCGTAGCCGAGGGCTTCGCGGGCGCGGCCGCTGGTGTCCATGCGCAGCTTGCCGCCCCGCCACACCAGGTAGTCGGCCTTGTCGGGCCCGGTGACCAGCAGCCCCTCGACGTCGCTGAGGCCTCTGCCGTCGATGTCCTCGCCGACGGCCACGGCGGTGGCGGTGGAGCCGTCGGTGGTGCCCGAGCACACCTGCCACGGGTCGGTGGTGAGGCTGCTCGGCAGGTCGTCGGGGGCTCCGATGATGCCGACGGGCGCGCCGTGCGGGGTGCCGCTGAGGGACTTGCCGCCCACGGAGGCGGTCTTCATCTTGCTGCCGAGGAGCAGCCGGGCCGAGGTGTAGTTGCGCACCGGGCGCAGCCGTCCGTCGAGGTACAGGTACCTGCCGCCGCTCTCCTTGTTGACCACCAGCGTGCCCTGGGCCCGCCAGGAGTTCTTCACACCGGGCTTGATCAGGCCGAAGACGAAGGATCCCGCGGCGATCAGGATCGCGATGATCACGCTGATGGCCACGCCCCGGTTGGTCCGGCCCTGGGGGCTCTCCGGGGCGTCGGGGTCGGCGCGCAGCATGCCCGAGGTGAGCCGCCCCATGATGAACATGTGCGCCTGGACCTGGTCGCGCTTGGACTGCACTGTGCGTTTCCTCCGGTTCGGGCGGTCAGCCGTTCAGGCCGCGCAGGGCGCTGTACACCCCGAGCACCCACAGGGCCAGCGGCAGCAGGGCGATGGCGGCGGCGGTGTGCAGGATCTCCGCCGCCCGGCCCCAGTACGGCACGAGCCGTCGCCCGGGCACGGTCCAGGAGGCGATGGCGATGCCCGCGGTGGCGGCGAGCAGGCCGGCGGTCAGCAGCAGCCGGCGGTCCGGCGAGTAGGACAGGGCGTTGAACAGGACCAGGAGGAGGAAACCTCCGGCCCCGGGGAGGAAGAGGGAAAGCCGCTGCCATACGTTCCCCAGGCCGCGTCCGTGCAGCAACAGCAGCAGCGAGAGCACGACGGCCATGATGACCTCGGGCAGTCCGCCGTCGTGGGTGAGCTGGGCCAGACAGGCGGCGCAGACGGCGCCCACGGCTCCGTACAGCGAGCTCATCCATCCGTCGGCGAGCACCGCGCGGGCGGCGACCACCGAGGTGGTGTGCGGCTCGATGCCCTCCTGGAGCTGCTGGGCGTTGGTCGGCAGCGGCGGCATGCGCATGCCGGACATCCGGAAGGCCAGCGAGGGGACGAACGCGCCGAGGATGACGGCCACCAGGGCGAGGATGCCGGACACATGGGCCGGCCCCAGGTCGGTGACGACCATCAGGGCCCCGGCGAGGGTGCCGAAGCCCATGACCACGGCGAGACCGAGGTAGAGCGCGGGGAAGGCGCCCACGGCGGCCAGCGCGACGATGGCGCCGCCCGCGCCGGCGGCGCAGGCGGCCAGCATCCGGGCGCCCAGGACCTCGTGGCCGTGCGGGCCGCCGAGGTCTCCTCCGGGCAGCAGCCATCCGGCGAGCGCGAGGTAGGGACCGACCATGAAGCCGAGGACCGCGCCGGCGGCGGCGTCGCCCACCGCGCGGCTGGCCGAGCCCGCCCCGGCGAGCAGCAGCACTCCGGCCGCCGCCGCGCACAGCGCCCGCAGGCCGGTCGAGCCGCCGGGCAGGGCGAGCACGGTGAGCCCGGCCACCAGGGCGGTCACCGCGAAGCCGCGCAGCAGCCGGGTGCTGGCCAGCGGGGACCAGCCGTGCGGGCGGTCCTGCATGGTGGTGGAGATGCCGTCCACCAGGTCGTCGAGGTGGACCTCGGGGAGTGCGTCGATGCGCGGCCGGAGGTAGATCGTCTCGCCGTCGCGCAGGTCGTAGGAGTCGAGGGTGCGCTCCTCGTCCATCGGTTCGCCGCCGAGGCGTTGCAGCACCCAGCCGCCGTGGTCGACTCCGGTCTCCGCCAGGTCGTCGCCGCCGTAGCCGAGGACGGCGGGCAGCAGGTCGGCCACCGGGACGTCCGAGGGCACCGCGAGATCGATGGCCTTGGTCGGCGCGCGTACGGTCAGGCGGCACAGACCGGCCACCTGGTTATCAGTCATCGGGCTGGCTCACGCTTCTTCCGGGGGTCTGCGAAGGGGGTTCCCGGGTTTCCGTTGTGAACGGAGTGGTGGGGGACGGATGATGCTGGCAAGGCAACAGGATATGTATGTGCCACGCGTGTCTCCGTAAGGGTGCACATTACTTGCCCCGTCCATGGACTGGTATACCGGATCGCACAGTTGTTGTTTTCCGGTGGTCTGTGCGGACGCGACGATACGCCACCGACCGAGAGCGTTGCCCCCACCGTTGTCCCACCGTTGTCCCACCGTGAGGAGACCATTCCTTGAGTGTGGTCCTGTTCCGCCGCCCGGCCCGTCGGCGCGGCCCCGAAATGCCCGACGGCGAGCTGAAGCTGCAGGAGCCCCCCACGCTGCCCGAGGTGGTTCCGGACAGCTCCGCCGTCTGGACCTATCTGCCCATGGCGCTCATGTCGGTCTCCATGATGCTGATGTTCATGAGGCCGGGCATGACCGGCAGCGGCGGCAGCCACTTCATGTACCTGGCGATGGGCCTGATGGTGCTGTCCTCGGCCGCCATGATGCTGGGGCAGATGATGCGCAAGGCGAGCGAGCGCAAACAGCGCCTGAAGGGCGAGCGCCGCGACTACCTGCGCTATCTCACCCAGATCCGGCGCAAGGTCCGCGCCGCCGTGGCCGACCAGCAAACAGCGCTGGCGTGGCGGCACCCGCCGCCGTCGGCCCTGTGGTCCCTGGTGGGCACCACCCGGCTGTGGGAACGCCGCCCGCAGGACGAGGACTTCGGCGAGATCCGGGTGGCCGTCGGGGAGCAGAAGCTGGGCCTGCGGCTGACGCCCACGGCCAACACTCCGGTCGAGGACCTGGAGCCGCTGACGGCGCACGCGCTGCGGAGTTTCATCCGGGCCTACTCCACCGTGCCCGAGCAGCCCATCGCCATCTATCTGCGGGCCTGGGCGCGGGTGCTGTTCCGGGGCGACGAGGAGCGGATACGTTCCCTCGCCCGCGCGATCGTCGCCCAGTTGGCGGCCTTCCACGCCCCGGACGACGTGTGGGTGGCGGTGTGCGTGTCGGACGAGCGGCGCGCGGACTGGGAGTGGGTGAAGTGGCTCCCCCACAACCTCCACCCCCAGGAGAACGACGGCGCGGGCCCGGCCCGGATGTTCGTCTCGGCCCTCAACGAGCTGGAGGACCTGCTCGGCGCGGAGTTCTTGGAACGGCCCTCGTTCGACCCGGACGCCTCGCCCGGGCGTGACGAGCCGTACACCGTGATCGTGGTGGACGGCGGCGCGGTCCCCGGCCGCCACCGGCTGGACGGGGCGGGTTTCCGCAACTGCGTCGTGCTCGACCTGACCGGCGCGCTGACCTGGCGCCCCGGGCGGGTCACCCTGCGCTTCGACGTCAGCGAGGACTCCTTCGAGCTGGTCCGCACCGACCGCGAGCGCAAGGAGCAGACCACCCGCCTCGGCCGCCCCGACTCCTTCGGACCGGTCGGTGCCACGGCCCTGGCCAAGCGCCTCGCCCCGTACCGGATGGGCATGGGCGGCGGGGACGCCGCCGAGCCGCTGTCCTCGGACGTCGAACTGACCACCCTGCTGGGCATCTCCGACCTGTACCGCCACGATCCGGAGAGCCTGTGGAAGCAGGCCACCGGGTCCAACCGGCTCAAGGTGCCGATCGCGGTCGGCCCCGACGGCACCCCGGTGGAGCTGGACATCAAGGAGTCCGCGCAGGGCGGCACCGGACCGCACGGCATGCTCATCGGGGCCACCGGCTCCGGCAAGAGCGAGCTGCTGCGCACCCTGGTGCTGGCGCTCGCGCTGTCGAACTCCTCCGAAACACTCAACTTCGTCCTGGTGGACTTCAAGGGTGGCGCCACCTTCCTCGGCCTGGACGAGCTGCCCCACACCTCCGCGGTGATCACCAACCTCGCCGGGGAGGCCGCGCTGGTGGGCCGCATGCAGGACGCCCTGCACGGGGAGCTGATCCGCCGCCAGGAGCTGCTGCGCGCCGCCGGCAACTACACCTCCGCCCTGGACTACGAGAAGGCACGGGCCTCGGGCACCCCGCTGGAGCCGCTGCCCAGCCTGTTCGTGATCGTCGACGAGTTCAGCGAGCTGCTCAGCGCGCACCGCGAGTTCATGGAGCTGTTCGTGATGATCGGACGGCTCGGGCGCAGCCTCGGCGTCCATCTGCTGCTCGCCTCGCAGCGGCTGGACGAGGGGCGGATGCACCAGCTCGAGAGCCACCTGTCGTACCGCATCGGTCTGCGCACCTTCTCCGCCATGGAGAGTCGCGGTGTGCTGGGTGTGCCCGACGCCTACCAGCTGCCGCCGCAGCCCGGCAGCGGCTACCTCAAGTCGGGTGTGGAGGCGCTGACCCGGTTCCGCGCCGCGTATGTCTCCGGCCCGTACCAGCAGCGGCGCAGCCGGGCCAACCAGGCGCGGGTGGCCAGCCAGACGGTGCCGTGGACGGCGGCGTACGTGGTGCCCCGCCAGCTGCCCGACGTGCCCGAGCCCGAGCCGGAGCCGGAGGAGGAGACCGGGGACACGCTGCTGTCGGTCGCCGTGGAGCGGCTGCTGGGCGCCGGGCCCCCCGCCCACCAGGTGTGGCTGCCGCCGCTCGACCTGCCCGCGACGCTGGACCAGGTGCTGCCGCCGCTGACACCCGACCCGGAGCTGGGTCTCACCACGGTCGGCTCGCCGCTGCGCGGTCGGCTGACGGTGCCGATCGGCATCGTGGACAAGCCCTTCGAGCAGCTGCGCGACCTGCTGACCATCGACCTGTCGGGGGTCGGCGGCCACGTGGCCATCGCGGGCGGTCCGCAGAGCGGCAAGAGCACCATGGTGCGGACGATCCTGACCGCGCTGGCCCTCACCCACACCCCGCGCGAAGTGCAGTTCTACTGCCTGGACTTCGGTGGTGGCACGCTGGCGCCGCTGGCCGATCTGCCGCACACCGCGGGGGTCGCGGCGCGGCTGGACAGCGAGCGGGTGGGCCGTACGATCTCCGAGGTCACCTCGCTGCTGGCCGACCGCGAGCGGTTCTTCCTGACCCACGGCATCGACTCCATGGCGACCTACCGCCGCCGCCGGGCGGCGGGTGAGTTCGCGGACCAGCCGCACGGCGATGTGTTCCTCGTGATCGACGGCTGGTCCACCGTGCGCCAGGACTACGACCGCAACGTCCAGACGTTCGCCGCCATCGCCGCCCGCGGCCTCAACTACGGCATCCACCTGATCGTGACCACCGCCCGCTGGGTGGAGCTCACCGCGGCCGTGCGCGACCAGGCGGGCACCCACCTCGAGCTGCGGATGGGCGATGCCATGGACTCCGAGATCGACACCCGCCGCGCCGCCACCGTGCCGCGCATCCCGGGCCGCGGTCTCACCCGGGAGGGCAAGCTGCACTACCTCACCGCGCTCCCCCGCATCGACGGGATGGAGTCGGCCGAGGACCTGTCGGACGGGGTGTCCGGTCTGGTGTCGGCGGTCAAGGAGAGCTGGCCGGGCCCGGTGGCCCCGCGGGTGCGGATGCTGCCGACCGAACTGCCCGCGCGGCAGCTTCCCCCGGCGGGTGGTGACTTCCGGGTGCCGATCGGCCTGGAGGAGGAGCGGCTGTCGGTCGTCTGGCACGACTTCAGCGAGAGCCCGCACCTGCTCGTGGTGGGTGACACCGAGAGCGGCAAGACCAATCTGCTGCGGCTGATGGCCAAGGCCATCATGGACCGGTACACCCCCGCCGAGGCGCGGATCATGCTGGTGGACTACCGCCGTGACCTGGTGGAGGCGGTGCCGGAGGAATACCGCCTGGCGCACGCGGTGTCCATGGACGCGCTGCGGGACATGATCGACGGGGCGGCGCGGGCGGTGCAGACCCGGGTGCCGGGCCCGGACATCGCCCCGGGCCGGATGAAGCAGGCCGACTGGTGGACCGGGCCGCGGCTGTTCATCCTGGTGGACGACTACGACATGCTGGGCGCCGGCATCGGCAACGCGCCGTTCGACCCGCTGCTCAACCATCTCGCGCTGGGCTGGGAGGTCGGGCTGCACATCATCGTCACCCGCTCCGCCACCGGTGCCGGACGCGGGCTGAACGAGATGCTCATGCGGCGGCTGCTGGAGGTCAACACGCCCGCCCTGCTGATGTCCTGCCCGCCCTCGGAGGGCTATCTGCTGGGCAACGTCAAGGGCCGGATCATGAACCCGGGCCGGGCCATCCGGGTCGCCCGCCGCAAGACCACACAGGTCCAGACGGCGCTCGTGGACCCCGTGGAAAACCCATAGGCACCGAGTAAATCCCGTAAACGGTTCCGCCCCCGGTGCACGGCACCGGGGGCGGTTCCGGTTCTCGGCGAGGAATCGGGCGGAGGCATTCGGGCCGAGGCAATCCGAGGCATTCGGGCTGAGGTATTCGGGCCGGGCCGTCCGATCGGCTTGTCCAGCCGGGTCCCCGGAATGCCGGCCGCGCATGTCTAGGGAAATCCCCAGTGTCCGGAGGCGATCCGCGGTGTCTAGGGAAATCCCCAGAACTACGCGGCGGGAAGAGGGGTGACGCGGAGGCCGGGGGTGCTTCGGGCCGCCGCGCCCGCCTCAGGCCGCCGGCCGGTCCTCCCGGCCCGCCGGGCGCCAGCCCCGGGCCCGGCCGCGCGGGATCACCACCGCCGCGGCCGCCACCAGCAGCACCGCTCCGCCACCCGCGCCCGCGATCAGCAGCGCGCGGTCCCGCGGCCCCGGAGGGGCGGCCGGCGGAACCTTCGCGGGCGCCGGACGGGGGGTGGCTCCCTGCCGGTCGGTCAGGACGGCGGTCACCGCCGCGTACGGGTCCAGCCGCGGCGGGACCGCCGGATAGGCCGCCGTGACGAGCTGGCGGGAGACCTCGGCGGCGCTCATCCGCGGGTACCGCGCACGCACCAACGCCGCCGCCCCGGCGACGTTCGCCGCCGCCAGCGAGGAGCCGGAGCCGATGAAGTGGCCGGAGCCGCGCGGGCCGACGCTGACCACCGCGTCCCCCGGCGCCGCCAGGTCCGCCCCGTCCTTGTTCGGCGCGTTCTCCGGGCGGGTGCCGTCCGGGCCGTAGTCCATGACCGACAGCACCCCGGGCGCGGCCGCGGGCCAGTACCAGGGCGCGGGCTCGGCCGGCTCGCGGGTCTTCGGGTCGTCGGGCATCGCGTCCGGGGCGAAGGGGGCGACGACCAGGGCGTCGTGCCGTGTCGCGTACGCCACGGCGGCGGTCAGCACGGCCCTCCCGGTGGGCACCGCGCGGCCCACGTAGACGACCTTCGCGCCGCCGTCGACCGCGGCCCGGATCCCGTTCGCCAGCCGCTCCGCCGTGGGATTGCCGCGGGTGTCCGTACCGCGCACCGCGAGGATCCGCGCCGCGGGCGCCACGCCCGCCACCCCCGAGCCCTCGCCGGGCGCGGCGGCGATCAGGCCGGCGGCGAAACTGCCGTGCCCCACGCAGTCGGTGCCCGCGCCGCCGTCCGCGGTGACCCGGCCGGCCAGGGCGGGGATGTCCGTACCGACACCGGTGTCCACCACCCCCACGGTCACGCCGTGGCCGTCCGTCAGCCGCCAGCTGCGCCGCAGACCGAGCGCCTGCCGCGTCCACGGCTCGTCGCGGGCCGTCTCGCCGGACGCCTTGGTACACGGCTCGTCGGGGGCCAGGACGGCCGGGACGGCGGGCAGCTCGACGGAGTCCGCCGCGGCGGCGGGGGGAGCCTGGGCGGCCAGGGGCGCCACGGCCAGCAGGGCGGCGGCCACCGCCCGCGCCACCGTACGGCGATGAGAACGGGCACGTCGCATGGCGCGCACGATACGCGCGGGACATCACCACGCGGTAACGTACCCCGGGTACGAACTGCCGCGCCGCGCCGCGGAAGCGGGTCCGCCGCCGATCTTCGGACCGGTGCCGGAGGCACCTGGATGACGGTGCCGCGGTCCCGTAGCCTTTCCCCCGCATGCTCGTCCCTCTTCCCCCGGCTTCCAGCGAGCCCGGGCTTCGGGCACCGAGGGCCGGCGGCGGCATCACAACGAGGAGGTCCCAGCGTGTCACGGCAGTTGCTCACGGTCGGTCCGGACCAGCCGGAGGGCTTCCGGACGATCGGCGAGGCCCTGGAGAAGGCGCGCGCGGGAGCGGTGATACGCGTCCGGCCCGGCCGCTACCGCGAGAACCTCACCGTTCGCACGCGCATCACCATCGCCGGGGACGGGGAGCGCGGCAGCGTGGAGATCTGCCCACCCCGGGGCACCGCCGTGGTGCTCGTCGCGGACGCGGTGATGCTCACCGACCTGACCCTGCGGGGTGGCAACGAGGACCTGCCGGTGGTGGACGCGCCCCGGGGCCAGGTGGCCATGGACGGCTGCACCGTGGTGGGTTCGGGCTGGACGGCCGTCCTCGCCCGCGAGACGGGCTCGGTGGCCATCCGGGACTGCCGGATCTCCAATCCCGAGGGCGCCGGGGTCGTGGACACCGCGCCCACCGGCAGCGTGGTCGCCGACTCCCTCCTCGAGCACCTCGGCACCTCCGCCGTGGTCCTCGGCGAGCAGGCCCGCACCACGGTACGGGGCTGCCGGATCCGCGACGCCCAGGGCAACGGCATCCTGGCCAACGGCGAGGCGCAGGGCCGGGTGGAGGACTGCGACGTCACCGCGACCGAGAAGCCCGCCATCGCGCTGGAGGGCAAGTGCGCCACCCATGTGCTGCGCGCCCGGGTGCACGACACCTCGGTCGGGGTCTACATCACCAGCAGCTCGCGGCCCACCCTCGAAGAGGTCACGGTCACCGACACCACCGGCCCCGGCATCGTCCTGTCCTCCGGCGCCGACCCCGAGGTGCTGCGCTGCGTCACCTCCCGCACCAAGGGCAACGGGCTCGCGGTCACCGAGCGCTCCCGCGGCACCTTCCAGGACTGCGCGTTCGACACCGCGACCGCCCCCGCGATCCGGGTCATCGGCTCCAGCGCGCCGCTGCTCACCGGCACCACCGTGCGCGACTGCGCCGACAAGACCGCGTCCGTGCTGCTGGCCGAGGGGTCCTCGGCGGAGTTCGACCGGCTGGAGGTGGCCGACGCCGCCGGGGTCGGCATCTCCATCCGTACCAACGCCAATCCCCTGCTGAGCCGGGCTCGGGTGTCCGACGCCCGCGGCCATGGCCTGGAGGTGGCCGAGGACGGCCGCGGGCGGCTGGAGGTGTGCACGGTCGAGAACGCGGAGGGCGCCGGCATCCGCATCTCCGACGGCGGCGCCCCCGACCTCCGCGACTGCGCGGTGCGCGGGACGGCCCAGGCCGGGATCTCGGTCGGCTCCGGGGGCCGCGCCACCCTCAGCGACAGCGAGGTCCGCTCCAGCGCCACCTCCGCCCTGCACGTGGAGGGCGGAGGCGAGGTGACCGCGCGCCGCCTCCACCTGGCCGAGTCCGGCGCCCACGGCGTCCTGGTCGCCGAGGGCGGCCGGGCCACGCTGGAGGCCTGCCAGGTCACCGGCAGCACCGGCGACGGCATCCGGGTCGACAGCGCCGAGAAGGTCACCCTCACCGGCTGCACCACCCGCGACAACCGTGGCGCGGGACTCAAGCAGTCACGTCCCAGCGACCGTCTCACCGTCGAGGGGCTGGACAGCAGCGGCAACGCGGCCGAGGACGCCTGGGGCGAGACCGCCGGCGGGATCGGCGCCGAACCGGCCGCGGGCGGCGGGACGAAGAAGCCGGAGGGCCCGCTGGAGGAGCTGGAGTCGCTCATCGGCCTGGCCGACGTCAAACACCAGGTGCGCACCCTGATCAACCTCAACCAGCTCGCCCAGCGCCGCGCCAGCCTCGGCATGCCCGCCCCGCCGATGAGCCGCCACCTGGTGTTCTCCGGCCCGCCCGGCACCGGCAAGACCACCGTCGCCCGGCTCTACGGCGGCATCCTCGCCGACCTCGGCGTCCTGCGCTCCGGCCATCTGGTGGAGGTCTCCCGGGCCGACCTCGTCGCCCAGATCATCGGCGGTACGGCCATCAAGACCACCGAGGCGTTCAACGAGGCCCTGGGCGGTGTGCTGTTCATCGACGAGGCGTACACCCTGCTCTCCGACAGCAAGGGCTCCGGGGCCGACTTCGGCCAGGAGGCCATCGACACCCTGCTGAAGCTCATGGAGGACCACCGCGACGACGTGGTCGTCATCGCCGCCGGATACACCGACGAGATGACCACCTTCCTCAGCTCCAACCCCGGTCTGGCCTCCCGGTTCACCCGCACCATCGAGTTCGCCAACTACTCGGTGGACGAGCTGGTCACCATCACCGAGTCCATGTGCGCGGCGCACCGGTACGAACTCGACCCGAGCACCCTGGGCGCGCTCGCCCGCCTCTACGAGCGGATGCCGCGCGACTCCACGTTCGGCAACGGCCGTGCCGCGCGCCGGGTGTTCGAGGAGATGGTGGACCGGCAGGCGTTCCGCCTCGGCTCGATGGCCAACCCGGCCGAGGCGGACCTCACCCTGCTGCTGCCCGAGGACGTCGCCGACGACGCGGACGTCAGCGGCGCGGACGGGGCCCGCAACTCCAAGGACCTGCTGACCGAGCTGGACGCGATGGTCGGCCTCGGCGCGGTCAAGCGCGAGGTGACCGACCTGGTCAACCTGCTGGAGGCCACCCGGCAGCGGCAGGCCGCCGGCCTGCCCACCCCGAAGATCAGCCACCATCTGATCTTCTCCGGCCCGCCCGGCACCGGTAAGACCACCGTCGCCCGGCTCTACGCGGACCTGCTGCACTCCCTCGGCGTGCTGAAGACCGGTCAGCTGGTGGAGGTGGCCCGCGCCGACCTGGTCGGCCGCTACGTGGGACACACCGCGCAGCTCACCAAGGAGGTGTTCGAGCGCGCCTTCGGCGGGGTGCTGTTCATCGACGAGGCGTACACCCTCACCCCCGAGGGGGCGGGCTCCGACTTCGGCCAGGAGGCAGTCGACACCCTGCTGAAGCTCATGGAGGACCACCGCGACGAGGTCGTGGTCATCGCCGCCGGATACACCGAGGAGATGCGCCGCTTCCTGGCCTCCAACCCCGGTCTGGCCTCGCGCTTCAGCCGCACCGTCGAGTTCGAGCACTACACCTCGGAGGAGCTGGTCACCATCATGAGCAGCTACGCGGCCGGCTCCGGCTACGACTGCCCCGAGGAGACCCTGGCGGCGCTGCGCGCCTATGTGGACCTCATCCCGCGCGACCGCTCCTTCGGCAACGCGCGCACCGCCCGCCAGCTGCTGGAGGCGATGATGACGCGCCAGGCCCGGCGCATCGGCGCCATGGCCGCGCCCGGCCTGGAGGACCTGCGGCTGCTGCTGCCCGACGACCTGCCGACGGGCTCCGCGCAGCCCGCCGGCTGATCATCCGCCGCTACGAGGAGGCCGTCTCCGCGGGGACGGCCTCCGTGTCCTGCCCGGGGTCGGTGGCGTCCTTCCCGGGGTCGGTGGCCAGGATGAACTCGTACAGGTCCTCGTGGGTGCGCGCCCGGCCACCCGCGTCCACCTCGGCGTTCCACCGCTCCACCAGGTCCAGGTGCTCGCGCCACGCCGCTCGGTTGCGCATGATGTCGCGCCGGTAGGCGACCAGGTCCATGGTGGCCAGGTTCCAGGAGTCCGGGCCGCCGCACAGGGTCTTCTCGCGGATGCCCACCGAGCCCTGGTCGAGCGCGGCCGGGAAGGTGGCGCACACCATCGGGCGGTGGACGTACGCGCCGCAACGCGCCTTGCCCGGGGCGATCTCCATCAGGAACACGCACCCCTTGGTGACCGGCCGGTGCAGCAGGTGGAGGTCGTACAGCGGGCCGCCGGGCCGGAAGCGGAAGTCGCTGTTGTCCTCCTCCTTGCCCTCCTTCAGGTAGACGAACTCCCTGGGGTGGAGGGCCATCCCGGACGCGAGCCTGCGGACGTCCGCGACGGTCACCGCGACGTTGTACTCCCGGCAGCACCTGCCCTCGCAGTCGGCGCAGCCCGCCAGGTTCGCCCCGCCGTTCACGCGACCACGTCCTCGGGCCAGGGCGTACCGGCCTCGCGCGCGGCCTGCGCCTCCAGCAGATAGCGCTGGAAGTCCTCGACGTCCGGCGGTGTTTCGGCCTTCTCGGCCAGCGTGTTCCAGCGGGCGACCAGCTCGAACCAGTGGTCCCGGTCGGCGATCCACTGACGCTCCGCCGCCGCCAGCTCCTCCTCGTCGAGCCGGTGTCCGCCCTCGCCCGCCGGCTCGGCCTTCCCGCCGGGCACCGAGGGGAACATGCGGCAGGACACGGGCGCGAGTTCGCCCAGCCCGCAGCGGCCGGTCCCCTCGAGGGTGCGTATGTGGAAGACGCAGCCATGGGCGGCGTTGGCCACCCGCAGGTTCACCCGGCGCCGCGCGTTGTCCAGCACCACCCCGGTCGGGTCGTTGGCGGCGGCCGGCGCGGTCTGTGTGAAGTGCCACGGCTCGAGGGCCAGGGTGCGGGCGATGCGGACCAGATCCGCACCGGTGACGTAACGCGGCCCGCGGTAGCACAGCGCCTTCGCTCGGGAGGTCTGCCATTGGGCTTCGGGGCCCGCGATGCTGTCCACTGTCAATCCATCGTCCCCTTCGCACAGGGCGAAACGCACAGCTTGTCAACGTAGTCGCCAGCGAGCGTAGCCGATGGGCAGTGGGTGGCCGGGCGCCACAACTCTGGGGATCTCCCTGGAAATCCGCGCCGCGGTGGCCGTGAGATACCGGCCGGCCCGGGTCAGCGCGGGTCGCCGGGGACGTCCTCCGGGGCGAGAAGTACGGCGATCCGGCTGCTGTGGGTGACGGCGTCGCTGACCCGGGGGTTGAGGAGGGCTTCGAGGGCCCCTCGGTGGTGGGGGCTGAGGACCAGAAGGTCGGCCTGCCACTCCTCGGCGGCGGAGGAGATGGTGGTGGCTATCTGAGTGGTCAGGGCGTCGGCGAGGGTGCCCTCGGCGTCGACGCCCGCGTCACGCAGCGAGGCGACGGCCTCGTCGAGGATGGCCTTGGCCTCCGCGTCCTCCTCCAGGGAGACCACGGCGGCGATCGTCGCCATGGAGGCGGCCACGTGCAGAACGCTGACCTTGCCCCCGGTCAGCCCGGCCATGTCGCCGGCCAGGCGTACGGCGGAGTGGCGGGCGGGGCTGGAATCGACAGCCACGAGAATCCGCTGGAACATTGCTTTCGTCCTTTTCAGATGTGAGGCCGCGAGGGGACGCCGTACTCGCCGACGGCGGGCGATGCCGCGACGGTTTCTCCGTCACCCTATGCCGGGCCGCGGCGGCCCGGTTGCCGGTGAGCGCACGGGGGTTTGTCCGGCAGCGCACCGGTCACAGCGCCATGCACAGCCGCCGGGCGTCGAGGATCGCGGCGTGTATGTTGCGGTGGGCGACCGCGTCGCCGATGCGGAACAGCTGGTAGTCGCCGTCCGGGTGGGCCACCGTGGTCTGCGGCCGGCCCTCGGTCAGGGCGGCCGGATCGGTCTCCCCGAGGTTTCACGAGCCGGCCCTGATTGGGGAAGCTGCGGTGCGCGCGCTCGCGCACCGCGGACGGGCCGACCGCCGGCAGCCACCGGTCGATGTCCCACTTGGAGCGGCGCCCCAGATGCGTGACCTGCAACATGATCGCGGCGCCGTGCTCATGCACCCGCTCGGAGATCGAGCGGTAGAACGGCAGCACCGCGTCGTCCCCGGCGTCGATCTGGTCGAACACGTTCGCGGAGTCGGGGGCGACGTTGCTCGATCCCCCGATGATCGTCAGAGCGATGCCGCCCTTGGCCTTCTCCTCGTGGTACAGCGCGTACCGCGGCCCCGGGGCGCCGCCGTCGAGATAGCCGGACGGTGCGTGTCCGGTGCTGTAAATGCGGTTCCTCAGCAGCAGGTTGTTCACCCGCAACGGCTGCAGGACCGGGTCGTTCCGGCTCACTGGGGAAGGCTCCGTTCGGGAGGGGAAAGGGGTTGAACGGGGTCACCGCGCTCGCGTTACGACAGGTTCACCACCGCCCCCGTGTCCGCGCTGGTCCGAGCGGCGTCCAGGACGGTCGCGGTGGCCACCGCGTCCCACGGATCAACGGGCAGGGGCCCGGTGCCACGCACCGCGGCGGCGAACGCCGGGTAGAACCGGTCCCACGCCCCACGGGCGGAAGCCACCTGCTCGCCGCGGTCCCCGCGCAGCACCCGGCCCCACCGGGACACGGGCTCGGTTCCCCAGCGGTCCCCCTCGGAGGCCGGGGAGGCGCCCGCGACCAGCAGCTCCTCCTGTCCGTCCATGCCCTCCACCACGTACGAACCGGTGGTCCCCGTGGCGCGGAAGCGGAGCCCCGGCGCGCCCTGCCGCCAGCTGCCCGACAGATGCGACCGGACGCCGCCGCGGTGGGTCAGCGCGACGAAGACGTCCTCGTCGAGCCCGGGTTCGCCGCCCGTGGCCTCGCGGTGGCGCAGTTCCGCGTAGACGCGCTCCACCGGCCCGCACAGGACGAGCGCCTGGTCGATCAGATGGCTGCCGAAGTCGAGCAGGGTGCCACCGCCCGCCGCGGGCGGTCCCGGTTCGGGCTGGAAGCGCTCGAACCGGGACTCGAGCCGGATGAGGGTGCCGAGGGTGCCCTGCTCGACCAGGCGCCGCAGGGTCAGGAAGTCCGAGTCCCAACGGCGGTTCTGATAGACGGTCAGCGGCACGCGGAGCCGCTCCGCCAGCTCCACCGTCTCCCGTGCCGATCGGGCGTCGAGGGCGAACGGCTTGTCGCAGACCACCGCCAGGCCCAGTTCCAGGGCCTGCCGCACCAGCGGGAGGTGCGTGGCGGCGGGTGTCGAGATGGCGACCGCCTCGGCTCCGCCCCGGGCGAGTTCCGCCAGCGAGGCGTACGCCGGGCGGCCGAGCTCCTCGGCGACCCGGGCCCGGCGCTCCGGCGAAGTGGTGACCACTCCGAGGAAGTCGCAGTTCGGTGCGGAGGCGAGCAGCGGCGCGTGGAAGTACCTGCCGCCGAAGCCGTAGCCGGCCAGTCCGATGCGGAGTGGAGCGCTCATTGAGGGGTGGGATCCTTCCTGCGGTGCCTGGGATGCGGGCGGGTCTCGGTCGCCGGTCGCCGGTCTTCGGTCGCCGGTCGCCGGTCTTCGGTTGCCAGTCGCCGGTCGCCGGTCTTCGGTTGCCAGTCGCCGGTCGTCGGTCGTCGTCAGCGGAAGCGGGCGGGGCTGAACGCCGCCAGCAGCGGGCTGCTCTCGCCGGTGACGATCTCCTCGGCCAGCAGTTCGCCGGCGATCAGGGCAAGGGTCGCGCCGCTGTGCGTGAACGCCACGTGCAGGCCGGCCACCTCCTCGACCGCGCCGAGCACCGGCTCGCCGTCCCCGGGGATCGGCTTGGGCCCCACTCCGTAGGAGGCCGCCGTCAGCTGCGGGTTGCCCTCCAGGACGGCCGACGCCTCCTGCAACAGCTGCTCGACCGTGTCGTCCTTGACCTCGTAGGTGCCGTCCGGGTGCACGATCACCTCGTCGGCCGAGGCGTCGGAGTCCATCACCAGGGATCCGTCCGGAGCGGGACGCACCGCCACGCGGGGCGTATTCAGCACGGCGCGCAGAGCGGTGTCCACGGGCGGGGTGCGCACCAGCAGCGCCACCGGGGTCGCGTCCGGGATCCGCACGCCGTATTCCTCGACCATGCGGGGCACCGCGGCGCCCGTCGCCAGGAGTACGGAGTCGACGTCGATCCGCTCGCCGGACCCGGTCCGAACGGCCGTGGCCCGGCCGCCTTCCACGACGACGGACGCGGCGCCGGCGCCGGTGACGACGCGGCCCCCGGCCGCGGTGAAGCCGTCGGCGAGCCGGGCGACGAGTGCCTCGAGGTCGACCCAGCCCTCCCCCGGGTTGAAGATGGCGCCGTCGTCCGGGATCGCGGCCGGATCGACACCGGGCGTCCAGTCGGCCACCTCGTCGCGGGTCAGCCACCGCGCGTCGTATCCGCATCGCCGCATGTGGTCGAACGCCGAGCGGTGTGACTCGGGGGCGTCGGGCGCCGCCCAGGTCAGCCCGCCGTCGAAGGTGAGGTAGGCGGAGGAGGACGGGTCGCGGTGGGCGAATGTGCGGTAGCGGTCGATGCCCAGCAGCCGCAGCTCGTGGTACGCCTGGGAGCGCAGGCCGGGGCCGCCGAAGGAGTTCAGCCACGACAGGGAGCGGCCCGACGCGCCGTCCGCGAGTTCCGCGGCGGTGACGAGGACGACCTGTGCCCCACGCCGGGCGAGTTGCGCCGCGGTGGAGACCCCGAGGACGCCACCGCCCACGACGGCGACGCGGGGGCTGGAGGAGGAATTGCGCATGGGAAAGTAACCTTCCGTGCTGGACATGGGCTGGACATGGGTGGGGAACGGCCCCTGCGACGGCCGGTGCCGGTCGGGCGACCGGCGGCGCGGAGCGCGCGCCGGCGGGGCCGCCCGGGTTGCCCGGGCCGCCGGGGTTGCCGGGGCCGCTGGTCGGGAGACCGCCCGTCCGGCGGCGTTGTTCGCGGTGCTGCGGTTTCGCGGGCCGCGGGGCCAGGGGCGTCCGCGGCGGCGGGTGATGCGCCGGGGCCGCCGGTCCGCGGATTTCAGGGGTCAGGCGGTATGGACGGCGTCCCGCCCGGCGGCGCTGGAACGGACGATCAGTTCGGTGGGCAGGATGATCCGCTCGCCCGGACTGTCGTCGCCCTTGATCCGTGCGAAGAGCCGTTCCGCGGCGATGCGGCCCATGTCCATCGGGGACTGGGCGACGACGGTGAGCGGCGGATCGACCAGGGTGGTCCAGTCCAGATCGTCGAAGCCGACCATGGAGATGTCGTCGGGGATGCCCAGGCCGCGGCCTCTGACAGCGGTGAACAGCCCCTGGGTGGCGACGTTGTCGGCGGCGAAGACGGCCGTGGGCGCATCCGGCAGGTCCAGCAACGCCTCCGCCTCGCGTTCGAGGTGGGCCGCCTCGCCGACGACGGTGTAGCGGATCAACTCGGCCGCGGTGGGGGCTCCGTACTGGTCCATGGCGGCGACGTAGCCGCGGATGCGGTCGATCGAGGGACGGGCCGCGCCGTGTACCTCCAGCCGTCCGGTGCCGGCCCGCCTGACCAGCTCCGGGCTTTCGGAGGGATCCACGCACAACAGCATCCCGACCCGGCGGTGGCCCAGCCGCAGCAGGTGCGAGACCGCCTCACGGGCGGCCGCCTCGTTGTCGATGACGACACTGTCCGCGTCGAGCACGCCGCTGTGCCGGTCGAGCAGGACGACGGGGACACCCAGCTCCTGGGCCCGCTGGAGATGGCCGACGTCGATGACCGCGTTCGGCGCGACGACGATGCCCTCGATCTGCTTCTCCAGCAGCACCTTGACGGCTGCTCGCTCGATGTCCAGCCGGTCGTCGCTGTTGGCCAGGATCGCCTCGTAGCCCTCCTTGCGGGCGACGTCGCAGATGCCGCGCATCGCGGTGGCGAAGTACGGGTTGGAGATGTCGACGCCGACGAAACCGATGGTGCGGGTACCGCCGGACCGCATGCTGCGCGCGACGCCGTTGGGCGAGTAGCCCAGCCGCGCGGCGGCCGCCCGCACCTGGTCGCGCAGGGCGTCGCCGACCCGGCCGTAGTCGCCGAGCGCCCGGCCTGCCGTGGCCACCGAAACGCCTGCCTCGCGGGCCACATCGGCCACCGTCGGGCGTCTGCGGCCGCCCTGCGCCCCGGTTTTCGTCGATGCCATCACAGCACCTGCGACAGGAACTTCTTCAGCCGCGGCGACTGCGGGGCTTCGAAGATCTGCTCGGGCGGCCCTGACTCCACTACGACTCCGGCGTCCATGAACACCACCGTATCGGCTACCTGCCGGGCGAACCCCATTTCGTGCGTCACCACCACCATCGTCATGCCCGCGCCGGCGAGGTCGGCCATCAACTGCAGCACCCCCTTGACCAGCTCGGGGTCCAGCGCGC
Organism: Streptomyces sparsogenes subsp. cuspidosporus; assembly: GCF_039532705.1. Taxonomy (NCBI): domain Bacteria; kingdom Bacillati; phylum Actinomycetota; class Actinomycetes; order Kitasatosporales; family Streptomycetaceae; genus Streptomyces; species Streptomyces sparsogenes. Next base: position 298,173 of record NZ_BAAASD010000002.1, on the reverse strand, counting down.
TGGTGACCTCGTCGAAGAGCATGACCTGAGGCTCCATCGCCAGGGCCCGTGCGATGGCGACCCGCTGCTGCTGACCGCCGGACAGCTGGCCGGGCCGGTGGTCGCCGCGGTCGGACAGGCCGACCTCGCGCAGCCGCCGCCGGGCGATCCCGACCGCCTGCTCCTGGGACATCTTCTTGACGTTGCGCAGTGCGAGCGTGATGTTCTGGAGGGCGGTCTTGTGCGGGAAGAGGTTGAAGTGCTGGAACACCATGCCGACTCGCTGCCGCAGCACGTTGATGTCCATCGCCGCGGTGTCCTCCCCGTCGAGCAGGATGTCGCCCGCGGAGCGGGTTTCCAGCCCGTTCAGGCAGCGCAGCAGTGTCGACTTGCCCGAACCGGAGGGCCCGATGATGCACACCGCCTCACCGGCCGCCGCCGTCAGGTCGGCGCCGCGCAGCACCTCGACCGAGCCGTAGCTCATCCGGACGCCGCGGGCCTCGAGCGAGGCGCCCGCGAAGCGAGTGTCGGTGGCGGACGCCGAGGCGGCGGTCAGGTCCGGCGTCTTCATACGAGCACTTCCTTCGGATCGACGAGCGAGGGCTCCTCGGGCGTCGCGGCCGGCCGGCGGGACCCGTCGCGCAGCCGCCGGTCGATGTAGTTGACCAGGTGCGTCAGGGGGACGGTCAGCAGCAGGTAGCACAGGCCGGTGGCCAGCAGCGGCGACAGGTTGCCGGTCGCCACCGAGTCGTCCTGGCCGATCCGGAACAGCTCGCGCTGACTCGTGATCAGGCCCAGGAAGTACACCAGGCTGGAGTCCTTGATGATGGCGATGAACTGGTTGACCATCGCCGGCAGCACCCGGCGCACCCCTTGCGGCACCACCACCAGGCGCATCGCCTGGCCGTGCGTCATACCCAGGGCGCGGCAGGCCTCGCCCTGCCCCTTCTCCACGCTCTGGATGCCCGAGCGGAAGATCTCGCCGATGTACGCGCCGGACATCAGGCTCAGCGCCAGGATCGCCACCGGATACGGCGAGGCGAGCCAGCTGATCTGCGCCGAGAAGACCCCCTCGCCGATCATCAGGATGGTCAGCGCGGCCGGCATGCCACGGAAGATGTCGGTGTAGACCCGGGCGGGTGCCCGCAGCCACGGGCGGGACGAGAGGCTCATGATCGCCAGCACCATGCCGATGACACTGCCCAGCAGCGCGGAGAGCACCGACAGGATCAGGGTGTTGCGCAGTCCGTAGGTCAGCAGGTCGGGCAGGACATCACCGATCAGCTGCCAGTCGAAGAAGTTGTGCAGAAGGTCGTTCATGGCTAGCCCTTGGCGGTGTAGGGGGGCAGCTCACTGCTGCTCGGCACCGGGTCCTGCGGGAAGTACTTCTTGTAGAGCTTGAGCCACGTGCCGTCGGCGACCACTTCCTTGAGCGCCCGGTTGAGGCCGCTCAGCAGCTTGGTGTTGCCCTTGCGCACCGCCCATCCGGCGGGGAAGTCGGTGGCCGGGACGGTGATGGGCTGCTTCAGGTGCAGGTCGGGGTACTTCTTGGTGATGGCGAGGTTCGGCTCGAAGTCGTTGAAGAACCCGTCGACACGGTTGTTCTTCAGCGCCAGGTCGGCCGTGTTGTTGTCGGGGAAGCGGACGATCTGCGCCCCCGGGATGAACGTGCCCGAGTTCATGTCGGAGATCGAGCCCTGCAGCACCGCGATCCGCTTGCCCTTCACACTGGCGACATCCGAGGTGATCCCGCTCTTCGGGCGGGTCAGCACCCCGAAGTAGCCGGCGAGGTAGCCGTCGGAGAAATCGACCATCTTCTTGCGCGGCGGGGTGATGCCCACGGCTGCCGCCGCGACATCGAACTGCTTGTTGTTGACCGCCGGCAGCAGGCCCGCGAACTCGAGCGACACGAACTGCGGCTTGAGCTTGAGCTTGTGGGCCACCGCCGTGATCAGGTCGACGTCGAACCCCACCAGCTTGCCGTTCTCCTGGTAGGTGTACGGCTTGGTGTTGTTCGACGTGCCGATCTTCAGCGTGCCACCGGTGCCGACTCCGTACGTGTTCGCGGCCGATCCGGCCTGTCCCGTGGACGAACCGGAACCGCAGCCGACCGCGGTGAACGACAGCAGCGCCACGGCCAGCACCACCCCTCTTACCGACCGGAACTTCCCCATTTTTCCTCCATGCGTGCTGGAACGTCGTGCGTGTGCTGGAGCCCGGGCGCGTCTACAGAGCTCCGGACGGTGATCAGATGTGACGACATGCTCCACAAGGCCGGACGGCCACGATCGGCGGCCGATGGCAACGGGCGCCTGCCGACCCCCGCCGACAGCACGGCCGAGCGGCCGCATGGCTGGCGAAGGCGTCGGATCGCGCCCGGCTCCTCCTTGTGAGAACGTTCTCTCGGAGTGAAGTGAGAGAACGTTCTCACGGGCGTTGGGGAGCGTCAACCCCTTGTTCGTCAGACTTCTGGGAACGCTCTGATCCCTGCCGGGACGGCACCGAGGAAGAAGGCGTACAGGGCGTTGGAGCGGCGGAAGCAGCCGCGGGAGATGGGGAAGGCCGGGATGACGGCGCCCGGGGCGCGGCCGTGGTCCGCCTCGTCGGTCGACGTCGCCCCCGACAGGATCAGCGACGGCTTTCTCCAGGAAGCACCGCAGTGTGTCCCGCAGGCGGGCGCCGCCACTGGCTTCGGTCAGGGTGCGCAGCGGCTTCGGGATCAGCGACTCGTTATGGCTGAGTTCTCCTCTCGTGATCGCGCCGGAAACAGAACGATCCGAAGCCCGGCCGTCGGCGCCACGTACGGCACCGGGGACACCGACGGCTCATGTCCGGCCACTCACGGTGACCGGTGGTGCCACCGTGGCGCCGGAGTCCAACGCGTCGCGTATCCCACGCGCGCCCTCTTGTTGCCCAGGAGCGCACGCTATCTCGGTTCGTGGCGGTGGCGCGGAAAACGGCTGGGACACTTGTGTCCGTCACCGTTGCCGGATTGCCGAGGCGGCACGGGTTCAGTGCAAGACTGGTGGGAGAGCTGCCTCCAGCTTTCCGCCCCCGAACGACTCTGGAGCGCGAACGAATGGCCGACGAAGCGATGGGGGACGAGGTCTACCAGCCGGATGGGTCGGAGGTGCAGGACGACGTCGGGCTGCTGGACGCGTCGGACACCCTTGACTACCGGGCCGGCGACCAGGCCCTGGACGAGGGCTACTCGCCCCCGGAGAGGCCCTGGGCCGTGGAGCACACCGGTGTCACGGCGGCGGAGCAGCGGCGTGGGGAGAGTCTGGACGAGCGCCTTGCCGAGGAGGTTCCGGACATCGCCGTGCCGGAGGGCGACGGCATCGGGGACACCTGGGACACCGATGGTGAGCCCATCGACGACGAGGTCGGCGACGAGCGCGCCGGACGGCTGATCGGGCCGGACGAGGGCGCCCATGAGAACACCGAGTCCGACCTGGTCGCTTTCGACATCGGCCTGGACGGGGCCGGGGCCTCGGCCGAAGAGGCCGCGATCCATCTGATCCCCGACTCCGAGACCTCCTGACGGGAAGCGGCCTTCCGGCCCTCAGAACGCGTGGAAGTCCTCGAAGGGCGGCTCGGAGGAAGGATCGGGCAGGCGCAGCGCCTTGCAGCGGATCCTTGGTTCGTCCCGGGGACCGGAGCCCACCGCCGTCGCGGTTTCGCCGGGGAATGCGCCGGGAATTCCCGTCCACCCCAGGTTCTGCTCGTAGTAGCGCACGGCGGTTCGCACGGACGGCGCCCAGTCGTCGTCGACGACGATCAGCCCGCCGGGTCGGACGATCTTTCGCAGGAAATAGAGATCGACGAAGACTAGGTGGGCGCTGACCCGCTCGAAGGCCGTGGCCAGCAGCACCGGGGAGATCAGCGATCGGGTGCGGCCGCTGACGCCGGGCAGCTCGAAGGCGGCGGTGTCGAAGACGGAGAGCTTGTCGGTGTAGCGGGGGGCGAACGCCTCGACGCGCTCGACCAGCGCGCGGCCGTCGTCCTCGCCCTCGGCCTGTCCTCCGACCCGCCGAACTGGCTGCCCCATCTGGTCGCCCTGATCGTCCTGCTGGCCGCAGCGGTGATCACGGTGTTCCCGGCCCGGCGCGGAGCCGACCTGCTGCTGATGATCGAGGGAGCGACCGTCGTACTCATCCTGCTGATCAGCGCGGTGGTGATCTACCGGATCAGCACCGGACACGGCCCGCAGGGTCAGGAGTGCACCCTGTCCGTCTTCCGGCCCGCCGAATCCACCGGCACTTCGGCACTCTTCCTCGGCGCCGTGTTCGGCTTCCTGGCCTTCGCGGGCTTCGAGAGCGCGGCCACGCTCGGCGAGGAGGCCCGCGAACCACGCCGCGCCATCCCCCGAGCCGTCACCGGAACCGTCCTGATCGGCGGCGTCTTCTACATCGTCACCAGCGCGGTGGAAGTGATGGGGTTCGGCACCCGCGCCTCGGACCTGGCCCGACTGCACAACAGCGGCTCCCTGTACGGGGACCTGGGCGGGACCTATCTGTCCGCCTGGGTCGGTGACATCGTCGCCGTCGGCACCACGGTCTCGGCGCTGGGCGGCGCGATCGGCTGCCTGATCGGCGCCTCCCGGATGCTGCTGTCCCTGTCCAGGGCGGCGACGACGAAGGACACCGTGGTCACCCGCGTGTCCAAGCGGTACGGCACGCCGGTCGGCGCCGTGGGCGTGGCCTCCGCCGTGATGCTGGTGTCCGTGGTGGTGTTCGGCTGGGTGGCCCGCGTGCCGGTCGCCCTGCCGTGGGCGTGGATCGGGACGGTGGGCACCCTGATCGTGCTGGTGGTCTACCTGCTGGCGACGGTGGGCGCCGCGGGGATGCTGCTGCGCACCCGGCGGGTGCCGCGCTGGGAGCTGGTCATTCCGGCCGCGAGCGTGGCCGTGCTCGGCTACACCCTCTACCGCAACGTCGTGCCCTACCCGACGGGTGCGGCGTTCTGGCTGCCGATCACGGCCGGCGCCTGGATCGCGGTGGCCCTGGCCGCTGTCCTGCTCTCCCCGGCCCTGGTGCGGCGGATCGGGCGGCGCCTCACCGAGGAGGAAGGACTCGCCTGACACCGTCCCGCTCCGGAAGAGCCACCGCGCCGCCGACGCCCGTTGTCGGCGGCGCGCGCGAGATAGGATTCGTGCGATTACGGCCACGGATGAAAGACGAATAATGACGTCGATGGATGACATCCTGAGGGAAATCGCCGACCTTCGGCAGGTCATGGAAAACCGCTTCAGACAAGTCGAGGCGCTGACGAATCTCTACGGAATCATTCCCGTCAAGCACGCCATGCCACGACCCACGAAGTGGACGGCCTCGCCCGATTTCCTGCTCTTCCTGGTCTCACACATCCAGGAGCGTCGCCCGCTGTCCGTCCTGGACCTGGGAAGCGGCGCTTCGACGGTCTGGATGGCGAACGCGCTGCGCCACTTCGAGATCCCCGGGAAGATCGTCTCGATTGATCACGACAAGGACTTCGGCAGTGCGACAGCCGCCACCTTGCGGCAGCAAGGGCTGAGCGAGTACGCACAGGTGCGCATCGCCCCCCTGGTCGAGGTGGACATCGAAGGGGAGCGATGGCAGTGGTACGACCCGGCGCGGCTGGAAGACGTCGATAACTGCGACATGGTGGTGGTCGACGGGCCCCCGGGATTCCTGCAGCCGCTTTCCAGGTATCCGGCACTCCCTCTGCTCGAATCGAAGACGAACGGCGAGGCGCGGATATTCATGGACGACGCGAGCCGCCCGGACGAGCTGCGGATAGTCGAGCGCTGGTGCCGTCAGTATCCGGATTGGTCCTCCGAATTCATTGACCACGAAAAGGGGACGGCTGTTCTGACGCGGTCCCGCTGACCGCCCGGCGACCACCGAGGTCCGGCGGCGCGAGGGAGCGGCTCAGCAGCGGCGGCGCCAGCAGCCCGCACGGCTCGGGCTCGGCGCGGAGTCCGGTCCCGGCGTAGTAGCGGTTGGCCGCCGACGGCGCGACCCGGACGCGGAGTTCGTTCCCCCCGGGCCGCAGGGCGTCGGCGGGGATCGTGACGCGGTACGGCGCCCAGGCCCGCTCCCCCACCCGCACGCCGTTCACGGACACCACCACGGCTCCGGCGACAGCCGGGAGCACCAGCTCCAGGGGGACCGGCGCGTCGAGCTCGACCTGCCGCACATAGTCGGCGGTGCCCGCGAACGTCGCAAGGCCCTGACGCTCCCAGCCGCACGTCACCGCGATGTCGCGGCGGCTTCCCGCCTCCTCGTACGCGTCGTCGGCGATCTCGAGCAGCCAGCCGGAGACCAGTTCCTCCGGCGCCGACCGTTCCCATTCCGGCGTGCCGTGACCGGCCGCGACCCCGGAACCCTCCGTGGCGTCCGCCCGCCCGGAAGCGTGCTCTGTGTCCCTGAACACGCGCAACAGGCGCAACTCGTTCTGCTCCAGCCGCAGCACGACCGGGCCCCCGGCCGCGTCGAGGGCGTGTACGGTGCCGTCGGCGGCCACCCACTCCTCGAGCCGCCACGGCCCGTCGGGCAGCAGGAGCTCCACCGTCCCTGCGACCTCGGCGAAGCACGCGAAGCGGAAGCCGTCGGCCGCGTCCGGACCGCCGCGCCAGCGCACCGCCGAGCCCGCGGGCACGCGCAGCGTCGGCTCGGTCCGCTCCCGCCGCGCGCCGAGCCCGCGCAGGACCGTCTCCGCGGGGACCGCGTCGAACACCTCCACGGCCGGGGCGAGGGCTGCCCAGTCCGCCGCGGCGGTCTGCGGGCCCTCCTGGTAGACGGCGGGTGTCGCGCCGCCGGCGAGCACCCGGACCCCCGATTCGGCCAGACGGCTAAGCCGGCGCAGCGACGCGGCCGAGCGCAGCGTCGTCACGGCGGGAAGGACGAGCGCCCGGTACCGGCGGTCCCCAAAGCACACCGCGCCCTCCTCCACGGCGGCGGCCTCGAGATCGCGTTCGTCGACGAGGTGGAAGCCCACCCGGGCCTCGGTGAGCGCGCGCGCCCATGCGCCCAGCACCGACGCCTGCTCGCCGAGCTGACCGGCCGTCCACACCGTACGCAACGGGTACAGGACCGCGACATCGCACTGCGGGGACACCGGGTCGAGGAACTCGCTCAGCCGCGCGCTCTCGAGCGCGAACGGCAGGTGGTGGTCGGCGAACCACGGCTCGAAGTTGATGCCCGGGGGGAAGTCGAAGCGTGGGTTCCGCATCGACTCGTGATCGTCACCGTGACCGTGGGTCTGGTAGAAGCCATGGAAGATCATCTGCCGCATGCCCTGCAGATGGTGGTTGATCGCCGTGGTGCGCAGCTCCTCCAGGCTCAGCCCCCAGTGGCCGGACCACGGGGTCCCGCCTTCGGGCGGGGTGAGGAAGTACTGCTCGACCATCGTCCCGCCGCGGCCGTGGTGGCGGGCGACGGAGTCGCCGAACACGGGGCTGAGCTGCACCAGTGCGTCCTGCGCGTCCACCGCGGTGAGGTCGCGGTAACCGTCCACGCCGAAGTGGTCGAGCCCGAAGTTCACGCGCAGGTCCCAGTTCGTGAACGCGGTGTCGAGCGCCCACCCGCCGACGTGCCCGAGGACTTCATGGCCGGTCTGCCGCAGGCCGTGGGCGTGGCTCCAGGCGCGCAGCCTGCCGAGGAACGTCTCCATCGCGTAGCCGCTGAAGTGCTCGTAGAACTGGGCCCGGAGGCTCAGCCGCTCCGGGTCGTCCCCGTCGAGCACGGCGGCGAGCACCTGGGGGGTCCGCTCGCGCCAGCGCTCCCGGATGGAGGCGGCCAGGCTCTCGTGGAACGGCATCGCCGAACGCAGGTCTCCGGTGCGCTCCGCCCAGTCGTAGTACACGGCGTGCGGCTGGTCGAAGAACATGTAGGCGACGGTGGAGCCGAAGAACTCGCCGAGGGCGTCGGCGAAGGGCTGGTAGCCGGCCTCGACGAAGCGGTCGACGGCGAGCGGGTCGACCGGGTTCACGAGCCGGGAGGTCGCGCAGCGGGCGGAGACGAACACGATCGCCTCCGCGCCGTCCGGCACGGGCTCGGCGAGGCGGAGGCGGCATCCGTCGGCCGCGCCGTCCACGCGGTCGACGAGCCCGGGCCGCTCGGCGGCCGTGCCCCGCTCCCCTGCCACGACCAGCGCGTACTCGACCCGCCAGTCGGCCCAGGCGACGACCCCGCCCTCGTAGTGCCAGTCCATCGCGGCGGGGCCGAGGTTCTCCGTCGCCGAGCGGATTCCGCTGAGCACGCCGTCGCGCGCCCCCGCGGGGATCCGCACCCAGAAGAGGTGGCGTTCACGCAACTCGTCGTGGCCGGTCACGGCGCGGCCCGCGGCGTGACCGGTCTGCCAGTTGTAGTCGTCGTAGATGCCGACGATCATGCCGAGTTCGGCGGCCGTCTCCACGGCCACGCGGCAGGCGGCGAGGTAGTCCTCGTCCAGGTAGCCCTCGATCGGGTAGGACAACCGCGCCTGCACCTGGAAGCTCCGGATCCCGGCGTCGTGCATCTGGCGCACCTGGGCGCGGACCGTGTCCTCGTCGGGCAGCCGGTGCCAGAACCAGTAGGCGGCCGGCGCGTGCCACGGGTCCGGGTTCCGGAAGCGCCGCAGCGCGGTCTCCTGTGCGGACAACGGTGTCAGCCCCTTCCGGCCGCGTCCGGAGTCGGGACCTCACCACGGCCCTCCCGGCGAGCGGCGTCTCCCGCGGTCACCAGCGAGTAGTCGGGCTTGGGGTCCAGCCGGAGTCCGAACGTGAGGACCGCGTAGAGCGCGGCGCCGAGCACCATGGCGATGACGATGCCGAGCCCGCTCGACGCGAACACTCCGGTGCGGCCTTCCTCGGTCAGGAGGAATCCCGTGATCTTCCGGAAGTTCGGGTCGGAACTCGTCACCAGGCCGATGCCGACGACCGTGCCGACGATCAGGCTCAGAATCGCCGTCCAGCGCCCGTCGCGGCCGCCGTGGCCACGCGGGTTCGCCATGTCGGTGTTCCAGTCCATACGGCGCTGGCGGATGAAGTCGACGAGCTGGACACCGCCCATGGTGCCCATCATCACGGCGATGAGCGACAGGAACGACTGGAACGTCGCGAGGAAGGAGGTGGAGATGAACAGCAGGTAGAAGGCGCCCGCCGCGATGATGACCGCGTTGATCGCGGTCGTCACGGAGCGGCGCAGCGGCACGCCGACCGCCATGAGCGCGAGGCCGGAGCTGTACATGCCGGTGATGGCGGCCGAGACGAGCGAGATGACGATCACGATGGAGAACGGCACGAAGAACCACATCGGCAGGAGCGCGGTGAGGGCGCCGATGGGGTCGGACGCCGTGGCGGCGCCGAGCTTGGGATCCCCGCCGACGAGAAGCGCGCCGATGGCGAGGAGGATGACGACCGGCAGGCTGAGTCCGGCGACCGTCCAGCCGATGACGCCGCGCGCCGGGGTGTGGCGCGGGAGGTAGCGGGCGAAGTCGCCGCCGTAGTTGAGGAAGCCGAGGCCGACGAGGGTCATCGCCATGATGATGCCGCCGATGAACACGAGCGGTCCGCCCGCGGGGGTGTCACCGAGGTGCGACCACTGGATCTTGGGCAGCATGAATCCGAGGAACGCGACCGTCATGATGCCGGTCACCCACGAGATCCAGACCTCGACCTTCATGATGAGCTCGTGGCCGAGGACGGAGACCGTCATCGTCACGGCGAGCACGAGCACGAACCACAGGACGATCGTGAAGGTGGCACTCGACCCGTCCGCGGTGGCGAACACCGACGGCCACAGCTTCGCGAACAAGTTCGCACCGGTGGTCGAGGCAAGCGTGATGATGGTCACCTTCCAGCCCATATTGGACAGGTAGGCGAAGAACGCGGGGATCCTGTTGCCCTTCATCCCGAACGCGAAGCGCGTCTGGGCGAGGGTCGGCAGCCCGGTGCGGGGCCCGCCGACCGCGAGGATGCCGACGAGGGCGGACGAGGCGAGGTAGCCGATGGTCCCGGCGACGATGGTCTGCCAGACGTTCAGGCCCAGTCCGAAGACGAAGATGCCGTAGCTGATGCCGAGGATCGAGATGTTCCAGGCGAACCACACGGCGAACAGGCCGCTCGGCTTTCCGCGCCGCTCGGCATCGGGAACGGGGTTGACGCCGTTCGATTCGACGGCCGTGGCTCTCCGGCCTTGCTGAGCCTCATTGCTCATGGAAGGGCGCCTTTCGATGGGCCGCTGTTGCCTCCACGGCCTGACCAGGTCCTACGCGGGCGGCCACGCGTTTTGTCATGGCCGGGAAAAGCATTTCCGAACCTAAGCACGCCGGTCCCGTGGCGTCAACCGTTCGCGGGGAACGCCCCTGGTAGCATCGCGGAGCGGCGGGGACCAGAGGGGATGCAGATGGGCGCACGCGTCGGCTTGAAGGACGTTGCGTTGCGCGCGGGGGTGTCGGTGCCGACGGCGAGCCGTGTGCTCTCCGGTGTTCAGCGCAATGTCGATCCCGAGCTGGCGCTGCGGGTGCGGAACGCCTGCGAGGAACTGGGCTACAAGGTGAACGCGGCGGCGCGGGCGCTGCGGCTTCAGTCAACGGATTCTCTGGCGCTCGTCGTCCCGGCGATCGCCAACGCCTACTTCGCGGAGCTGGTCTCGGCGTACTCGCGTCGCCTGGATCTGCAGGGCAAGCGGCTGGTGACCATCGACACGGACGAGAGTCCGGAGATCGAGCGGCGTCAGCTCGGCGCCATGGACCGCGCGCTGGTGGACGCGGTGCTGGTCGTGCCCGCGGCGTTCGAGCGGAGCGGCGCGGCGATCACGGAACTCGCGCGGTCCAATCGGGTCGTGCAGGTGGACCGGCGCGCGCGGGGCGTCGAGGCACCGTCGGTGCGGCTCGACAACGCGGCGGGGGTGCGCCTCCTCGTGGATCATCTGCGGGCGCGGGGCCGCCGCAGCATCCTGATGGTCGACGCCCAGGAGGACTCGTCGTCGAGCATCGAGCGCACAGCGGCCTTCCGCGCGCTCGCCGGGCCGGGCGACCGGGTTCTGGAGATGCCGAGCTTCACGGTGGCCAGCGGCATCGACGCGGCGAAGCTCCTGCTCGCGGACCCCGGCGACACGGACGCGATCATCTGCACCGCCGACACCGTGGCGCTCGGATTGCTGACGGCGCTCCAGCACATGGGGAAGCGCGTGCCCGACGACTACGCGATCGCGAGCTTCGACGGTACGTACATCTCCGACACGGCCGCGCCGGGGCTCACCACCCTGGGCTCGACCGCCGGGCGTATGGTCGAGGCCTCCCTCGCGCTCCTCGAGGACGGCAGCGGTGACGTGGTGCTGAAACCCGAGCTGGTGGTGCGCGGTTCGAGCGGCTGAGCGCGGACGCGGCCGGGGCGGAGGGGTGTTCAGCGGTTTCCCCGCACCGTCCGCAGATAGGCGCCGAGCCGGGCGATCGCCGACGGGTTACGGGGACTTTCGACCAGGTCGGCGTAGTCCAGGGCGAGGATCCGCCGGTGCTTGACGGCGGAGACGCCCCGCAGGGGGGCGTAGGAGAGCAGGAACTTCTTCTTCTGCTCGACGCTCACGTCTCCGTAGTCACAGATGACGATGACGTCCGGGTCCCGCTCCACGACGCTCTCCCAGCCGACCGCGGTCCAGGAGTCCGCCACGTCGTGCATGACATTGACCCCGCCGGCCTCGCTGATGATCTGCTCCGGGGCCGCGTAGCGGCCGGAGGTGAAGGGCTGGCCCTGGCCGCTGTCGTAGAGGAAGACCGAAGGGCGGTCGGCGCCCTGGGGAGCCTTGGTCCGCACCGCCGCGATCTGCTTCCGGAAGCCGTCGATCAGCGCGGCGGCCCGCTTCTCGACGCCGAACAGCCTGCCGAGGTTGGTGAGGTCGGTGTACAGGGCGTCCAGTGGCGGCATGACGCCGCGCGAGGACTTGCCGCGGCCGTTGCGGCAGGACTCGGTGAGGATGTAGGAGGGGATGCCGAGCTTCTTCAGGGCGTCGGGGGTGAAGCCGCTGTCCTCGCTGAACCCGTAGTTCCAGCCGGCGAAGACCAGGTCCGCGCGGGCGGCGAGGACGTTCTCCTTGGTGAGCCGGTCCTTGGACAGCCACTTCACCCTGTCGTAGCCGTCCTTCCACGGCACGTCACCCAGGTCTCCCTTGTCGTCGGGCATGGCGAAGCCGGCCATGCGGTCCTCCAGGCCGAGGGCGAACATCAGCTCGGTGATGCCGATGTCGTTGGTGACGACGCGCTCGGGGACCTTGTCGTACGTCACCTTCCGGCCGCAGTTGGTGAGGGTGACCGCCGAGGACTTCGCGCCCCCGGACGGCTCGACGGTGGCGCCGCAGCCCGTGGCGCTCGCGGCGAGACAGAGGGCGGCGGCGAGCAGTTTACGCATGGGGGTCCTTATGTGGTGGGCGGCAGCCGGTCGAACAGGAGCTGGAGGGCGCCGGTTTCGGGATGTGTTACGGGGTGCGCCCGAACGCCGAACACCTCCGCGAGCAGCGGGGGGCGGAGCACCTCGCGCGGTGGCCCGGAGGCGACGATCCGGCCGCGGGCGATGACGTACAGGACATCGCAGTGGGCGGCGGCGAGGTTGAGGTCGTGCAGGGCGGCGAGCACGGTGAGCCCGCCGGCACGGACCAGGGAGAGGACGTCCAGCTGGTGGGCGATGTCCAGGTGGTTGGTGGGCTCGTCGAGGACCAGCACCCGGGGTTGCTGGGCGAGCGCGCGGGCGATGAGGACCCGCTGCTTCTCACCGCCGGACAGGCCGAGGAACCCGCGGTCGGCGAGGTGGGCCACGCCCGTACGTGTCATCGCCCGGGCGCAGATCCCCCGGTCGGAGGCGGCCGTCCGGTCCCGGTGCGGCAGCCGGCCCATGGCGACCACCTCGGCCACCGTGAAGTCGAACTCGGCCGGCGACTCCTGCGGCAGCGCGGCCAGGACGCGGGCGGCGGCCCGTGCGTCCATGGCGTGCAGGTCCTCGCCGTCCAGCCGTACCACCCCGCCGGTCGGTCGCAGTGCCCGGTACACGCTGCGCAGCAGGGTCGACTTGCCGCTGCCGTTGGGTCCGACGAGTCCGACGAACGTCCCGCTGCCCGCGGAGAGCCGGATGCCGTCGACCAGTCGGGCCCCGGCGGCCTCGATCGTCACCTCGTCGATGTCGAGTCGCACGCTCAGCGACCTCCGAACGCGTAACCGCCCCGCCGCATCAGCAGCAGGAACGCGGGGACTCCGACCACCGCGGTGATCACTCCGACCGGCAGTTCGGCCGGGGCGAGCAGCAGCCGCGACAGCAGGTCGGCCCATACCAGCAGCACCGCTCCCGCGAGCGGCGCCACGGCCAGCACCCGCCGGTGGTCGGCGCCGACCAGCATCCGTACGACGTGCGGCACCATGAGCCCGACGAAGCCGATGGCCCCGCTGACCGCGACGACACTCCCGGTGGCTGCCGCGGTGACCAGGAACAACTCCCGGCGCAGCCGGGACGGCTGGACACCGAGGGCGGCCGAGGTCTCGTCCCCCATGGCGAGGGCGTTGAGCGCCTCGGCGCGCCACCACAGCCACGCCCAGGCGCTCACCACGGTCGCCGCGGCGAGCGGCACCTGCTCCCAGGTCGCGCCGCCCAGGCTGCCCAGCAGCCACATCATCGCCGACCGGGCGGCCTCGCCCCGGGCCGCGCCGAACACCATGACCGTGGTGACGGCCTCGAAGCCGTAGGCCAGCGCCGTACCCGCCAGGATCAGCCGCAGCGGTGTCAGCCCGTGCGCCGACCGGGCCACGGCGTACACCAGCGCCATGGCCGCGAGCGCCGAGACGAACGCGGACGCCGACAGCGCCCACACGCCCAGCCCCGCGAACGCGCCCAGCAGGATGACGGCGTTGGCGCCCACCGCCGCGCCCGAGGAGATGCCCAGGACGAAGGGGTCGGCCAGCGCGTTACGGACCATGGCCTGCACGGCCACGCCGACGGCCGCGAGCCCCGCCCCGACGACGGCGGCGAGCAGGACACGCGGCAGCCGGATCTCCCAGACGATGGTGTACGCCGCCGCGTCACGCGCGTGCACGGTGCCTCCGGTGAGCCCGGCCCACAGGAAGCGGAGCACTTCGGCCCGGCCGACCCCGGCGGCGCCGAGCCCGACCCCGCACCACAGCGACAGCAGGAGCGACAGCCCCAGCCCGAGGCCGAGCGGCAGCACGGGTATCCGGCGGGGGGCTGTACTTCCGCGCACGGTGGAGGCCGTCCTTCACACGGGCCGCCTGCTGGACGTCGAGCACGAGACAGCCCGCACGGCCGGGCCGGCCGCGCTGTCCCCTCTCGCAGTCCACGGCGAGCAGTCAACGGGTCACAGGCCCCCCACAGGCGATCGGGCTCGCACGACGGACCACAGGGCCGCCGCGCACACCGTTGCGGGTCAGCGCCGGACTCTCACCGGACTTCCCCCACGGGAGGCGAGGGGAGCCTAACACCTGACACACGGCCCCCGGGCGGGAGGACGAGTCACGGGCGGACATCGTGCACTGCGGGATCAGCAGGAGTGCGCTGCTCGGCAAGCCGGCCACCGGGGCCGCCGCTCGGTGCGCTGACGGGCACCAACGCGTGCGCTCCGGGGCAACGCGTCGCGTGGTTCGGCCCCTAGCGTCGGAGGCGTTTCCACCGCACAACATCGCAGGAGGCCCTTTATGTCCCCCGCCGACAAGCCCACCAGCAGCCAACCGTGGCTTCATCAGAAGAGCCCGGTGGTCCAGGAGTTCGGAACGGTCAAGCAATTCCCCATCGCGCTGTCCTATGAGGCGCGCATGTATTCCTGCCAGCGCCTGAACAAGGTCCTGGCGGACACCCAGATCCTCTATGGCCTCTACAAGAAGCACCACTGGAGCATGCGGGGCGCGACCTTTTACCAGCTGCACCTGCTGCTGGACAAGCACGCGGGCGAGCAGCTGGAACTCGTCGACACCATCGCCGAGCGCGTCCAGACCCTGGGCGGCGTGGCGGTGGGCGATCCCCGGCACGTCGCCGAGATCACGTCGATTCCGCGCCCGCCGGACGGCGTGGAGGAGGTCCCGGCCATGCTCTCGCGGCTGCTGGAGGCCCTCGAGACCATCCTCACGGACGCCCATGACGCGGCCGCCCGCACCGCCGAGCTGGGCGACGACGGCACCAATGACCTGCTGGTCTCCCAGGTGATCCGCACCGGCGAACTGCAGGCCTGGTTCCTGGCCGAGCACCTGGTCGACACCCCGCTGGTCCGCGTCTGAGCAGGCGCCGACACCCGTGACGCCGAGCACGACCGCGAGGTCCGCTCGGCGTCGGGGTCGCCCTACGGGGTCAGCGGTAGGTCCCCGTCGAGGCCCGGAGGGCGTCGACGGTCGTGGCGGCGAGGTCGCGGCCGCGGGTC
Source organism: Streptomyces sparsogenes subsp. cuspidosporus (assembly GCF_039532705.1). Lineage (NCBI taxonomy): Bacteria > Bacillati > Actinomycetota > Actinomycetes > Kitasatosporales > Streptomycetaceae > Streptomyces > Streptomyces sparsogenes. Next base: position 282,823 of record NZ_BAAASD010000002.1, on the reverse strand, counting down.
TCGGGGCCGAGGCCCACCGCGAGGCCGCCGACGACGCAGGAGGCGATGACGAACAGCGCGACGGCCCAGGAGCGGCCTCCCGTCGCGGCGACGAGGGCGACCGCGATGAGCGGGGTCAGTCCGCCGGTGACGGCGCCGGCGACCTCCCGGTACAGGGCCAGGCCGGTGAAGCGGGACCGCGCGGTGAACAGCTCGCTGAAGTAGGCGGCTTGCGGGGCGAACATGCAGCCCACGCCGATGCCCATGCTCACCACGACGGCCAGGGTGACGGTGAGCGAGGTGTGCGCGTGGTCGATGACCCAGAAGTACGGGAAGACGAAGGCGGCGGAGAAGAGGATGCCGGCCAGGGCCACCGGTTTGCGGCCGACGCGGTCGGTGAGATGGGCGAACACGGGCAGGGCGACGGCCGTCACGGCGGTGCCGACGGTGACGGCGACGGGGCCCGTCGAGCTGGAGAGTTCCAGGGTGTCGGTGAGGTAGGCGGCCAGGAACGTCAGGTTCAGGTAGGCGACGACGTTCTGCGCGGTCTGCAGGCCGAAGACGACCAGGCCGGCCCTCCACTCGGTGCGCACGACCTGGCGTACGGGGGAGATCTCGGCGGCCCTCGAGCGTTCCTGGGCGGCTTCGAACGCCGGGCTCTCGGTCAGCCGCAGGCGGATGACCAGGGCCACCGCGATGACCAGCACGCTGGCCGCGAACGGGATGCGCCAGCCCCAGGCCAGGAACTGGTCTTCCGGTAGCCGGGTCACCAGCGCGAAGGCGCCGGAGGCGAGGAGGATGCCGAGGTAGACGCCGACGCTGGGGGCCGCGCCGAACAGCCCGCGCCGTCGCGGCTGGGAGAACTCGGCCGCCAGGATGGCCGCCCCGCCGTATTCGGCACCGGCCCCGAGCCCCTGGACGGCTCGCAGGACGACCAGCAGGACGGGGGCGAGGACGCCCACGTGCTCGTACGTCGGGACGAGCGCCATGCCGACGGTGGAGGCGCCCATCACCAGCAGGGTGATGATCAGGACCCGTTTGCGGCCGATCAGATCGCCGAGGCGGCCGAACAGGAGACCGCCGAGCGGCCGGACGAAGTAGCCGATGGCGAGGGTGCCGAAGGAGGCGAGGAGTGAGGCCGTGGGGTCGGACGACGGGAAAATGATCTTGTTGAAGACGAGGGCCGCGGCCGTGCCGTAGAGGTAGAAGTCGTACCACTCGAGGGCGGAGCCGACGAGGGAGGCCAGCAGGACCCGGCGGCGGTGAGCGGCGGCGGTGGGGGTGGGCTTCGCCGTGGTGAGGGTGGACATCGTCGTCCTCCTGTCCCGGGAGGGGCACCCGGAGCCAGTTTCCTATAGATAATGACGGCGGGAGCCAGGATGCTATAGGAAAATAGGGCATGGCAATGCTCGCGCACCGAACAGTTCTTACGGACCCCGCATGAGCAGGGATTCTCTATGATTCATGCCATGGCTGACGGGACTCGACAGGATGCACTGACCGATCGCGTGTACGAAGGCGTCAAGGCGATGATCATGGACCACGAGATCGCACCCGGCGCCCGTGTGAGCATCGAGGGACTGGCCCGACAGCTCGACGTGTCGGCGACCCCCGTACGAGAGTCGCTCGCCCGGCTCGAGTCGGAGCGGCTCGTGGTCAAGCGGCCCAACGCCGGCTATCGCGCCACCGACCTGCTCGACCCCGACGCCCTGCTCGACCTGTTCGAGATGCGGCTGCTGCTCGAACCCCGGGCCGCCGCACTGGCCGCGGAGAACGCGCGCGACGACGAGCTGCGCCGGCTGCGGGCCATCGTCGAGGAGATGCGCCGCCAGCCCGACCTGGGCGAGAAGTACTCGGACTACCGCCGATTCGCCGCGCTCGACCAGGAGTTCCACGATGTGCTGGCCCAGGCCGCGGGGCGGCCGCTGCTCGCCGACGCGGTGAACCGCCTCCACGCCCATCTGCACATGCTGCGGCTGAACAGCGCGCCCGGGTCCGTCGAGGCCACCGTCGCCGAGCACGAGCACGTCCTGGACGCTCTCGTGCAGCGCAACCCGGAGAAGGCGGCCGAGGCGATGGCCACCCATCTGCGCTCCAGCCGGGTGCGCCACCGCCCGCAGCCCCCGACACCCCGCCCGGCGCGCAGCAGGACCGCGCCCCGCTGAGCGCCGGCGGGGCGAACGGTCAGCGGGGCGAACGGTCAGCGGGTGGCGAGGAGTTCCAGCGTGTCGATCACGCGGTTGGAGAAGCCCCACTCGTTGTCGTACCAGGCGACCACCTTCACGTGGCGGCCGTCGACCCGGGTGAGGGCCGCGTCGAAGATCGACGAGGCGGGGTTGCCGACGATGTCGGCCGAGACCAGCGGGTCCTCGGAGTACTCCAGGATGCCGACGAGCGGCCCCTCCTCCGCGGCGGCGCGGTATGCGGCCAGCACGTCGTCGCGGGTCACGTCGCGGGCGACGGTGGTGTTGAGTTCGACGATCGAGCCGACCGGCACCGGTACGCGGATCGAGTCGCCCGACAGCTTGCCGTCGAGGTTGGGCAGCACGAGCCCGATGGCCTTGGCGGCGCCCGTCGTGGTCGGCACGATGTTGACCGCGGCGGCACGGGCGCGGCGGGCGTCGCGGTGCGGGCCGTCCTGCAGGTTCTGCTCCTGCGTGTAGGCGTGCACGGTGGTCATGAAGCCGTGCTCGATGTGGGCGAGGTCGTCGAGGACCGCGGCCAGCGGTGCGAGCGCGTTGGTCGTGCACGAGGCGTTCGAGACGATCGTGTGCAGCTCCGGGTCGTAGGCGTCGGTGTTGACCCCGTAGGCGAGCGTGACGTCGGCGCCGTCCGAGGGCGCGCTGACGAGCACCTTCTTCGCGCCCGCGTCGAGGTGGACCCGCGCGGCCTTGGCGGCCGTGAAGCGGCCGGTCGCCTCCAGCACGATGTCGACACCCAGCTCGGCCCACGGCAGCCGCGCCGGCTCCCGCTCGGCGAGCACCCTGATGCGGCGGCCGTCGACCACGAGGGCGTCGCCGTCGACGGTCACCGGGCGGCCGAGCCGTCCGGCCGTGGTGTCGTAGGCGAGGAGCCGGGCGAGCGTGGCCGGCTCGGTGAGGTCGTTGACGGCCACGATCTCGAGGGCGCTGTCGCGTTCGAGCAGGGCGCGCAGCACGTTGCGTCCGATGCGGCCGAAACCGTTGATGGCGATGCGAGTCATGAATGGTGTCCCTTCCGTTCGCCATCAGCCTCGCGTGCAAGATCCGCCGATGGCCGTGGCGGGAGCGCCATGGTTCAAAAGGATCGCGCCAGATCGTGCGGTCGGCTACTCCCCCCGGGTGAAGGTCCGCCGGTACTCGCTCGGTGTGGTGCCCAGGATCCGCTGGAAGTGCATCCGCAGATTCGTGCCGGTGCCGAGACCGACGTCGTTCGCGATCTGCTCGACACTGCGCTCCGAGCGCTCGAGCAGCTCACGGGCCAGATCGATGCGGGCGCGCATGACCCACTGCATGGGCGTGTACCCGGTGTCCTCGACGAAGCGGCGCGAGAACGTGCGCGGCGAGACCGCCGCGTGGCGGGCGAGGGCTTCGAGGCTGAGGGGCTCGTCGAGCCGGTGCAGCGCCCATTCACGGGTGGCGGCGAACCGTTCGCCGAGCGGCTCGGGCACGCTGCGCGGCACGTACTGGGCCTGGCCACCGCTGCGGTAGGGGGCCGCGACCAGGCGCCGGGCGGCGTGGTTCGACGCGGCCACCCCGAGGTCACCGCGCAGGATGTGCAGGCACAGGTCGATGCCCGAGGCGGCGCCGGCCGAGGTCAGGACGCTGCCCTCGTCGACGAACAGAACGTTTTCGTCGACCCGGACGAGTGGATGCCTGGCCGTGAGCGCCCGCGTGTAGTGCCAGTGCGTGGTGGCGCGTCTGCCGTCGAGCAGCCCCGTGGCGGCGAGCGCGAAGGCGCCCGTCGAGATGGCGGCGAGCCGTGCGCCCCGGTCGTGTGCGGCGACCAGCGCGTCGACGACGGCCTGGGGCGGGTCGTCGCGGTCCGGAAAGCGGTAGCCGGGGACGAAGACGAGGTCGGCCCACGCGAGCGCGTCGAGGCCGTGGGCGACGTGGTACGCCAGGCCGTCGCCACCGGTCACGAGGCCGGGCGCCGCGCCGCACACCCGCACCTCGTACGGCATGCTGGCGCGGGTCGCGAACACCTGTGCGGGAATGCCGACATCGAGGGGTTTCGCGCCCTCGAGCACAAGGACGGCGACTCGACGCAGGCGGGAAGGCGACACGGGAATCAGGGTACGAGGTCTTCACCTCGCCGCCGTCCTCGTCCGGGCCCGCGGGCCTCGATAGTCTGCACGACATGATCAACTCATTCGCGGGCTCCGACGACGCCGCGGTCGCGACAGCCGGGGCGCGGGCCGGCGCGGACGTGGTCCGCGCCATGTACGGCCGGCGGCTCGACCGCGTCGACAAGGGGGCCGGGGACTTCGCCACCGCCGCCGACATCGAGGCCGAGAAGGCGATCCTCGGGGTCATCCGTGCCGCACGGCCCGATGACGCGGTGCTCGGGGAGGAAGGCGGCCGGCAGGGCGCCGTCGGCGCGGTGCGCCAGTGGTTGGTGGATCCCCTGTGCGGCACGCTGAACTACGCCGTCGGCAACATGCTGGTGGCCGTCAACGTGGCGCTGCGCGACGGGGCGGCGGCGGTGGCCGACCCGTTCGGCGGCGAGGTCGTGGGCTCGTGGTCGCCGCCGACGACGAGACCCACGGGCTGCTGATGTCGATGATCAAGCGGTAAGCGGCGCCGGGCGGCTCAGAACTCGGGAAGGGACGGATCGGGTGTCCAGGGGGCCGGTGCGGTGATGGCCCAGCGTTCGTGGTCCCGCCAGGCCCCGGCGATGTAGAGGTAGTCGGGCGAGACCCCTTCGTAGCGGAAGCCCAGCCGCCGGACCAGGGCCAGGGATGCCTTGTTCGCCGGCTGGATGCTGGCCTCCAGCCGGTGGAGCCGCAGGTCGGTGAAGGCGTGCCGCAGAACGAGGGCGAGTCCTTCGGTCATGTACCCGTGCCCCGCGGACGGGGCGAAGGCCGCATAGCCGAGGGACGCGCCCTGATAGCGGCCCCGGATGATCGAGTTGATGTTGATCGTGCCGGCGGCGGCGCCGGTCTCCCGGACGCGGACCAGATAGCCCCGGTTGGTGCCGTCGTCGAAGCGGCGCATCCAGGCCTGAAACGCCTCCGGGGTCGCGGGGAGTTGCATCCAAGGCTGGTGCAGCTCGGCGCTGGCCCGCACGAGCGCGCAGAACTCGTCCTGGTCGGAGAGGGTGAGCGGGCACAGTTCGACCCGCGACGGCGTCTTGAGCATGGACTTACGGTAAGGCCTGGGAGCGGTGGGCCACCCGCCTGATCCACTACCGGGACGATCTCGGCGTGGCTTGTGGCGATTTACGGGCGTGGGCCTCGGCGAGGAGCAGATAGCCGCTGGCGGTCCAGGTGTAGGCGCGGTCGCGCAGGCCGGTTCCGGTGAGGGCGTCGAAGTTCTCCGCGAAGCCGTGGGTCTCGCACAGGGTCCGGAAGCGGGCGCTGATCTCGTCCGCGAGGTTCCGGTGGCCGCTGCGGCGCAGGCCGTCCTCGATGAGGACGACGGCGGGGGCCCAGACGGGGCCGCGCCAGTAGCCGTCGGAGACGTAGTGCGGAGAGCCGGGCAGTTCGGTGGCGAGTCCGTACGGCGTCAGGTGTCTGTGGATGCGGTCGGCCAGCGCGGCCGCGACCTGCCGCGGCAGGTGCTCGCCGAGCGCGATGGGCATCAGGTCCAGCAGGCTGGAGCTGCTCCAGGTGTTCCCGCTGTGTGCTCCGCGGGCGACGAAGTGGTCGCCCTTCCAGAGGTGGTCGAGCAGCTCGGCCTGGGTCGCGTCCGCGGTCCGGCTCCACCGGCGGGCGTCGTCCGGCCGCCCCAGCTCTTCGGCCAGGCCGACGAGTTCGCGCAGTTGGAGGACCAGGAACCCGGCGAGGTCGGCGGTGGCGACCACCCGTTCCGGGTCGAAGGTGGTGGCGTTGTCCCAGCCGCTGTCATTGCCGTGCTGGTAGTGGGGAAGGGCGCTGCCGGGCGCTCTGCGCGCGGTGAGCCAGAACTCGGTCCAGCGTGCCAGCCGGTCGTACGCGCGGGCCAGCTCCGCCGGGTCGAGCGGTTCGGGCAGGCGTCGGCGCAGGTGGCCCAGGGCCCAGCCGTGGATGGGGGGTTTGACGTAGTTGTAGAGGATCTCGGAGTGGGTCACGGAGTCGGGCAGGGCTCCGCTCTCGTCCTGGTGGTCGAAGGGCAGGCAGAACTGGTCCCAGGCGGACGCGGGCAGGCCGGGGGCCATCGCCAGGGCGTTGAAGCAGTGGTCCCAGCTCCAGACCTTGTCCATCCAGTGCTTGGACATCAGCACGGCGGGCCGGGTGACGAAGCCCGCCGGGTTCACCGTCGCGGACCACAGGACGTAGGCGGCCAGTTCGGCGGCCGGGGTGCCGGCCGAGCGCCACGGGGCGACGGTGTCGGCGAAGGCCGCGAAGGCGTTCCGCGCGCCGGCCACGACCTGATCGAAGGACGTCCGCGCGGCGTAGGGGCGGCGTGCGCTGTCCAGTTCCTCGACAGCGGCCTCCCAGACCCCGCCGTCCTCCGCCGCGATGTCCAGACCGCGCTCGGCGCTGCCCAGGCCCTGGGCGCCGAACACATCGACCGCGCCGGCGGACAGTGCGGTGATCCGGTAGCGGCGCCCGGTCTCGTACGAGGTGAAGACGTACGCCCCGTCCACCGGGTCACGGAAGAAGTAGGCGCCCGTGAAGGGGGTCAGCGTCTGCTCGGCGGCGCGGACCCGCAGGCCGAGCCCCTCGCCGCGCAGCCGTACGGTGTCCGGTGACTCGTAGGCGAGGTCGATACGCCCGCCTTCGCCGATCCAGCTGAGCAGTCCCGGTGTCGCCTCGACACGGGTCGCTGCCCGGGCATCCGTCCCGGCGTCGAGGGGGACGAACCGCAGGACGGCGTGCAAACCGTTCTGGTGCGACACCAGATGGAGGTCGTCGGCGTAGGTCTTCTGCGCCACCACGGGCGAGATGCCGAACCAGGATCCTTGCGTACTGAACGGAATATCGTGGACCGAGAAGGCCGGGCCGGACGGGGCGGCGGTCATGAGCGTCACTCGTTTCTTCAGCGGTGGCGGGCCGGCGGCGTGCCGGGAGGGGGTGGCGGCGTACCGGGAGGTCAGTCCTTCACGGCGCCCGCGGTCACGCCGGCGGCGACGTACCGCTGGGCGAGCACGAGGATGACCGCGGCGGGCAGCGAGGCCACGACGGCGGTGGCCATGATGGCGTTCCACTTCTGGTTGTTGTTGCCGATGTAGTGGTAGATGCCGAGGGTGATCGGCTTGTGCACGCCGCCGCCCGCGAGGGTGCCGGCGAAGACGAAGTCGGACCAGGACCACAGGAAGGCGAACAGGGACACCGTGACGACCGCGTTGCGGCTCGTCGGCAGGACGATCGACCAGAAGGTGCGCAGGGGGCCGGCGCCGTCGGTCTTCGCGGCCTGGAGCAGTTCGCCGGGGATGCCGGACATGAAGGCGGTGAAGATGAGCACCGCGAAGGGGACGGCCAGGGTGGAGTCGGCGACGACCAGGCCGGGCACGGACTGGAGCAGGCCGAGCTGGAGGTAGATGGCGTAGAAGCCCATCGCCATGATGATGCCGGGGATCATCTGGGCGGCCAGGAGCAGGAAGCTGAGCACCCCGCCGCCGCGTGGGCGCAGCTTGGCCAGCGCATAACCGGCGGGCGCGGACAGGGCCACGGTCAGCACGACGGTGCCCAGACCGATGACGAGGCTGGTGCCGAGGTAGGGCAGCTGCTTGATCGTGGGGTGCGGTCAGGGGGTCGTGGCGGCGCGGGTGTCCGCCTCGGGCGTGGCTCCCGAAGGTCCGGTGCTGGCCCGCAGGGAGATGGGCGGCGTGAGCAGATGGTGCCGGGGCGGCGCGTCGGGATGGTCGAGCCGCTCCACCAGCAGCTCGACGGCGAGCCGGCCCATGTCGGCCGCCGGTACGTCGGCCGCGGTGAGCTGCGGGGTCACCGTCTCCGCCCAGCGGCTGGCCACCACTCCGGTGACGGAGAAGTCGCGCGGCACATGGCGGCCGGCCTGGGCGAGCCCTCGGTAGAGACCGCCCAGCGCGGCCTCGTTCAGCGTGACCAGGGCCGTGGTGGCGGGATCGTCGTGCAGGATGCCCTGTACACAGCTCTGGCCCGAGGCGGCGTCGTCCCCGCAGCAGTACGTCCGGACGGTCAGCCCGCGCTCGGCCGCCGCCTTGGTGAAACCGTCCAGGCCGCGGTGCGCGGACTCGTACCCGGCCCGCAGCAGCTGCTCGGGACGGTTGACGAAGGCGACCCGGCGGTGGCCGAGATCCGCCAGGTGGTGGACGCAGGCCTGCACCAGCGCGGTGTGGTCCAGCGCGACCCACCGACCGCCCTCGGGGCGGGCGGTCCGGCCGATGGTGACGGAGGGGAAGTCCAGGGCGGCCAGGTGGTCCACCCGGTCGTCCTCCAGTCTGATCTCCATCAGGATCGCCCCGTCGACCCGCCGCTCCCCCAGCAGCCGCTGGAACGACCGGTCGCTGTCCATGCCGCTCGGCGACAGCAGCACGTCGTAGTCGTAGGCCGCGGCGGCCTCCACCACACTCCCGATGAAGTCCAGCTGCATCCCCGTGTAGTGGTTCCCGGCCGGCGGGAAGACCAGGCCGAGGGTGCTGGTCCGCCCGTTGGCCAGGGCGCGGGCACTGGCGCTGGGCCGGTAGCCCAGCTCGTCGACGACCTGCTGGATCTTCCGGCGCGTGTCCTTGGACACCGGGCGCTTCCCGCTCAGCGCGTAGGACACGGTGCTCCGCGAGACACCGGCCCGCCGGGCGATCTCACCGATGTTCACGGCAACTCCTTGCTCGAGCCGGTTCGACGCTTCACAGGATGAGCGCCCGCCGGCCGGGGGGCGTGGTGCGGGAGGAGGGGGCGTCCCGGCTGTCGAACCGGTTCGCGTGAAGCGACGGTAGGAACCGCCCGAACGCCTGTCAATACCCCGGACATTCCTTTCACGGCCCAGTGAGAACCTGGCAATCATCGATGCGTCACAGGGATTGCTGACCGGGTTTCCCGGTGCTAGCTTCCCGAACCGGTTCGATGAAGCGATCCCTCCGGCACAAACGATTCGGCCGGCACCGCCCTCACACTCCCCAGCAGGACCTTCCCCCGGACGAGCAGCCGACCGAGGTCGGCCGACCGAAATCGCCCACTCAAGGATTGAGGACGCCATCCATGCCATCCGCTGACAGATCAGCCCGGCGGCGGGCACCGGCCGCCGTGGCGCCGGCCCTCGGCGCGGGCCTGCCGGCCGCACCGGCCGCCCCCGCACAGGCGGCCGACACCCCCCGGCCCGCCGCCCGCTACACCTTCGACCAGGACGACCTCGACTCCGGCTCCATCACCGACAGTTCCGGCAACGGCCTGACGGCGACCCTCGTCAACGGTTCCACCGCCCGGTCCGTCACCGGCACGGACGGGGGCAAGGCGCTCGCCCTGCCCGGCGGGGCACCCACCTCCACCGGCGCGTATGTCCGCCTGCCCCGCGAAGTCGTCGGCACCGCCGAGAGCTTGACGGTCTCCGCCCGGGTCACGTGGGGCGGCGACACGTCGCCGTGGCAGCGGATCTTCGATCTGGGCACCAACACGACCACATACCTCTTCGCCACCCCGGCCAACGGCAACGGGCTGCTTCAGACGTCCGTGACCACCGCCGGAGGGGGCGCGGAGACGCAGCTCCGCGGCTACGCGCCGCTCCCCGCGGACCAGTGGCGGACCATCACCGTCACCCTTGACACCGCCGCCGGCCGGCTCACCACCTACCTCGACGGCGTGGCGGTCTCCTCCGCCCCGACCGGCATCAGGGCCCGGGATCTGCTGGACGGTTCGGCCACGGCCGCCGGCTACATCGGCAAGTCCTTCCACCCGGATCCGCTGCTCGAGGGCGCGATCGACGAGTTCACCGTATGGCACTCGGCGCTCACCCCCGAGCAGGTGGCCGGCCTGGCCGGGGAGGTACCGACCCCCCAGCAGCTCTCGAAGACGTCGTTCGAGGTCCGCACGGCGACCGGGACCGCCCCGTCCCTCCCCGCCGCCGTCCGCTCGTCCTACTCCGACGGATACGACCGGGACACGCCGATCGCCTGGGACGCCGTGGCGCCCGACAGCTACGCCCGGCCCGGGACGTTCACCGTGGCGGGAACGGCCGCCGGGCGCGCGGTGCGGGCGGCCGTCACCGTGGTCCGCGAGGGGCAGCTGACCGTCGACCTCGGCTCGGACACCGGCGCGTTCCACGGCGGCGCCTCCGGCACCCTCTACGGCGTGTACGGACCGGACGTCCCCACCAACAACCTCATCGAGGGCATGGGCCTGCGCACGGTCTCCACGAAGGCGCAGGACGGCCCGCAGCACCCCGGCGCCGACGCCCTGGAGGTGGTGGGGCCGCTGGCCGACTCCACCGACGGGGACGTGTACATCTACATGCCCGACATCCACCGCGGTTTCCCCTACGAGTGGCCGGGCGACACCCCCGAGGAGAAGCTGAAGCTCTACAAGGAGAAGATCGCGACCCAGGTCGACCAGGTCCTCCACCTGCCGAAGCAGTACCAGGACAACATCGTCTTCGTGCCGTTCAACGAGCCCGAGGGCAACATGTTCGGCACCGGGCAGTGGAGCTACAACAAGGTCAGCTGGCTGAGCGACCCGGACGACTACTTCGCCGCCTGGGACGGCGTCTACAGGCTCATCAAGGACCGGATGCCCGGCGCCCGCGTCGCCGGCCCCAACACCAGCGTCCTGTACGACCAGGTGAAGGGCTTCCTCACCCACACCCTTGCCGCCGACACCCTCCCCGACGTCATCACCTGGCATGAGATGAGCCACCCGGAGGCCGTCCGCGAGAGCGTCGCCAGGTACCGGGGGTGGGAGAAGGAACTGTTCAAGGGCACTCCCCAGGAGGGCACCCGGCTCCCGGTCAACCTCAACGAGTACGCGTGGAACTACCACACCTCCGTCCCCGGCCAGATGATCCAGTGGGTGTCCGCGATCGAGGAGTCCAAGGTGGACGCCGACATCGCGTACTGGAACATCGACGGCAACCTCTCCGACTCCGCCGTGCAGTCGAACCGCGCCAACGGCCAGTGGTGGCTGCTGCACTCCTACGCCTCGATGAGCGGGCACACGGTGAAGGTGACCCCTCCGTTCCCCGGCGAGAGCTACACCATGCAGGGCGTCGCCACCGTGGACGAGAAGAAGCGGCAGGCCAGGCTGCTCTTCGGCGGGTCCACCGGCAAGGGCCACATCACCTTCGCCGATGTCCCCGAGAAGCTGTTCGGGAACCGTGTGCACGCCTGGGTGCGGGAGATCGAGTGGAGCGGACAGGTCGGCGACTCGTCGGGCCCCAAGCTGCTCGCCGAGACGAACCTGAAGGTCGGTGACGACGGCGAGGTCGTCGTCGACTTCGGCGACGGCGGGCTGCCGAAGCTGAAGGAGTCCTCGGCGTACGAGATCGTCCTCAGCCCGGCCGGGAAGGCGAGGGGCACCCAGGCCGAGCCCGTGCGCTGGCAGGCCTCGTACGAGGCGGAGGACGCCGCCCACACCGGGTCCGGCTACTCGAAGAACGGCCCGGAGGGCTCGCCGCGCGACGTGTCGAAGTTCTACACCTCCGGCGGCCACGACGTGGGCGGCCTGCGCACCGGCTCGGACGTCACGCTCGACTTCACCGTGGCCGTGCCGGAGGACGGCACCTACGACCTGAGCGTCTTCGCCAACTCCCTCAACACCTTCGACAAGGTGAAGGAGCAGGGCCCCACCAACGTCTTCCTGCGCGTGGACGGCAAGGCGGACAGCGAGCGGGAGCTGCACCTGCCGCTCGGCTACAAGTGGGTGGTGTGGGACCACACGGACACCAAGGTCCGCCTCACCCAGGGCAAACACACCCTGACGCTCGCCGCGAAGAGCCTCGACGGCAAGCGCGCCACCCAGGGCGACGCCATCGTCGACCGCCTCACCCTCTCCCTCCCCGGGCCCTCCGCCGCCACCCAGGTGTACGAAGGCGAACTGGCCTGGCCGGCCGGCGGCGCACGGCCCGTCTACGAGCTGCCCGAACACGCCGGAACCCCCGCCACCGGCTCGGGCGCGCTCCAGCTCCCGAACCACGGGACCGCCACCTTCTGGGTCTACTCCCCCGCCGACCGCGAGGCCACCCTCACCGTCGACACCCTCGGCGGCGCGGGCGCCCGGCTCTCCGTCAACGGCCACGACGTCCTGCGCCTGTCCAGGAGCAGGCACCGCGTCGCGGTCTCCCTCTCCGGCGGCATCAACAAGGTGACACTGACCGGAGGCCCGTCCACCACCCTCGTCGACCGCCTCACGGTCACACCCACCGAGGGCACGCTCACGGCGCGCACCTACGAGGCCCAGCACGCCAGGCTCACCGGCTCCGCCACGCTCACCCCGCTCTCCCTGGCGAGCGGCGGCACGGCGATCACCGACATCGGCGGCGACCCCGGCAACGGCAACACAGCGACCTTCACCGTGCACGCCGACCGGGCCGGCCTGCACGCGCTGCGCATCCGCTACTCCAACCCCGAGCAGTCCCAAGCCACCCACTACAACCCGGACCCACTCGTCCGCCACGCCGACATCACCGTGGGCGGCGGCGAGCCGCGGCGGGTGACCTTCCCCCACAGCTTCCACCGGAACAACTTCTGGGAGCTGACCGTCCCGGTCCACCTCGAGAAGGGACAGAACACCATCACCTTCCGCTCCGAGGAACTGCCGAACTTCGACGGCACCACCTACGCCTCGGACACCTTCCCCGGGGTGCTGCTCCGCTCCCGCCACGCACCGCTGATCGACCGGATCACCGTCGCGCCGTACGCCCAGGAGGTGCGGTGAGGTGATCACAGCGCCCGGGCCCGTCATTCCCGACGGCCCCGGGCGCCGCTGTGCGAGGAACCACGCGGAGTGGTCGTGGCGCCGCCCGCTGTCGCGGCGATCGCGGCCGCCGTCTTCGTCCATATGCGGCGCCAGGCCGACCGGCAGCGGCAGTTGATCGACGACCTCATCCGTACCCGGCGCGAACTGGCCGCCACCGAACGCCGCGAGGGCACCCTCGCCGAACGTCAGCGCCTGTCGATGGAGATCCACGACACCCTCGCCCAGGGCCTGTCCAGCCAGCAGATGCTGCTCCAGGCGGCCGACCGGGTGTGGGCGGCGGACCCCGAGGCCGCCCACCGCCACGTACGCACCGCCGCCTCGATCACCGAGCGGAACCTGGCCAAGGCCCGCCGGTTCGTGCACGATCTGACCCCCGCCGACCTCGCCGACGGCGACAGCCTGGAGGAGGCCCTGCGCGCCCTGGCCGCCCGCGCGTCGCAGGAGTCGGTGGACCTGGTGGTCCGCTGTCATGTCGTGGGAACGCCGGCGCTCCCGCTGCCCGACCGGGTCGCCTCCGCGCTGCTGCGCATCGCCCAGGGCGCGCTGGCCAACGTCCGCGAGCACGCCGGTGCCACGACGGCCACGCTCACCCTCACCCACCTCGGCGACCAGGTGGTCCTGGATGTGGCGGACGACGGCAGCGGCTTCCACGCCCCGCCCGCGGGCGCCCCGGCGGCGAGGGCGCGGGGGCACGGGCTGCCCGCGATGCACGCCCGGGCACGGCAGCTCGGCGGCACCCTGACCATCGAGTCGGCGCCCGGCGAGGGCACCGTCCTGTCCGCCGCGATGCCTCTGGAACCTCAGCCGTGACCGAAACCCGTGTGCGCATCCTGCTCTGCGACGACCACGCCGTGGTGCGTGCCGGACTGCTCGCCCTGCTCGGCAGCGAGCCCGACATCGAGGTGGTGGGAGAGGCCGGCAGCGGCGAGGAGGCGGTGGCCATGGCCGCGAAGCTCCGGCCGGACGTGGTGCTGATGGATCTCCAGCTCGGCCCCGGCATCGACGGGGTGGAGGCCACCCGGCGGATCCGGGCCACCGGCGTCCATGTGCTGGTGCTCACCACCTACGACATGGACGCGGACATCACCCGCGCCATCGCCGCAGGCGCCACCGGATACCTGCTGAAGGCCGAACGCCCCGAGGAGCTCTTCGCGGCGATCCGCTCCGCCGCCCAGGGCCGCGCCACCCTCTCGCCGCCCGTCGCCAGCCGCGTCATGAACCACATGCGCGGTGCCGCCCGGCCCGCGCTGACCTCCCGCGAACTGGACATCCTGGGTCAGCTCGCCCAGGGCCTCGGCAACCGCGAGATCGCCCGCGCGCTCTTCATCAGCCAGGCCACGGTGAAGACCCACCTGGGCCGGATCTACGACAAGCTCGGCGTCGACGGCAGAGCCGGCGCGGTGGCGGTGGCGAAGGAGCAACGGCTGCTGCCCTGAGCCGAGGGCACAGCGGCACGCCCGTCAGGCGCTGAGTCGGGTGACCAGGCGGGTGGGCAGGATCAGCGGGGTGGGGTCCTGGCCGTTGATGAGCGCGACGAGCATGCGCGCCGTCTCCCGTCCCAGAGCCGCTATGGGCTGATGGACGGTGGTGAGCGGCGGATCGGCGATCCGGGCGACGGCGAGGTCGTCGAAGCCGACCACGGCGACGTCGGCGGGGACCAGTCGGCCGGCCCCGCGCAACGTGCGCAGCGCTCCCGCCCCCATGTTGTCGTTGGCGGCGAACACCCCGTCCAGGTCGGGGTGGCCGGCCAGCAGTGCGGCCATGGCGGCGGCTCCGCTGGACTCCGTGAAGTCCCCCTCCTGCGGCGGGAACGGTTCGAGGCCGGCGGCCAGCATCGCGTCCCGGTAGCCGCGGTACCGGGCGCGCCCGGCCTCGGTGTCCAGACGCCCGCAGATCGCGGCCACGCGAGTCCGGCCGCGCGAGACCAGATACTCGGTCGCCTCGCGCGCTCCACCGACGTTGTCGACGTCCACGTACCACCGGGGAGTCGAACCGACCGGGCGTCCGCCGAACACGACGGGCATCACCGCCTCCTCGGCCATACGGGTCAACGGATCGTCCACACGCAGCGCCATCAGCATGGCGCCGTCGGCACCCTTGGAGCGAAGGAGTTCCTCGACCCGCTTCCGGCCCCGGTCGGAGGCGGCCAGACACAGCATCAGATGGAGGTCGGCCTCCTCCAGGGCGGCCGAGGCGCCCACGATCACCTGGGCGAAGAACGGATCCGCGAAGATCGACGGATCCTCTCCCGAGACGACCAGGGCGGCCGCTCCTGTCTGGCGGGTGGCCAGAGCGCGGGCGGTCGGATTGGGTACGTAACCGAGTTGCCGGGCGGCCCGCTCGACCGCCTCGCGTTTCGCACGGCTGACGTGCGGTGCGTTGTTGAGGGCGCGGGAGGCCACGGAGCGGGAGACACCGGCGAGTTCCGTCACCTCGTCGAGTGTCGGCTGCCGACGCGGCGCGTCTTTTGCCATGAGCCATGAGCCTTCCCGCTCGTCAGGGACCCGGGGAACTGGGAGCGCTTCCAGTTTCACCCGGACTCTAGGGCGTTGTCCTCGCCATGTGAAGAACGGGTTGTACGTGGACCCTTGACAGTTCTACCAGCCCGCAACACGATACCGACCACACCCCAAAGGTTCTCGGTGCTGTTGGAACCGCTCCCAATGGGAGCGCTCCCAATACTCGCCGCCGACCTTCGGACGTGTCGTCCCCTGCCGGAGGGCCGCCGGCAGGGGACGTCGTACCACCGCACTTCCTCAGCGCGTCGAACGCTCGGGAAGAGAGCGCGACGCATCCCTGTCAGGAAACCGAGGTACAGTCATGCGCCGCAGACTCCACGCCCTGTTGGCAGCCCTCTTCGCTCTGCCGCTGGCGCTCGCGATCGCACCGTCCGCCCACGCGGCCGATCCGACCACCATGACCAACGGGTTCTACGTGGACCCCGACTCCAGCGCGAAGAGGTGGGTCGCCGCCAACCCGAACGACGGCCGGGCACCCGCGATCAGCGCCTCCCTCGCCAATACCCCGATGGCCCGCTGGTTCGGCTCCTGGAGCGGCACCATCGGCACCGCCACCGGCGCGTACGCCGGCGCCGCGGACTCCAAGGACAAACTGCCCATCCTCGTCGCCTACAACATCTACAACCGCGACTACTGCGGCGGGCACTCCGCGGGCGGAGCCGCCTCACCGTCCGCCTACGCCACGTGGATCGCCCAGTTCGCCGGCGGGATAGCCAACCGCCCGGCCGTCGTCATCCTCGAACCGGACTCCCTGGGGGACTACGGCTGCATGACCCAGGCCCAGATCGACGAGCGCGAGGCCATGCTCACCGGCGCCCTCGACCAGTTCAACCGCCAGGCCCCCAACACCTGGGTCTACCTCGACGCCGGCAACCCCGGCTGGGCGAACGCGGCGACCATGGCCAAGCGCCTCCACGAAGCCGGCCTCCGGCAGGCCCACGGCTTCTCGCTCAACGTGTCCAACTACTTCACCACCGCCGAGAACACCGCCTACGGCAACGCGGTCAACAGTGAACTGGCCGCCCGCTACGGCTACACCAAGCCGTTCGTCGTGGACACCAGCCGCAACGGCAACGGCTCCAACGGCCAGTGGTGCAACCCCGCGGGCCGCCGCATCGGCACCCCCACCCGGCTGGGCGGAGGCGCCGAGATGCTCTTGTGGATCAAGGCCCCTGGCGAGTCCGACGGCAACTGTGGCGTCGGAGCCGGCTCCTCGGCCGGGCAGTTTCTCCCCGAGGTCGCCTACAAGATGATCTACGGCTACTGATCCAGGACACCCGTGGCCCCGTTCGCACCTCGCACCGCGACCGGGCCACGGGATCAGCCGGTCAAGGGGTGCCGGCGCGGACGGCGGTGGTCACCAGAGTGGTGTAGTGCATCGTGAAGCGGCCACCCAGAGCGTCGACGGCACGGCCGACCGCGCCCAGAATCTCGGCCAGTTGCTCGGGGCGGAGCCGGGTGAGGCCACCGGTCGTGGGGAGCAGATCCAGCCATTGGTCGCGCGTGTAGGACCGCTCCCAGTCGAATCGCCACTGCTCCGGGTCGCCGAAACGCCCGTTTTCGCGGATCGTGTCGGCGATCTGCGCGTACCCCGCCTGGTACGTCTCCAGCGGACGCCGCGCCGGCTGATTGCTGAACGGCGAGTCGGGCGCCACCCGACGGTAGGCGGCCGCGAACGGCTCGGCCACCTCGGCAGGCGGCTCGAATACGTGCCCGAAGATCGCCAGACGCCCGTTCGGCCGCAGCACCTGGGCCGCCTTCGCGGCGCCGGCGACCGGGTCCACCCAGTGCCATGACTGGGCGGCGATCAACGCGTCGAACACCCGGCCGGCCGGCTCCCATGCCTCGAAGGTCGCCACCTCGACCTGGAGGCCACGGGCCCGCGCGAAGTCGGCCATCCGCGCGTCCGGCTCGACACCGAGCACGGTGCAACCGGCGGCCTGGAACTGCCGGGCCGCGATGCCCGTGCCGCAGCCGACGTCGAGGACGTCGAGCCCCGGGCTGCCGGCGACGATACGCGCCACCAAGTCCTCGGGGTAGGCCGGTCGGGCCTGGTCGTAGCGTTGCGCGTCCATGCCGAAGGACTCGGCCATCTGTCGAGCCTGATGCAGTCGCGCCGGTTCCGGTTGCTCTCGCCGTAGAGTGGGCATGCGTTCACTCTAGTGGGCAAGTGCCCACTTGCCAAGAAATGATGTTCTGTCGGACGGCTGCGGGCAGGGCGGTCAGCGCCCCGACTGCCGGCAGGACGACGAGTGCGGCGGTGAGCAGCCACAGCTGGTAAAGGCGCGTCAAACCAAGCCCCCCTGCCCGACTCACCTGGCGACGACAGGTGCGGGAGTGCGGTGCACGGCGCCGGCCCGCATGACGAAGTCGATGCCCCCGATGGCCGTGATGTCCTCGAAGGGGTCGGCGGGCAGTGCGACCAGGTCGGCGGTCGCCCCGGGCTGGAGGCGCCCGAGGTCGGGCCGGCCGAGCAGGTCGGCGGCGACGCTGGTGGCGGCGCGCAGGGCCCGCACGGGGGCGATGCCGGACGTGACCATCGCCGGAAACTCACGCCAGTTGTCGGCGTGCGGAAACATGCCGGCGTCGGTGCCGAACGCGATGCGCACGTTGCTCGCGGCCACGTTGTGCGCGGAGTGACGGAGCTGGTCGGCGTAGCGGGTGAACTTCACCCGTTCCGCCGGATCCTTGCCCTCCCAGTAGCTGTCGTCGTCGAGGTGGTCGAGCGCGTCGAGGACCATGAACTGGGTCGGCACGAGGAACACGCCCCGTTCCTCCATCCGGGCCAGGGTCGACGCCGAAGCGAGGTTGCCGTGCTCGACCGAGCGGACACCGGCGGTGACGGCGCGCGAGACGCCCTCGTCGCCGTAGGCATGCGGGGTGCAGGGGATGCCCAGGTCGCGGGCCGTGGCGACCAGCGCGTTCATCTCCTCCTGCGTGTAGGTGGTCTGGGTGGGATCGTCGGCGGGGGTGGCGAAGCCGCCGGTGGCGCCGAACTTGATCCAGTCGGCGCCGGCCCTGATGTTCTCGCGCACCCTGCGCGTGATCTCGTCCGCGCCGTCCGCCAGCGCGCCGATCTCACGGTCGAGGTGGGACGCGAGCAAGGTCGAGGCGTCGCCGTGCGCGCCCCGCGCGGAGATCAGGTACGGCGCGACGACCATCCGTGGCCCCACGACGTGCCCGCGGGCGATGGCGTCGCGCAGGGACAGCGTGACCGGCTCGGCGGCGAAGGTGGCCAGGTCGCGGATCGTGGTGAAGCCACGGTCGAGCAGGTCGCGCAATACCGGCAAGGCGCGCAGCGCGATCGCCGCGGACCCGTCGGACACGAAGGCCCGCAGGAGCCGGCCCGGGTCGACGGTGGTGTGGATGTGGCAGTCGATCAGTCCCGGCAGCAGCATGCGATCGCCGAGTTCTACCACCTCGGCGTCGGCGCGGTCGACACTGGGTCCGACCTCGGCGATCCGACCGTCGCGCACCGCCACCTCGGTGTGCCCGGAGGGCCGGTCCGCCAGTCCGTCCCAGCCTCGTCCGGCGATCAGCACCACCGCGCCCTGTTCCGTGTCCCAGGCACCTGTTGTCACAGCGTTGCCCTCCGCCTGCGCCCCACCGGATGTCACTCGCTCGCCCTTGGTCCCGCCGGGGTCCAGGGTGCCAGCGGGGTGACAGGTCGCGCATCGCGTGTCGGCCGTTCGGGTCAACGCGGTGCGCGCGCCGTGACCTGGTGAGACAGTGCCGGGGGCTTCAGGACCAGCGGTTGCCGGGATGTGTGAGGGGTCGACGATGCATGGCTACGGACTGTTGCACCTCGTGCTCGACCTGTTGGGCACCTTCGCGTTCGCGTTGAACGGCGCGCTCACGGCGACCCGGGTGGCACGTCTGGACATCGTCGGTGTGCTCGCGCTCGCCATGGTGACCGCCCTGGGCGGCGGCGTGCTCCGCGACGTGCTCGCCGGCGCGCTGCCCCCGGCGACGTTCAGCGACTGGCGGTACCTGGCGGTCGCGGTGGCCGGCGGCATGGTCACGTTCCTGATGTGGCGGCACCTGGAGCGCTACACGACACTGATCACGGTGTTCGACGCGGCCGGCCTCAGTCTGTTCGCGGTCACCGGCGCCACCACCGCGCTGGAGTACCACATCGGCGCGCCCCAGGCGGTGCTGCTCGGCGTGGTGACCGGCGTCGGCGGCGGCACACTGCGCGATGTGCTCGTGTCGCGCCTGCCGACGGTGCTGTACGCGGACCTGTACGCGATCCCCGCGCTGCTGGGGGCGGGGATCACCGTCGCGTGCGCACGCACCGGCGTCTACGGTGTGCCCGCCGCGCTGGGGGCGGCCGTCGCCTGCTTCACGCTGCGGATGATCGGCGCCCACTACGGGCTCAACGCGCCGGGGCCGCGCCGCTCCGGGCGCGGCACCGCCGGGTCCGGCGACAGCTCGCGCGACGCCGCGTCATGACCCATGACCTCGGAGCCCGCCGAGCCGCCTGCGCCTCGGTGAGGGCAAGGCCGCCATGCGTCACTCCTGTGTGGCCCCGGGGATGCCCAGCCGGTCGGCCACGGCGGTGAGGGCCGGTCCCAGCGGGAGGGCGACCCGGGTGACGGCGTGCGGGTCGCCCCGGGTCGGGTCCAGATTGACGATCAGCACCGGCTTCCCGGCCCGAGCAGCCTGGCGGACGAACCGGAGTCCGGACATCACGGTCAGCGAGGAGCCGAGAACCAACAGTGAGGTCGCCTCGCGGACCAGCTCGCGGCAGTGCTCGACCCGCCGCGGCGGAACAGCTTCGCCGAAGAACACCACGTCCGGTTTGAGAATGCCGCCGCAGACCGTACAGGGCACCACGTGGAAGTCCCCGACCTGCTCGTCGGTGAGGTCGGCGTCACCGTCCGGGTTGATTCCGGCGGCCACCGGCTCGAAGCCCGCGTTGGCCTCCTCCAGCCGCCGGGCGAGTTCGCGGCGCGGGCTGAAGGCGCCGCAGGAAAGGCAGACGACCCGGTCCAGGCTTCCGTGGAGTTCCACGACCCCCTCGCTGCCGGCGGCCTGGTGCAGGCCGTCGACGTTCTGGGTGATCACACCCGAGAGCAGGCCGTGCCGCCCGAACGCGGCCACGGCCCGGTGCCCGGCGTTGGGGCGGGCGCGGCCGAAGGTCCGCCAGCCGAGGTGGCTGCGAGCCCAGTACCGGCGCCGGGCCTGTGCGTCGGCCGTGAAGTCCTGGTAGGTCATCGGGGTGTGCCGGCTCAGGCTCCCGCCCGCGCCCCGGTAGTCGGGGATGCCCGACTCCGTGGAGATGCCCGCCCCGCTGAGCACCAGCACCCCGCCGGTGCTCAGCGCATCGACGACCGGTCCCGGATCCGTGCTGCCCGGTGGGAGGTCCTCGGCAGGGGTCCAGCTCAACGTGGGGCGCATACGCATGCCGCCAGCGTACGGAACCTGCCGCCGGCACCCGCTTCCGCCGTCGACGCCGCAGCACTGGCCCATGTCACGGCACTGGAAGAGGCGCGCGCGCAGGTCCTGCGTCAGGTGGTCGAGATGCCGAGGCACTCCGGGAGAATCGCCGGGGCCCGGGCCTCGTTGGAGATCATCGAGGGCGGCCTGAACTGCGAGTACGAGGACGTCACCCAGTGCCCGAACTACCGGCGGGCCATCGCCGAGCGGGTCGGCTCCCCCGTGCCGGCGGACGGGCCGGCGCGATGCGGAGAGCCGCCTGCTCCGCGGGACGATCGAACCATGGCGCCGCGGCCACGTTCCCGACCTCCCTAGCGGAGATCACCGCTGATCACCCACAGGTGCCCGAAGGGGTCCTTGACCCTGCCCTGCCGCTTGCCGTACGGGCGGTTCTCGACGGGGATCACCAGCTCGGCTCCCAGCCGCACCATGCGGTCTGCGGTCGCATCCGGATCGGGCACGTTCACCGTGATGAGGACGGGCGAGCCGCCCAGCGACTCGGGGTCGTGCCACCCCCACTCCGCGACGCTCTGCGCCAAGGCGAGAGTCGCCGCTCCCACAGCGATCTCGGCGTGGTTCACCACGCCCTGTTCGTCTGCCACCCGGAGGGTGAGCGTCGCGTCCAGGGCCTCGGTGTAGAAGTCGATGGCCGCCTCGGCGTCGGACACGAGCAACTTGGGGTGTAGTTCATGGGTCATGGCGTGATGGTCACAGGGACGGGCGGCGCTGGGCTTGTAGATTTCGGCGTTCCTCCGTCAACCATCCGGACGGGGTCGTCTCCATGAGGTCGTTGAAGTCACGCACGAGGTGGCTCTGATCGTGGTAGCCGCTCTCGGCCGCGATCCGAGCCCAGGAGTCGGCCCCGTCGCCGGCCCGCCGCACAGCGGTGGCCAGACGCGCGACGCGTGAGGCGAATTTCGGCCCGACGCCGAGCGCGCGCCGCATCACATGGCGCAGCTGGCGCGGGCTCAGGTGCGCGTGTCGAGCCAACTCCTCAACGGACACCCGCCCGCCGCTTGCCGCGATGATCTTCAGTGGTTCGAGGGCGTCGGGGGACATCGTGGTCCGGCCGGCTCGCTCCAGGCGTTCAAGCAGACGAACGCGCATGTGCCACTCTCGTCGCCAGGCCGGATGACTCGCCAGCTCCTCGCACACCCGGCTCACCCAGGGCAGGAGGTCGTCCGCGTCGACACCCCCGGCATCCACCTCGCCGAGCGGCACTTCGGTGAGACGGTGCATGGCCGACGGGGACAGCTCCACGTACACCGTCGGCTGATCCGGCCGAAGGGTGAGGGACGGGGTGGCGGTCCCCGGTCGCATCAACCCGGCGACGACCGCCCGCGTGTGGCGGACGTGTCCGTCGTATCGGACCTCCATGGGCGCGCCCAGGCTGACGACCAGCCGAGCGGACAGAGCCGGTACTGCCCTGTGCAGCCGAGGCGGACCGGTGTGTTCGCCGGCGGCGACCACACCGATGCCGGCCTCATGACATGCCTGACGCAGTTCCACGCCCGCATTCTCACATCGCCCGAGGCGGAAGAGAGAGGGCAGCGATCAGCACACGCCCACGCCTCCGACGCGAACCCGGCCGTTGAGGAGACAGTCGTCGCGAAGATTCCACAGAGATCGGAGTCGCCCTCCTGGTTGAGCGGCACCGACCTGGAGCCCGGCATCGCGGGAGTGATGGGCGCACGGGGTGTTGACGCCTCGCGGAGGCCGCCTATCATCCAAACTTGTCCGACCTCCCGATTGTTGTTCGGTATTCCGAACGACAATTCAGGATCTGCACGGAGATGGGGACCCGCCACCGCGCCGGCACGTCGTCACCCCTGTAGCGCTTCCGCCTACGGCAAAGGAGAGCGATCCGACATGTCCTGGCTCCATCACGAGCACAGTCGCCGCAAAGCCCTGACCACGGCCACCGGTCTGATCGCGGGGGCGGCGGTGCCCGTGGCCGCCGGCTCCCCCGCCGCCGCGTCCCCCGCCGGCGGCGCGGCGACGGCCCCTTCCGCCGCCGCACAGTACGCGAATCCCGTGCTCTGGCAGGACTTCGCGGACATCGACATCATCCGCGTCGGTGACACGTACTACTACTCGGCCTCGACGATGCACTACTCGCCGGGGGCGCCCATCCTGCGCTCGTACGACCTGGTCAACTGGGAGTTCGCAGGACACTCGGTGCCGGTCCTGGACTTCGGGTCCAGGTACGACCTGAGCGGGGCACGCGGCTACGTGAAGGGGATCTGGGCCTCGTCGCTCGCCTACCGCCCGAGAAACAGGACGTTCTACTGGCTCGGCTGCATCGAGTTCGCCAAGTCGTACATCTACACCGCCCCCTCCGTGGAAGGGCCCTGGAGCAGGCTCACGACGATCAACAACGCCTATTACGACGCGGGGTTGCTCATCGATGACGACGACACGATGTATGTGTCCTACGGGAACACCACGATCAGCGTGGCCCAGCTCTCCGCCGACGGGCGCACCCAGGTCCGCGCGCAGCAGGTGTTCAATACCCCGTCGAGCGTCGGCACCCTTGAGGGATCACGCTTCTACAAGATCAACGGGAACTACTACATCTTCCTCACCCGCCCGGCCAACGGTCAGTACATCCTGAAGTCCACCAGCGGACCCTTCGGCCCCTACACGATGCGCGAGGTCCTGCTCAACCTGCGCGGCCCGGTCTCCGGCGGGGGCGTGCCGCACCAGGGCGGGCTGGTGCAGACCCAGAACGGCACCTGGCACTACATGGCCTTCGTCGACTCCTACCCCGGCGGCCGGATCCCGGTCCTGGCCCCGATCACCTGGACCTCGGACGGCTGGCCCGTCCTCCAGCTGGTGAACGGCGCCTGGGGCGCCTCCTACCCCAGCCCCCTCCCGACCCGCCAGGTCGCCCCCATGACCGGCGTCGACACCTTCGACGGCACCACCCTCAAGCCGAAGTGGGAGTGGAACCACAATCCCGACAACAGCAAGTGGTCCGTCGACAACGGCCTGACCCTGCGCACCGCGACGGTCACCAACGACCTGTACTGGGCCCGCAACACCCTCACCCACCGGATCCAGGGGCCCACCTCCACCGCCACCGTCCAGCTCGACCACTCCACGATGCGCGACGGCGACCGGGCCGGGCTCGCTCTGCTGCGCGACTCCTCCGCGTGGATCGGCCTCAAACGCGACGGCGGCGCGACCCGGGTGGTCATGGTGAACGGGCTGACCATGGACGGCAACTGGAACACCACCGGCACCGGCACCGAGGCCGCGAGCGCGAATGTCTCCGGCGGCCGCATCTGGCTGCGCGCCAACGCCGACATCCGCCCCGGCGCGCCCCGGTCCGCCACCTTTTCCTACAGCACCGACGGCACCAACTTCATCCGCCTGGGCCCGGCGTTCACCATGGGCAACGACTGGCGGTTCTTCATGGGTTACCGGTTCGCCATCTTCAACTACGCCACCCAGGCGCTCGGCGGCTCGGTCCGGGTCACCCGGTTCGAACTCGCCACGCCCTGACAGGTCATCGTGGAAAGGGTGCACCTTGTCCTCCTCCGTCAGTCGCCGTCGGCTGCTGCGGGCGGCCGGGGCCACGGCCGTGGCCTCCGCCGCCGAATCAGTCGTCGGATCCTCCCCGGCCCGAGCGGCGAGCGGCCCTGCCCGCGCCGACATCGGAACGTCCGCTCAGCCTTTCGAACTCACGCAGGTCCGATTGACCGCGAGCCGATGGCTGGACAACCAGAACCGCACGCAGAACTACCTGCGGTTCGTCGACACCGACCGATTGCTGTACAACTTCCGGGCCAACCACCGGTTGTCCACCCGCGGTGCCGCCACCAACGGTGGCTGGGACGGGCCGTCCTTCCCCTTCCGGTCCCATGTGCAGGGACACTTCCTCACCGCGTGGGCGCAGGTGTACGCCGCGGCGGGCGACACGACCTGCCGGGACAAGGCCGCCTATATGGTGGCGGAGTTGGCCAAGTGCCAGGCCAACAACGGCGCAGCCGGGTTCGGCAACGGGTATCTGGCCGGCTTCCCCGAGTCCGACTTCACCGCTCTCGAGGCGGGAACGCTGTCCAACGGCAACGTGCCGTACTACGTCATCCACAAGATCCTGGCCGGCCTGCTGGACGTATGGCGCCTCATGGGCAGTACCCAAGCCCGTGACGTGCTGCTGAACCTGGCGGGGTGGGTCGACCGGCGGACCGGCCGGCTGAGCGGCCAGCAGATGCAGTCGGTGTTGCGGACGGAGTTCGGTGGTATGAACGCCGTGCTGTCCGACATCTACCAGCAGACCGGCGACCCGCGATGGCTTGCCACCGCTCAGCGGTTCGACCACGGCGCGGTGTTCGACCCGCTGGCAGCCAACCAGGACCGGCTGAACGGACTGCACGCCAACACGCAGGTGCCCAAGTGGATCGGCGCCGTCCGGGAGTACAAGGCCACCGGCGCCACCCGCTACCGGGACATCGCCGCCAACGCCTGGAACATCTGCGTCAACGCGCACACCTACATCATCGGCGGCAACAGCCAGGCGGAGCACTTCCGCCCCCCGAACGCGATCGCCGCCTACCTGAACCGCGACACGTGCGAAAGCTGCAACACGTACAACATGCTCACACTCACCCGCGAGCTGTTCACGCTGGACCCCACCCGCGCCGCCCTGTTCGACTACTACGAACGGGCGTGGCTGAACCAGATGATCGGCCAGCAGAACCCGGCGGACGCCCACGGCCACGTCACCTACTTCACCCCGCTCAACCCGGGGGGCCGACGTGGCGTGGGGCCGGCGTGGGGCGGTGGCACCTGGAGCACCGACTACGACAGCTTCTGGTGCTGCCAGGGCACCGGCCTGGAAATGCACACCAAGCTGATGGACTCCGTCTACTTCCACAGCGACACCACGCTGATCGTGAACCTGTTCGTGCCCTCGGTGCTCGCCTGGTCGCAGCGGGGGATCACGGTCACCCAGACCACGTCGTACCCGGTCAGTGACACCACGACCCTCCAGGTCACCGGCAACGTCAGCGGCAGCTGGCCGATGCGCATCCGTATCCCGGGCTGGACCACCGGGGCCACCATCAGCGTCAACGGCGCTCAGCAGAACATCACCACGACGCCCGGCAGCTACGCCACCTTGACCCGTTCCTGGACCTCCGGCGACACGGTCACCGTCCGCCTGCCCATGCGGATCGTCATGCGGGCGGCCAACGACAACGCGGGCGTCGCCGCGGTCACCTACGGACCGGTGGTGCTGTCCGGCAACTACGGCAACGCCTCGCTCAGCTCCCTCCCGACGCTGAACACGTCCTCGATCACACGGACCAGCGGCAGCTCGCTCGCCTTCACGGCCACCGCCAACGGCTCCGCCGTCAACCTGGGCCCGTTCCACGACGCGCACGGCCACAACTACACCGTCTACTGGAACGTCACCGCTTGAGGCCAACCCTCTGGACACGCGGTTCTTGATGCTCGGGCAACTCCGCGAGACCCCGCCGCCACCCGGCCCACACCCGCTCGCAAACTCTTGCGCAAGCATTGCAGCGGTGTTACGTTCAACCACGCTTCCGGCCCGGCGCCGAGGGCCCGGTGACCCCGGGTTCCACGCGCCCGGCGCCCGGGTCGGCGGCGCCCACGAGCGAGGCTTCGGGGCTGACACTGTGACCCCGCCACCCGATCAGGGCAGGCCCCGAAGCCTCGAGCAGGGTCGGGCTACGCGCCGCCGTGGTGGCGCCGCGCCACCTGCGCGGTGGAGTCCCGCACGACGAGTTCCGGCTGGAACACGAACTCGGTGCGCTGCACCGGGGTTCCGCCGATCTCTTCCAGGAGCGCTCCCACCGCGGCGGTCGCCATCGCCTGCACGGGCTGGCGCACCGTGGTCAACGGCGGATCGGTGAACGGGATGAGGGGCGAGTCGTCGAAACCGATCACCGAGATGTCCCGCGGCACGTCGAGGCCGCGTTCCCGCACCGCTCTGATGACGCCGAGTGCCATCGGGTCACTGCCGCAGACGATGCCGGTGCAGCCCGCCTCCACCAGGGCGCCGCCGGCGGCGTGCCCGCCCTCGACGGTGAACAGGGTGCGCTGGATGAGCTTCTCGGCCTCGGGACGGCCTACCCCGAGCATGGTGTGCAGGGCCGCGACGAAACCCTCCGCCTTGCGCCGGGAGGGCACGAACCGGGTCGGGCCGATGGCCAGGCCGATGCGCTCGTGCCCCAGGTCGACGAGGTGGCGTACGGCCATCCGCGCGGCGGAGCGGTCGTCGGGCGACACGAAGGGCGCGTTGATCTGCTCGTTGAAGCCGTTGATGAGGACGAACGGCACCTTCCGCTCGGCGAGCCGCGCGTAACGGACGGTGTCCGCCGTGGTGTCCGCGTGCAGGCCGGACAGGAACACGATGCCGTTGACACCCCGCTCCTCCAACTGCTCGACCAGTTCGTCCTCGGTCGAGCCACCCGGCATCTGCGTGCACAGCACGGGGGTATAGCCGTACCCGGCGAGCACCTGCTCGATGACCTGCGCGAACGCCGGGAAGATCGGGTTCGTGAGCTCAGGGATGATCAACCCGATCAGCCCGGCGCTGCGCTGGCGCAGCCGCAGCGGGCGTTCGTACCCGAGGACGTCGAGTGCGGCGAGCACCTTCTGCCGGGTGGCGGCCGCCACCCCTGGTTTGCCGTTGAGGACGCGGCTCGCGGTGGCCTCGCTGACGCCTGCCTGCGTCGCGATGTCCAGGAGCCGCAGGGTGCCGCCGTCGGCACCCCGCGGCGTCAGCGGCTTCACGCCTCCCACCAGACCGCGCCGTCCGCGGGCAGCTCGACCTCGCCTCCGTGCACGGCGGTCGGGGCGCTCGACAGCAGCACCCGCCCGGGGGCCGGGATCCGCACGGGCTCGCCCGTGGTGTTGACGGTGCACACGAAGTCCCTGGTGGCCGAGGTGCGCCGGAAGGCCAGTACGCCTTCGGGGACGTCGTCGAGCCAGGCGACCTCCGAGCCGGCGCCGAGGGCCGGGTGCTCACGGCGCACGGCCAGTGCGTGGCGGTACAGCTCGAGGGTCGAGTCCGGGTCGCCGGTCTGGGCCTCGACGCTGAGCGCGCCCCAGTCCGGGGGCTGCGGGAGCCAGCTGCCGCCGTCCCCGAACCCGAACGAGGTGCCGTCGGCGGTCCACGGGATCGGCACCCGGCAGCCGTCACGCAGCCCGTCCTGGCCGTTCTCCCGGAAGAAGGACGGGTCCTGACGCACCTCGTCGGGCAGGTCGGTGACCTCGGGGAGGCCGAGTTCCTCGCCCTGGTAGACGTACGCGGATCCGGGCAGCGCCAGCATGAGCAGCGCGGCGGCGCGGGCACGGCGCAGGCCCTGGCCGGGGCCCTGCTCGGCGAACCGGGTGGTGTGCCGTACGACGTCGTGGTTGGACAGCACCCAGGTGGTCGGCGCGCCGACCGGGCGCATCGCGTCCAGCGACACGTCGATGGCCGCGCGCAGCGCGCCGGCGTCCCAGCCGGTGTTCAGGTAGTGGAAGTTGAACGCCTGGTGCAGCTCGTCGGGGCGCAGGTAGAGCGCGGTGCGCTCCGCGGTGGGGGTCCACGCCTCGGCGACGCCGACGCGTTCCCCGGGGTATTCGTCCAGGACCTTGCGCCACGAGCGGTAGATCTCGTGCACACCGTCCTGGTCGAAGAACGGCAGGGCCTGGTTGCCGAGCAGCCGGAGCTGTTCGGCGTGGCCCATGTCGGGCAGGCCCGCGGCCTTGACGAGGCCGTGGGCGACGTCGATACGGAACCCGTCGACACCCATGTCGAGCCAGAAGCGCAGGATGGAGCGGAACTCGTCGGCGACCGCCGGGTGGTCCCAGTTGAAGTCGGGCTGCTCGGGCGCGAACAGATGCAGGTACCAGTCGCCGGGGGTGCCGTCCGGGTTTTCGGTGCGGGTCCAGGCGGGCCCGCCGAAGATGGACTCCCAGTCGTTCGGCGGGAGCTCCCCCCGCTCCCCCTTGCCGGGCCGGAAGTGGAACCGATCGCGCAGCGGTGAGCCGGGGCCCTCGGTGAGCGCCCGCTGGAACCAGTCGTGCTGGTCGGAGCAGTGGTTGGGCACGATGTCGACGATGACGCGCAGGCCCAGTCGGTGGGCGTCGCGGATCAGGCCGTCGGCGTCGTGCAGGGTGCCGAACATCGGGTCGATGGCGCGGTAGTCGGCGACGTCGTACCCGGCGTCGGCCTGCGGCGAGGCGTAGAAGGGGCTGAGCCACACGGCGTCCACGCCCAGCTCACGCAGGTACGGCAGCCGGGAGCGGATGCCCGCCAGATCGCCCATGCCGTCGCCGTTTCCGTCGGCGAAGCTTCGGGGGTAGACCTGATAGATCACCGCTTCTCGCCACCAGCCCGGCCTTTCCTCCGGAATGGCGGCTTCCGTGCCTGTGGTGGGTTCAGCGAGGTGCTGAGTCATATCTTCCCTGAAGGTGATGAGGGGGGAACGGATCCGGACCGGTCGACGCGGTTCGGTGGGTCATGACTTGGTGGCCCCGGCGGTCAGGCCGGAGACCAGGTGACGCTGGACCAGCCCGAAGATCACCGCTGCGGGGGCGGCGATGATGACGGCGGCGGCGGTCAGCGAGCCCCAGTCGCTCGTGTACTGGTTGACGAAGGTCTGCAGGCCCCCGGAGAGCGTCAGGTTCTCCTCGCCGGTCATGAAGGCGGAGGCGTAGGCCACTTCCGCCCAGCCGGTGATGAAGGTGTAGAACGCGGTCACCGCGAGGCCCGGCTTGGCCAGCGGCAGGATCAGGCGCCAGAAGGTGCCGAAGGGGTTGAGGCCGTCGACCCGTCCGGCCTCGTCGATCTCGACGGGGATGCCGTCGAAGTAGCCCTTCATCATCCAGGCGCAGAACGGCACGGCCACCGTGAGATAGGTGACGACCAGTCCGACGGGCTGGTTGAGCAGGCCCAGCTTCGCCAGGAGGTTGTACAGCGGCACGATGAGGACCGCGACGGGGAACATCTGGGTGATCAGCAGCAGCCACATCAGCGGCCGCATCCCGGGAAACCTGAACCGGCTGACCGCGTATCCGGTGGTCGCGGAGATGAAGACGCCGATGACGGTGGACAGGCCGACCACGACCAGCGAGTTCTGCAGCCAGGAGGGGAAGTTGGTGTCGTTGATGACATGGCTGTAGTTGCCGAGGGTGAAGTCCTTGACGAGCGAGGTGTCGAACGCGTCGGTCTTCGGCTTGAAGGAGGTGACCAGCAGCCACAGGGGCGGGAACACCGCGATGACGGAGGCGATGATCAGCGACACGTGCAGGGCGACGGAGGCGAGCCTGCCGCGCTCCCCGCGCCGGCGCGGGGCCTTGGCGGTCCTGCGGGTGTCGGGCGCCCTGCGGCTGTCGGCGGTCTTGCGGGTGTCCGCGGTCGTTGCGTTCACCAGGAGTCTCCCTGCTTGCGAAGGGCACGGCGGTAGCCCACCGCGAAGAGCGCCAGGAGGAGCAGGATCACCACGCCCCAGGCTGCCGAACTCGCGTAGTCGCGGGGGCTGATGACGAAGGAGAGCCGGTAGGCGTACGTCACCAGGATCTCGGTCGCGTCCCCGGGGCCGCCCCGGGTGAGCAGGAAGATCACCGGGAACATGTTGAACGTCCAGATGGCGCTGAGCAGCACCACCGTGCTGGACACCGACCTCAGCCCCGGCAGGGTGATGTTGCGGAACCGCTGCCAGGGCCCGGCGCCGTCCATCTCCGCCGCCTCGTACAGCTCCGCCGGAATGGACTGGAGCCCGCCGAGCGTGGCGACCAGCATGAAGGGGACGCCGAGCCAGACGTTGACCGCGATGACGGACACCTTGGCCCACGTCGGGTCGTTCAGCCAGGAGATCCCGTCGAAGCCCCCGCCCTCGAGCAGCTTGTTGAACAGGCCGCTGCGCTCGTTGAACAGCAGCCGCCAGGTGAAGACGGAGACGAAGGCGGGCACCGCCCACGGCAGGACCAGCGCCGTGCGGTAGAAGGCGCGGCCCTTGATCTTGCGGTTGAGCATGTTCGCCAGGGCGAGACCGAGCGTGAACGAGAGCGCCACGCAGGTCACGGTCCACACCACGGTCCAGCCGAGCCGGTCCCAGAAGACGCTGTCGGTGAGGATCGCCTTGTAGTTGTCCAGGCCCACGAACTTGTAGGTGGCGGGGATGTGGTTGACGCCGATGTTCCGTTCGACGTTGGCCTCATTGGCGTCCGTGAACGACAGATAGGCTCCGCGGGCCAGGGGGTAGCCGATGATGACGCCGATCACGATCACCACGGGGGCGACCATGCTCCAGGCGTACCAGTGGGTGCCCAGTGCCCTGCGTATCCGTCCCGGGTTCCTCTCGCCGCCGCGGCCGCGGCCGCGGGCGCTCATGGCGCCCGCGGCCTTCGCCGCCGGCCGGCTGGTGTCGACAGCCATGGGGCGGTCCGTCCTTCCCGTGCCTACTTGTAGTCCTTGAGGAGCTTGCGGAAGGCGTCACCCGTGGCCTTGGCGGCGTTCTCCGGGCTGGTGTCACCCGAGAGCACCTTGGCCATCTGCAGCCGGATCGGCTCGAAGAGGGCGTTGCCCTGGGCGATCCACGGCCTCTGGACGGCCTTGTCGACGGCGGGCTTGAAGAACTTCACCATCTCGTTGTCCGCGACGGCCGGGACGTCGTAGACCGACTTCCGGGTGGGCAGCAGGCTGATCTTCTCGGTCGTCTCCTGCTGGACCTTCGCCGAGCTCATGTACTTGACGAACTCGTAGGAGGCGTCGAGGTTCTTGGAGCCGGCGTAGACGGAGAGGTCCCAGCCACCCTGCGGGGAGGCCTGCCTGACGCTGCCGGCCGGGACCGGGGCGACGCCGAGGTTCTCCTTGTCCTTGAACTGGGCACCCGAGGAGACGTCCTCGATCGCCCACGGGCCGTTGATCATCATGGCGACCTTGCCGGACTTGAAGGCGTTCTCCATGTTGTTCCAGCCGTCCGAGGCGTCGGTGATGGCCGCCTTGGAGTCGAGCAGGTCCTTCATGGCCGCGTACGCCTTGACGCCGGGCTGGTCGTCGACCTTGATCGTCTTGTTCTTCGCGTCGACCAGGTCGCCGCCCTCGCCGTACAGGTAGGGCAGGAACCAGTACGGGTCGTCGCCGCGCAGGTAGAAGCCGGTCTTGCCGGACTTCTTCCTGATCTTCGCGGAGACGTCCTTGAGTTCGTCCAGGGAGGTCGGGACCTTCGCCCCGGCGTCCTTGAGCATCTTCTTGTTGTAGAAGAGCGCGAGGGTGTCCGTCACCTGCGGGACCGCGTAGGTCTTGCCGTTGAACTTGGTGCTTCCGGCCGCGGTCGGCAGGTAGTCGTCCGCCTTGTCGAGCGCGGGCGTGCCGTCCAGCGGAGCCAGGTAGCCGAGGTTCGCGAAGTCGGCGACCCAGGCGACCTCGGTACGCATCACGTCGGGGGCGCCGGCGTTGCCGCCCGCGGCGTTCTTGAACTTGGCGTTGGCTTCGCCGAACGGGACGTTGACGTAGTTGACCTTGACGTTCGGGTGCTCCTTCTCGAAGCCCTCGGCGAGCGCCTTGTACGTGGCCTTCTCCGCCTCGTTGGAGGTGTCCCAGAAGGTGACGGTGCCAGAGAGCCCCTTGCCGCTCTTGGAGCCGTTGTTTCCGCCGTCGCTGTCCCCACCGCATGCCGCAGCTGTCATGGTCAGGGCCGCGACCAGCGCGGTGGCCGCTATGCCACGCCGCATGTCAACTCCTTCACCTCGTCCTGGCCGCTCCCTCGCGGCGCCGGGTTGGCAGGAACGTAACAGGATTGAAAGACGCCCGAAAGACCTTGCGCGATATTTCTGCAAGAATCCGGTGTCCGTCTCGGACCAGGCAGGAGCCGCCACACACCACTGCAACGGCTTTCACGCGGAGCGCTCCGGGCGCCTCCCCTCGCGCTGGTGGGCATCCTCAGCCCGTAGCCGGTACAGTCCATTCCCATGACCGCGCGGCTCGCCGACATAGCAGCCCAGGCGGGGGTCAGTGAAGCCACAGTCAGCCGCGTGCTCAACGGCAAGCCCGGCGTGGCCACCGGCACCCGCGAATCCGTCCTGGCCGCCCTGGACGTGCTCGGGTACGAGCGTCCCGTGCGACTGAGGACCCGTAGCGCGGGCCTGGTCGGCCTGATCACCCCCGAGCTGGACAACCCCATCTTCCCCGCGCTCGCCCAGGTCATCGGGCAGGCCCTGACCCGCCAGGGCTATACCCCCGTCCTGGCCACCCAGATGCCCGGCGGCTCCACCGAGGACGAACTCACCGAGATGCTGGTGGACCGGAACGTATCGGGCATCATCTACGTCTCCGGTCTGCACGCCGACACGACGGCGGACACCCACCGCTACGACCAGCTGCGCCTGCAGGGAATGCCGTTCGTGCTCCTCAACGGCTTCTCGCCCAGGATCAAGGCACCGTTCGTCTCGACCGACGACCGTGCCGCCACGCAGTTGGCCGTGACACATCTGGCCTCGCTCGGCCACACCAGGATCGGACTCGCGGTCGGGCCGCGCCGGTTCGTGCCGGTGCAGCGCAAGATCGAGGGCTTCCGGACGGGGATGCACGAGCGGCTCGGCCTCGCCCCCGAGAAGAGCGAAGAGCTGATCCAGCACTCCCTCTACACGATGGAGGGCGGACAAGCCGCGGCGACGACGCTGCTCGCCCAGGGGTGCACGGCGATCGTGTGCGCCAGCGACATGATGGCGCTCGGCGCGATCCGGGCCGCCCGCCAGGCCGGCCTGCGGGTACCCCAGGACGTGTCGGTGGTCGGCTTCGACGACTCCCCGCTCATAGCGTTCACCGATCCCCCACTGACCACCATCCGGCAGCCGGTGCAGGCCATGGGCCAGGCCGCGGTGCGGGCGGTGCTCGAGGAGATCGGCGGCACGCCCGCCCCCCACACCGAGTTCGTCTTCATGCCGGAGCTGGTGGTGCGGGGATCCACGACGGCCGCACCCGACGCACAGCAGACGACCACGCGCCGGGACTGACCCCGCCAGGTCGCCGCCCGGGGGGCACCGCCGTGCCCCGGGCGCGGGACCGCCCGGTGCGACGGGCCGGGCGGCCCTTGTCGTCGATCGCCGCCCCCGCCGGCGGTCAGGGACCGCCGGCGGGAAGGGCGGTCAGCCGCGCCATGTGTCGTTCAGCGTGACCGCGCCGCTGGACGGGACGGTGGCCGTGCGATGGGAACCGCCCTCCCAGATGACGTTGTCGCGGGCGTCCTTGCGGATGTACTTGTACTCGAACGAGGTGCCCGCGGGCAGGGACACATCGAGCTTCCAGACGGGGTAGCCCGCCGGGTCCAGTTTGAGGGCCTTGGAGGGGTTCCAGCCGCCGAGGGCGGAGGTGCTGCCGACGACGTGGATGTTCTCGCCCCACTGGGTGTTGGCGTTGACGTTGAAGGAGGCCCCGGTGGTCGCCGGGTCGGGGTTGGAGGTGTCGCAGCTCTTCGCCCCCACGTGCAGGGCGAGGGCCGAGTCGGCACCCAGGGTCGCGGTGAACCGTCCGTTGGAGTCGACCTTGACACCCTTGCCGCTCTGCACGTCGCAGTAGTCGCCGGCGGGCAGGGAGGTCTGGAAGGTGCGGGTCAGCGTGGCGCCCTCGTGGTTGATGACGACGTACGCCTTGTCACCGCGGCCGAAGGCGATCTGGTTGCCGCCGTTGTCCCACCAGTCGGTCACGGCGGTGCCGGCGGCCGTGTTGCGGAACTCGACCATGCCGGCGATCTCCCGCCAGGCGTGCTGGCACTTCCAGCCGTCGGAGTAACAGGCGTTCACCTGGCCGTTGTTCGGGCCGCCGGCGTCCTTGTCGCTGAACTCGTAGCCTGAGTGCACGTCGGGCGAGCCGTAGGGCCAGGCCAGCATGAAGACGTGGGCGAGGGTGTAGTCGGCGCCGTTCTTGTAGGTGAGACTGCCGCCGTTGCGCTCGGTGTCGTGGTTGTCGACGAACACCGACGCCTTGTCGGAGCGGACGTACCCCCACGCTTCTCCGAAGTTCTTCAGCTCCGCGAGCTTCTCACTGGTGAAGACCCGCTTGAGGTCGTAGGCGTAGTGGAACTCCTGCACGTCGCCCGTGTTGTAGAACTCGGGCGGCTGGACCGCCTCCCCGGAGGCGCCGATCGTCTCCTGCTTCCAGTAGACGCCGGAGTTGGTGAGCCGGGACTTGATGTTGGCGAGGTCGTCCTCGGGGATGTGCTTGGCCGCGTCGACGCGGAAGCCGTCGACCCCGAGAGAGAGCAGGTCGTTCAGGTAACCGGCGATGGTCCTGCGGACGTACTCCTCGCCGGTGTCGAGGTCGGGCAGGCCGCCCATCTCGCAGTGCTGGACGTTCCAGCGGTCCGCGTAGTTGCTGATGTTGCTCGTGCAGTCGTCCATGTCACCGGCGGAGTAGGTGCCGGGGTAGTCGTACTTGCTGAAGGGCGAGCCGGCGGTGCCCGTGCCGGAGGCGTTCGCCATGTGGTTGATCACGGTGTCCGCCACCACTTTGACACCCGCCGCGTGACAGGTGTCCACCATGCTCTTGAAGGCCGAGCGGTCGCCCAGTTTGGTGCCGATCCTGTAACTGACGGGCTGGTAGGCGGTCCACCAGGACGTGCCCTGGATGTGTTCGTTGGGCGGGGACACCTGGACGTACCCGTACCCGTCGGGGCCCAGCTCGTCCGTGCAGGCCTTCGCGACGGACGCGAAGTTCCATTCGAACATCACCGCGGTGACGTCCCTGCCGCCGGGCGCGCTCGCCTGCGCCGGCGTCGGTGCCGTGACGGCCACAGCGGCTCCCGCCAGGGCGGCGAGTGCAGCGGCCACGGTCTTTATGGCCATGATTGCTCCAGTGTGGAAGTGGGGGGGGTACCAGAGGTCAGCCTCGATCGACCACGCGCCCTGTCGGAGAAGGCCGTTATTGGTTCTTGCTGCAACAATTTGCGGTCGAGACCGTACGGCGCCGCTTACCAGAGGTCAACCCTTCGCGCAGAGAGAAGCCCGAAGCCGCAGGCACGCAACGCGGGGTGGTAACTTTCGGCAACTTATTGCACTCAAGCCAGAGTCGGTGTTTGGCTTTCCGTACAGCGCCTCACCCCGTACCCGGGCGCACCACCACCGCGAGGGCCTCGACCCGCCCGCTGTGTTCGAAGCGAAGAGTGAAGGGCACGAGGTCCCCGGTCCGCCAGTCCGCGTCGGCCGGGACGGTCACGTCGCTGCTGAACGGGGACATGTCGAGGGTGTCCCCCGCCGGGACCGCCAGGGAGTCCGTGATCTGCCGGTAGCCCGCTCCGTCGGCCGTCATCCTGTGCCGGCTGAGGGAGATGCCCTCGCTGATCCGCGAGGAGGTCACCGCGAGCAGGCGGTCCGCGCTGCCGCCGGTGTTGCTGATCCTGAAGAACGCGGCCGTCTCCGGGACGCCCCGGCCGGGGAGGTACAGCCGTGCGTCGGTGACGGCGATGTCCGCGGGACTGCCCGCGTTGCCCGTGGCGGTCCAGACCGCGAGTCCGCCCAGGGACAGGACGCAGGCGCAGACCGGGGCGAGAGCGGCCGACGCGGTGTCCGCAAGCCGGCGGCGGGTGGGGATCCAGGCGTGGGATGTCATCGGGCGGGCCTCTGTGGCGGAGTCGGGGATGGCCGCCAGGCGCGCAGCCGCAGGCTGTTGCCGACGACGAGCAGCGAGCTGACGGACATCGCGGCGGCGGCGAGCATCGGATTGAGCAGGCCGACCATGGCCAGGGGCACGGTCACGACGTTGTAGCCGAACGCCCACAGCAGGTTGGCCCGGATCGTGGCCAGGGTGCGGCGGGAGAGGCGGACGGCGTCGGCGAGGGCTTCGATGTCGCCGCGTACGAGGGTCACGTCGGCGGCGCCGATGGCCACGTCCGTGCCCGTGCTCATGGCGACCCCGAGGTCCGCGCCGGCCAGGGCCGCCGCGTCGTTGACGCCGTCGCCGACGACCGCCACCCGGTGGCCCTCCTCGCGCAGCCGCCGCACGAGGTCGGCCTTGTCCTCGGGGCCGCAGCGCGCGTGCACTTCCTCGATACGGAGTTCCGCGGCGATCGCCCGGGCGGGTGCCTCGCGGTCGCCGGTGGCCAGCACCGGCCGTACGCCGAGGCGTGTGAGCCGGTCCACGGCCCGGTAGCTGTCCGGCCGCAGCACGTCCCCGACCTCGACCAGGGCCTCCACCGTGCCGTCGACGCGGACCATGACCGGCGTGTGGGCGGCCTTCCCGGCGCGCGGCAGGGCGTGGGCCAGGGGGGCCGGAAGCGTGTCGTCCGGGGCCAGCACCTCCACCAGCCGCCCCGCCACGTGCCCGCGCACGCCCCGGCCCGGCAGCGCCGCGAAGCCGGTCACCGCCGGAAGCGTGTCCGGGGTGGCCCTTCGCCGGGCGTACGCGGTGACGGCGCGGCCCAGCGGGTGTTCCGAGCCCTGCTCGACCGCGCCGGCCAGCCGGATCGCCTCCTTCTCGCCGAGGCCGCTCGGTACGGCGGTGACCCGGGCGACACTCATGTGTCCCGAGGTGAGGGTGCCGGTCTTGTCGAGCACGACGACGTCGATGTGCTGGAGTCCCTCCAGCGCCCGCGGTCCGCTGACCAGGACACCCAGTTGGGCGCCGCGGCCGGTCGCCGCCATCAGCGCGGTGGGGGTGGCGAGCCCGAGCGCACAGGGGCAGGCCACGACCAGGACGGCCACGCACGCGGTGACCGCGGCCTGCGGGTCGGCTCCCGCGCCCAGCCAGAACCCGAGCACCGTGACGGCCTGGGTGAGCACCACCGGTACGAAGACCCCGGCGACCTTGTCCGCGAGGCGCTGGGCCCGGGCCTTGCCTGCCTGCGCCTCGGTCACCAGACGGGTGATGCGGGCCAGCTGGGTGTCGGCGCCGACCGCGGTGGCGCGGACCAGGAGCAGACCGCCGGCGTTGACGGCGCCACCGATCACGGCCGATCCGGGGCCGACCTCGACCGGTTCACTCTCTCCGGTGACCAGGGAGAGGTCCACAGCCGAACTCCCCTCCGTGACGGTGCCGTCGGTGGCCACCCGCTCGCCGGGGCGCACGACGAACACGTGTCCCGGCGCCAGTTCCTCGACCGGGACGAGACGTTCCCCCGAGCCGTCGCGTACGGACACCTCCTTGGCGGCCAGCCGGGCCAGTGAGCGCAGCGCCGCACCGGTTCCCCGTCGGGCGCGTGCCTCCAGGAACCGGCCCGCCAGGACGAACAGCGGTACGCCGGCCGCGGCCTCCAGGTACACATGGGCCACGCCGTCCGGGGCGGTGGGCATGAGGCGCAGCGGCATGCGCATGCCGGGATCGCCGGCGCCGCCGAGGAAGAGGGCGTAGGAGGACCAGGCGAAGGAGGCGATCACGCCGAGGGAGACCAGGGTGTCCATGGTCGCCGCCGAGTGCCGCAGCCCGCGCGCCGCCCGCCGGTGGAAGGGCCAGGCACTCCAGCCGACGACGGGCGTGGCGAGGACGAAGCACAGCCACTGCCAGTTGCGGAACTGCCACGCGGGCACCATCGACAGGACCAGCACCGGCACCGCCAGCAGTGCCGTGATCACCAGCCGGTCGCGGTCCCGCCGGGTGTCGTCCGGCTCGTCGCCGTCCTCGCGCGCCGCGCGCCGCGCCGGCTCCGGGAGCGCTGCCGGGTAACCGGCCTGCTCCACCGCCGCGATGAGCTGGTCCGGGCTTGTCGTCGAGGGGTGGTGCACCCGGGCCCGGCCGGTGGCCAGATTGACGCTCGCGGTGACCCCGTCCAGCCTGGCGAGCTTCCTCTCGACGCGTTTCACGCAGGCCGCGCACGTCATGCCGGCCACGGCGAGGTCGGTCACGACCTCCACGGACGCCGGTTCGGTGGCCATCAGCCCTCGCTTCCGCGAGGCGCGCCCGTATCACCCGTGCCGTTCATGTCCATGCCGCCCATGTCCATGCCGCCGCCGTCGTGGCCGCCCGGCGAGCCGCCTCCGGTCGTGCCGGGCCCGTGCATACCGGGCGCGACGGGGCCCACGCCCGCTCCGACGGTGTAGGACGCCGTGAACACCAGCGCCAGCAGGAGCAGGAAACCGCACAGGGCGGGCGGCGGCAGGGCTGCGCGCAGCAGCGCAGCTGCCGGACGGGAAGCGGGTCGCCGAGTCTGCGGCATCTGTCGTATCTCCCGATCGGGTCGTACGGCTTCCGGGGGATCGAGCCGTACCGGTACAGGAGTCGGGGTGGCGGCCGGTTGAGTTCCGAGGGGGGACAGGTGGCCTGCGTCACGCGGGTGTTCCCCGCACGCAGGGTTCAGCTGGATGTCGACCTCGATGTTCGACGTCGATATTCGATCGCGACGCCGGCGGGCGTCCCGGGATACTGGTCGCCATGGATGAGGTCGAGGTCGTCGTCGCCCACTCCGAGCGCGCGACCCTGCGCGTCGGCGATGTGTTCCTGAAGGTGGACGCCGATCAGGCGCGCATCGATGTCGAGGTCGAGGCGATGGCCCTGGCGCCGGTCCCGATCCCGGAGGTCCTGTGGCGCAAGCCGCCCGTGCTCGCGCTCGCCGCGGTCCCGGGGGCGGCGCTCGGCCGCCTCGGCCGGCCGTCGACCGCGTCGCCCGCGGCGTGGGCCGCGGCGGGCGCCGCCATCCGGAAGCTGCACGACGCGCCGTTGCCGCCCTGGCCCGGCCGGGGCCTCGAGGAGTTGGCGGCGGAACTCGACGGCGAGTGCGAGTGGCTCGTGACGAACGGCGTCCTGCCCGCCGACCTGGTCACCCGCAACCGCCAGGTCGCCGAGGCCGCGCTCCGACCGTGGACTCCGGTGTTCACGCACGGCGACCTGCAGATCAGCCACGTGTTCGTCGACGGCGACGAGGTCAGTGGCATCATCGACTGGTCCGAGGCGGGCCGGGGTGATGCCCTGTTCGACCTCGCCATCCTGACGCTCGGGCACGAGGAGCGCCTCGGCGACGTCGTCGCCGGCTATGGCGCCGACGTCGACCTCGACGTGATCCGCGGGTGGTGGTCGTTGCGCAGCCTGCTGGCGGTTCGCTGGCTGGTCGAGCACGGCTTCGACCCGTCCGCGCCGGGGTGTGAGGTCGACGTGCTGCGCTCCCGGCTGTGAGGCCCGGCGTGCCCTGCTCGCACGATCGGTGACTACGCGACGGCTACGGCCGCGCTCGGTGGCCGAGTTCCGCGAGGCGTGAGAGTGCGGGCAGCGCCGCGGTGATCGCCTGCTGTTCCTCGGGCGTCAACCGGGCGACGAGCGGAAGCAGACGGCGGGTCCGGTCTTCGAGACGGGAGGTGCCGACCTCTCGGCCGGCCTCGGTGATGTGGACGAGGGTGGCGCGGCCGTCCGTCGGGTCGGGGCGGCGTTCCACGAGCCCGTCCTGCTCGAGGCGCGTGACCAGCTGGGTGATTCCCGGCTGGCTGATCTGCTCGGTCCTGGCGAGCTCGGTGAGCCGTGTCGGGCCGCGGGAGGTCAGGGTGTCCAGCACGGACAGAGTCGTGAACGACAGCTTCCGCAGCGCGGGCAGGCGAATGTAGAAGCGGTTGAAGTTCTCGATCGTGGTGATCAGGGCGCCCACATCCACGTGGTCCCGGGAGCTGTTCGTCTGAGGAGGAGTCACCCTGGAAAAGTATCGCGCACTTATATAAGCTCGTTGATGCATCGGTGGTCAGCGCCTCGCGGCAGTGCGCGGGCTGCACCAGACCTCCATGGCGCAATGGCGCGTCCACCCACGTCAGTAGCGCAGAGTGAGGAATGCATCTATGACCACGCGCGTCGGCATCAACGGATTCGGGCGGATCGGCCGCAACGTCTTCCGCGCGGCGGCCGCACAGGGCACGGACCTCGAGATCGTCGCCGTCAACGACCTCGGTGACGTCACCACGATGGCCCACCTGCTCGCCTACGACTCGGTGCTGGGCCGGTTCCCCGCCGAGATCACCGCCGAGCCCGGCGCGATCCGGGTCGGCGACAAGACGATCAAGGTCCTTGCCGAGCGCGACCCCGGCGCCCTGCCCTGGGGCGACCTCGGGGTGGATGTGGTGATCGAGTCCACCGGCATCTTCACCGCCGCGGCCAAAGCGCGCGCACACGTCGAGGGCGGCGCGAAGAAGGTCATCATCGCCGCTCCGGCCAGCGGCGAGGACGTCACGATCGTGCTCGGGGTGAACGAGGGCATCTACGACCCGGAGCGCCACACGATCATCTCCAACGCCTCGTGCACCACCAACTGTCTCGCGGTGCTGGCGAAGGTGCTGCACGACGCCGTGGGCATCGAGTCCGGCATGATGACCACCGTCCACGCCTACACCCAGGACCAGAACCTCCTGGACGCGCCGCACAAGGATCTGCGCCGCGCCCGCGCCGCGGGCCTCAACATCGTGCCGACCTCCAGCGGCGCGGCCAAGGCCATCGGCCTGGTGCTGCCGGAGCTGGACGGCCGCCTGGACGCCTTCGCCCTGCGGGTGCCCGTGCCCACCGGCTCCATCACCGACCTGACGGTCACCCCCAGCCGCCGTACCAGTGTCCAGGAGGTGAAGGAGGCGTACCAGGCAGCCGCGGCCGGTGCCTACCAGGGCCTCCTCGCGTACACCGAGGCGCCCATCGTCAGCAGCGACATCGTCAATGACCCGGCCTCCTGCGTGTTCGACGCCGGGCTCACCCGCGTCTCCGAAGGGCAGGTCAAGGTCGTCGGCTGGTACGACAACGAGTGGGGTTACTCCAACCGCCTCCTCGACCTCGCCAAGCTGGTCGGGGCCTCGCTCTGACTCTTCCGCGACCTCTCCTCGCCGACTCGCCGACTCGCCGGGAAGGCAGCCGCCCGCCGGACGGGCGCCTGCCGCCGCGGCGTGCCCGCGGCGGCCCGGCGCAATTCTCCAACATTGGACGAGCGGGCATTCAGCAGCAATTCCGGGATGGAACACAGAGGAATACAACCTCTTAACCAAGGGGGTCACCGCGCGATCCCCCGGGAGCCGATGTCCTGTCATTTCTCCCCGATGTCAAGGAAACGGCACCGGCATTTCTCCAAACATCGATCGCACATGTGCCGACCGTAACAGTCAACCCCCGTCGATTCGATCGCCGAA
Organism: Streptomyces sparsogenes subsp. cuspidosporus; assembly: GCF_039532705.1. Lineage (NCBI taxonomy): Bacteria > Bacillati > Actinomycetota > Actinomycetes > Kitasatosporales > Streptomycetaceae > Streptomyces > Streptomyces sparsogenes. The sequence goes on along the minus strand of NZ_BAAASD010000002.1, from coordinate 240,847 downwards.
TTTCCGACTCAAACTTATTGACATAAAAACCCTGAACATATGATCATGACCACATGGACGAACTCCCGAGGTTACCGTTCGATAACCCGTCCGTGCTCGGCATCGCTCCCGAGATGCTCGCACTGCAGCGGGAGGGGCCGATCACCAGGGTGCGGACCGCCGGTGAGGATGCCTGGCTGGTCACCCGCTACGACGAGGTGAGAACGCTGCTCGCCGACCGTCGACTCGGGCTCAGCAATCCCCACCCGGAGCAGTCGGCCAAGAGCGCGGCCAGGCGTTTCATGGTCGCGCTGATGTACGGGGACGACCACGACACCGAGGCCGCCAGGCATGCGCGGATGCGCACGCTGCTCGTGCCCCGGTTCTCCACGCGCCGGATGCGCCTGATGAAGACCCGGATCGAGCAGCATGTGGACGAGCTGCTCGACCAGATGGCCGCCGGCACTCCGCCGACCGACCTGCACCGCGCGCTGTCGTTTCCCTTGCCGACCATGGTGATCTGCGATCTGCTCGGCGTGCCGTTGGCCGACCGGGAGCGGTTCGGACAGTGGGCGAGAGGAACATTCGACCAGAGCGACAACCAGCACTCGGCCAACACCTTTCAGCAGGTTGTCGACTACATAACGGAACTGGTGGCGCGCAAGCGAACCGAGCCCGGCGACGACCTTCTGTCCGAGCTGATCGCCCATAAAGACGGCGCACTGTCCGACGCGGAGATCGCCCACTTGGGCAACGCCGTGCTGTTGTTCGGCTACGAGACCACCATTGTGCGCATCGACCTGGGCACCCTGCTGCTGCTGCACAATCCGGCCCAGCGCGCCCTGCTGGCCGAGAAACCCGAACTCGCGCCGGCCGCGGTCGAGGAGATCCTGCGCCTGGGCGTCGGCGGCAAGGGATCCAACGCGATCATCCCCCGCTACGCGCACAGCGACATCACCGTCGGCGATACGAAGATCCGGACCGGAGACGCGGTGATGCTGGCCATCGGCGCGGCCAACTACGACGGCCGGGCCTTCCCCGACGGCGACCTGTTCGACCTGGCCCGGCACAAGCCCAAGTCGCACCTGTCGTTCGGACACGGCGTCCGGCACTGCATCGGCCGCACGCTGGCCCGGATCGAACTGACCGCGGTGTTCGAGCGGCTGTTCCGCAGACTGCCCGACCTGCGGCTCGCGGTACCCGAGGAGTCGCTGCGCTGGCAGGAGCACCGGATCACCGGCGGGTTCGACGAAATCCCCGTCACCTTCTGACCGCATCGCAATACCGCATCGCAATACGGCATCACGAGCGCAAACACAGCCGTCCCCCGTTCGTCGTCACACCCGGCACCTTCGAAGCCGTCCGCCCGCCCGGATGTTTGCCGCTCCTTCCCCCACGCACAGACGTCAGGAGGACCAGGAACCATGACGGACACGTTCAGCGACTACGTCGACTGCACGCCTCTTCTCGACGACCGCGAGGCCCTCGACCGGTTCTACGACGAGCACGGCTACCTCTATCTGCGCGGCGCCCTGGACCGCGAACTCGTGCGGACCGCCGCCGAGCAGATGCTCGAGGGCCTGATCGCACTCGGCCACGCCGCCCCCGGCACCACGCTCGACACCCTCACCATCGAGTCCTTCGAGGCGGTCGACGAGGTGGCGATGCACGACCACGTCAAGTACGACGACCTGTGGAACCACCCCTCGACCCACAAGGTCTGGGAGAAGGTCTTCGGCGAGCCCGTCTTCGTCTTCAAGTCGACGACGATCCGCTACTACCCCTCCGCCGCGGGTCGCCCGGAGCCGAGCTTCCTGACGCCGCTGCACCAGGACGGCTTCTACATCGGCCCGAACAAGGACTTCCGCACCGCCTGGGTGCCGCTGCTCCCGACGTCCCGCGGCATAGGCGGCGTGGCCCTCGCCGACGGCAGCCACAAGAAGGGCCCGCGCGAGCACGTCGTCACGGAGAACTTCCGCCGCTTCGGCCACCCCGTGCGCGGTATCCCGGCGGAGGAGTTCGGCGCGGACGAGCAACTGCTGTTCTCCCCCATGGAGCCGGGAGACGTGATCCTCTTCCACGCCTTCATGTGCCACAAGTCCATCCCGAACGTCTCGGTGGACCCGGCCGGCATGCGGATGTCGATGGACACCCGCGTCCAGCCCGCCTCCTCGCACCGCGGGTTCAACGCCCTGACCCCCTGGCCGGAGTCCGCGAAGGACCCCTCCAAGGGAATAATGTCGAAGATCACCGGCACCCCCACCACGACCGAGTGACGGTGGTGCCTCCGCACCCGCACCGACCGTCCCCCCACACACGCCAGGGTAGGAGCGCATGACGAAACGCGAGGGCCTCCCCCCTCTGAAGGGGCCCAACGCGACCCCGGAGCCCTCGGCCGGCACGGAACCGGCCGCCGCGGGGCTCAGTGGCATCGCCCTGGTGGTGGTGCTCACCGGATACGCCCTGTCCATCGTGGACGCCTCCATCGTCAATGTGGCACTGACCTCGATCAGTGACGACCTCCGGGGCGGCCCCGCCGCACTGGAGCTGGTGGTGTCCGGCTACGGCCTCACCTACGCCCTCGGCCTGGTGCTGGGCGGGCGGCTGGGCGATGCCTTCGGCAGACGGCGCCTGTACGCGTACGGGCTCGCGGCGTTCACCGTCACCTCGGCGCTGTGCGGACTCGCCCCGACCATCGAGTTCCTCGTCGCCGCCCGGCTGTTGCAGGGCGCCGGCGCCGCCATGCTCGTACCGCAGGTGCTGGCGACGATCCAGGCGGCCACCGCGGGCCAGGCGCGCGCCCGTGCGATCGGCATGTACGGTGCGACCGCGGCCCTCGGCATGGTCATCGGGCAGATCATGGGCGGGCTGCTGGTCTCGCTGGACATCGCCGGGATCGGCTGGCGGTCGGTCTTCGCGATCAATGTGCCGATCGGCGTGGCCGCGCTGCTGGCCGTCCGGCGCGTCCCCGCGACCAGGGCCGACGCGAAGCCGGGCTTCGACCCGGTGGGCACCGCGCTGTTCGGCGTCACCATGGTCTGTGTCCTGGCCCTGGTGGTGGCGGGCCCCGACCTGGGCTGGCCGCTGTGGCTGTGGTCGCTGCTCGCGGTCGCCGCGGTGGGGGCGGTGGCGCTGGTGCGGGCCGAGCGCGGGCTGGAGGCGCGGGGTGGCTCACCGCTGCTGTCCCCGTCGGTGCTGTCCCATCCGGGGATGCGCAGAGGGCTGGCGGCGCTGGTGCCGTTCTCGGCCGGTTTCGGCGCCTTCCTGTTCGTCTACGCGCTGATCGCGCAGGGTCACTTCGGCTTCGGCGGGCTCGCCTCCGGCGGGGTGCTGACGCCGTTCGCCGCGGCGTTCTTCGCGGTGACGCTGTTCACCCCGAGGATCGCGGCGGCCCTGGGCGCCCGGATCATCACCCTGGGCGCCCTCGTCCAGAGCGCGGGCCTGCTGCTGCTGGCGCTGGTGATCCGGCTGGGCTGGCCGCATCCCTCCCTGGTGCTGGTGCTCGTCGGGATCGGCTTCTTCGGCGCGGGCGCGGCGCTGATCGGCCCGACGCTGTTCCGGACGATCCTCGCCGACGTGCCCCCCGCGCAGGCCGGCATGGGCAGCGGTGTGCTGGTGACCAGCCAGCAGATGGCGACCGCGCTGGGCACGACCGTCGGCGGTACCTTCTACCTCTCCATGGAGAGCTGGCTGTCGACGGTGTCGGCGGCCGTGCTCGTTCTCGCCCTGCTGGCGTGTTTCTCGGTGACCGTTCTCGTGATCAGTCTGAAGCTCCCCGACCCCAGCTGACACCCGCGCCCCCGTACGGCGCGACCTGATCCAGACCTTCTCGTCGGCGACGGCGCGCCGTCCTTCGGCGTACCCGCGCGCAGAAGCGGAGACAGCCAAGTGCAGTTACGGACAAGGACAGCCGTGGTGACCGGCGCGGCCGGCGGCATCGGCCTCGCCCTCAGCGCCCGCTTCGCACGGGCCGGCGCCGGCGTGGTCATGGCGGACATCGAAGGCGACGCGCTGCACCACCGGGCCGCCGAACTCACCGCCCAGGGCGCCGAGGTCACCGCGGTGACCGCCGACCTGACGGACCCGGACGCCGTCGGGCGGCTCGCGGACACGGCGTTCGACCTGCTCGGCGACATCGACGTGGTGTGCAACAACGCCGGGGTCCTCGGCCCCGTGGGACAGCCCCTGTGGGAGGTGCCGCTGGAGCGGATGCGGCAGGTCTTCGAGGTGAACCACTGGGCGCACGTCCTGGTGGCCCGCGCCTTCGTCCCCCGGCTGCTGGAGCGCGGCCGGCCCGCCCATCTGATCCACACCGCCTCGATGTCCGCCTTCGTCGTCGGCGCCGGCAGCGCCGCCTACGCCGCCTCCAAACACGCCGACCTCGCGGTCGCCCGCAGTCTGCGCGCCGATCTGCGCGGCACCGGGGTCCGGGTGTCGGTGCTGTGCCCCGGCCGGGTCGACACCCCCATGGTCCAGGGCCTGACGGCCCCGCGCGGCGCGGGCGGCGACACCACGGTGAGCGCCGAGGACGTCGCCGGACTCGTCTGGGAGGCCCTCGGCTCCGATCGCTTCTATCTCTTCAGCAACTCCGACGCCCCGCTGCGGCTGCGCGATCAGTTCGACGACGTATGGCGTCATGTTTCCCTTCCGCCCCCTTCCCCCGAGGAGGAGTTGTGGCCCGCTCCGCAAGCGACGACCGTGGCGAAGAACCACTGACCATCGACCTGGAAGCGGTGAGGGAGAAGTACCGGCGGGAACGCGACAAGCGCGGAGTCGGTCGGACTTACCAGTTCGCGCGCGGTGACTTCAGCCGCTACGCGCGGGACCCCTACACCGAGCGGCGGGAGCGTGAGCCGCTCACCGACGAGGTGGACGTCGCCGTCGTCGGCGCCGGCATCGGCGGCCTGCTGACCGGCGCCCAGCTGCGCAAGGAGACCGGCCTGGAGCGCATCCGGCTGATCGACGAGGCCGGTGACGTCGGCGGCACCTGGTACTGGAACCGCTTCCCCGGCGTCCGGTGCGACGTCGAGAGCTACATCTACATGCCGCTGCTCGAAGAGACCGGCACGATACCCACCGAGAAGTACGCCACCGGGCCCGAGATCTTCGCCCACCTCCAGAAGATCGCCCACACGTACGACCTCTACCGCGACGCCCTCTTCCAGACCGCCGTCACCGAGCTGCGCTGGGACGAGGCCGCCGGGACGTGGCTGGTGAGCACCGACCGCGGGGATCTGATCCGGGCCCGGTACGTGGCCATGTCGATCGGTCTGATGCACCGCCCCAAACTCCCCCGGCTGCCGGGCCTGGAGACGTTCGCCGGGCACTCCTTCCACTCCAGCCGCTGGGACTTCGACTACACCGGCGGCGACAGCACCGGCGGGCTGACCAAGCTGAGGGACAAGAGGGTCGGCGTCATCGGCACCGGCTCGACCACCGTCCAGCTCGCCCCCCACCTCGCCGAGTGGGCCGAGCAGCTCGTCGTCTTCCAGCGCACCCCGCCCACGGTCGACGTCCGCGGCAACCGGCCCACCCCGCCCGACTGGGCGGCCAGTCTCGAACCGGGCTGGCAGCAGCGCCGGATGGAGAACTTCCACGCGCTGACCTCCGGAATCCCGCAGGACGAGGACCTGGTCCAGGACCGCTGGACCCAGACCACGGCCAAGCTGGCCGCCGCGATCCTGCCCACCGGCGACACCGGGGGCGACCCGAAGGAGCGGGCGCTGGCGGCCGAGCGGGCGGACTTCCTCAAGATGGAGGAGTTGCGCGCCCGTATCGACAGCGTCGTCACCGACCCCGCGACCGCCGCCGCCCTCAAGCCGTACTACCGCGTGTACTGCAAGCGGCCCTGCTTCCACGACAGCTACCTCCAGACCTTCAACCGGCCCAATGTGACCCTGGTCGACACCCAGGGGCGGGGCGTGGAGCGGCTCACCCCGGCCGGGGTGGTCGCGAACGGCCGGGAGTACCCGGTCGACTGCCTGATCTTCGCCACCGGCTACGAGCACGAGTTCTCCGTCCCGTACACCGACCGCGCCGGCTACGACATCGTCGGCCGCGACGGCGTGAAGCTGTCGGAGAAGTGGGCGGACGGGGCGCACACCCTGCACGGACTCCAGGTGAACGGCTTCCCCAACTGCTTCATCCTGTCCAAGATCCAGGCCGGCCGGCACGTCAACATCCCCTACATGCTGGGTGAGCAGACCCGGCACCTCGCGCACATCGTCAAGTGTGTCGAGGAGCGCGGCCACCGGGTCGTGGAGGCCTCCGAGGCCGGCGAGAAGGAATGGGTCGATGAGATCCTCCGGCTCGCCGCCAACGACCTCGACTTCCTGGAGAACTGCACACCCGGCCTCTACAACAACGAGGGCGACCCGGGCGGGCTGCCCCTGCGCAACTCCAGCTACGGCGGCGGCTCGGTGGAGTTCGTGAACATCCTCAGGAGGTGGCGCGAGGCGGGCGACCTCGCCGGGCTCGAACTGCGCTGACCACCCCACCGCTTCGCGAAAGGCGGCAACGCCCATGGACGTAACGCCGATCCCCGGCGCCGCTCTCGGCGCCGTCGTGCACGGCGCCCAAGTCACCGGCGCCATGGACAAGGCCCAGCTGGAGGAGATCTGGGCGGCCCTCGACGCACATCTCGTACTCGTCTTCCGTGGCCACGAGACCCCCTCCTTCCAGGAGTTCCTGGCCTTCGGACGCCGCTTCGGGCACATCCCGAAGACCGGCCTGACCAACGGCGCCCACCCCGACCACAACGAGATCCTGATCGTCTCCAACCTGGTGGAGGACGGCCGCAAGATCGGCGTCGGCGACGCCGAGTGGATGGGCTGGCACACCGACTACTCCTTCCGCCCCCGCGTCTCCCAGGTCGGCTTCCTGGAGGCCATGGAAGTGCCGTCCTCCGGCGGCGGGGAGACCCTCTTCACCGACATGTACGCCCTGTACGAGTCGCTGTCGCCCGAAGAGCGCCGGCGCCTGCACTCCTACCGGGTCCGCCACGCCCTGCGCACCGGGTACGAGGAGACCATCGAGGAGGAGCTCCAGGGCGAGGTGTCCCTCGGCGAGGGCACCGCACGGATCCAGCCCGAGGACGGCACCTCCACCGTCCACCCGCTGATCGCCCGCAATCCGCGCACCGGCCGGCAGTCGGTCTACGTCAGCGCCCTGAACACCAAGCGGATCGTGGACCTCGCCCCCGACGACAGCCGCACGTTGCTCGACGAACTGCTGTCGCACGCGGGCAAGCCGCAGTACACCTACGCCCACACCTGGCAGCCCGGGGACATCGTCGTGTGGGACCAGCTCGGCACCATCCACGCCAAGCAGGCCTTCGACCCGGCCGAACGGCGCATCATGCGCCAGGTCGTCAGCATCTTCGACGACCCGACGGCCCCTTGGCGCGCGGAGGTCGCCGCATGAGCGAGTCTTGGCGCGCTGCGCGGGCTGGACTGAGGAGCCGCGCAGCGACGGAGGAGCGAGCAGTGACGAGGGAAGCCCGCGCGTCGGAGCGCGCCAAGACTGAGCGGGAGGGAAGGGCATGAGCACGGCTCCCGCCTGCCTCGGCCACGGCCGGGTCACGATCACCCCGGCGCTGCGCGCCGCCGTCGACCGGCTCGACCACCGCTCACGTCACCAGGCGGCCTACCACTTCGGCTGGATCACCGCCGGCGGCGCGCCGACCAGCGCCGACGCCGGCAAAGCCGTACGGCCGGCGCTCGCGCTGCTGTCGGCCGAGGCGGTCGGAGCGCCGCCGGAGGTCGCCCTGCCCGGCGCCGTCGCCGTGGAGCTCGTGCACAACTTCTCCCTGGTGCACGACGATCTGATGGACGGCGACGAGGAGCGCCGCCACCGGCGCACGGTGTGGAAGCTGTGGGGTTCCTCCAGCGCCATCCTGACCGGTGACGCGATGCTGGCGCTCGCCCAGGAGGTGCTGCTGGACACCGGTCTGCCGACGGCGGCACCCGCCGCCCGGCTGCTGGCCCGCACCACCCGGCACCTGATCCGCGGCCAGGTCCAGGACCTGTCCTTCGAACAGCGCTCGCACGTCACGGTCGAGGAGTGCGTCGACATGGCCGCCGGCAAGACCGGCGCGCTGCTGTCGGCGAGCGCCGCGATCGGCGCCGTCCTCGCCGGGGCGCCGGAGGCGACGGTGGACGCGCTGGCGCTCTACGGCGACCAGGTCGGCCTCGCCTTCCAGCTCGTCGACGACGTTCTCGGCATCTGGGGCGACCCGGCCGTCACCGGCAAGCCGGTCCACTCGGATCTGCGCTCCCGCAAGAAGTCCCTGCCTGTGAGCTACGCGCTGAACCAGGAAGGCCCGCTCAGCGTCGAACTGGCCGCCTGGTTCGCGGCCCCGGGCGGACCCGGCGGACCCGGGAAACCTGGTGAACCCGGCGAACCCGGCGAGGCGGAACTGCGGCGCGTGGCCGGCCTGATCGAGGGCGCCGGCGGCCGGGACTGGGCGCTGACCGAGGCCGCCCGGCGGTTGGCGCTGGCCGAGGACGCGCTGCGCGGTGTCGAGCTGGACGCCGGCGCGCGGGACGAACTCGTCGCGCTCGGGCGATTCGTCGTCGACCGCGAGGTCTGAGACCGGGCCGGCCCCCGTCCCCCTACCCCCCCTTCCGACCCCCGCCCCCCCCGACCCCCGACTCCGACCCCCGACCCCCGACACCTGAGTCCTGCCTCCTCCTGCCTCCTGCCTCCTGCCTGCCGTCTTCCGGCTTCTGACTCCGCTCAGCGCAGCGCCCCCACCAGGGCACCACCATGCCCGCTGCGCCTCCGCAACCCACTCCCGAGGATTCCCCCATGCCCCAGGACGTCGACTTCCACATACCCCTGCCGGGCCGGCAGAGCCCGGATCACGCGCGTGCCGACGCCGAGCAGCTGATCTGGCCGCGGTCGCTCGGGCTGATCAAGTCCGAGGCGGCGGCGAAGCGTCATCTGCGTGGCGGCTACGCCGACCTGGCCTCCCGCTTCTACCCGCACGCCACCGGCGCCGACCTGGACCTGGGCGTCGACCTGATGTCGTGGTTCTTCCTCTTCGACGACCTCTTCGACGGGCCGCGCGGCGAGAACCCGGAGGAGACCAAGCAGCTCACCGACGCGGTCGCGGCGGCGCTGGACGGCCCCCTCCCCGACACCGCGCCCCCCATCGCCCACGGCTTCGCCGACATCTGGCGGCGCACCAGCGAGGGCATGACACCCGCCTGGTGCGCGCGCAGCGCCCGGCACTGGCGCAGGTACTTCGACGGCTACGTCGACGAGGCGGAGAGCCGCTTCTGGGACACGCCGTACAACTCCGCGGCCGAGTACCTGGCCGTGCGCCGGCAGACCATCGGGGTGCAGCCGACGGTCGACCTCGCCGAGCGCGCGGGCCGCTTCGAGGTGCCGCACCGGGTCTTCGACAGCGCCGTGCTCTCCGCGATGCTCCAGATCGCCGTCGACGTCAATCTGCTGCTCAACGACATCGCCTCGCTGGAGAAGGAAGAGGCCCGCGGCGAGCAGAACAACATGGTCATGATCCTGCGCCGGGAGCACGGCTGGTCCGACGACCGCAGCGTCGCCCACATCCAGGGCGAGGTGCGCGCCCGCCTGGAGCAGTACCTCCTGCTGGAGTCGTGCCTGCCGCAGGTCGGCGACATCTACCGGCTCGACGAGGCCGAGCGCGAGGCCCTGGAGCGCTACCGCAACGACGCCGTGCGGACCGTGATCCGCGGTTCCTACGACTGGCACCGCTCCTCGGGCCGCTACGACGCCGAGTTCGCGGTCGCCGCCGGGGTCCAGGGCTACCTGGAGGAGCTCGGCAGCACCGCCCACTAGCAGCACACACACGACGGGAAGTTGAGGATCGAATGACCGAGCAGACCACCTTCTCGGCGGGAGCGGCGCCCGGGGCGCTCCCCGTCGTGGGACACGCCCTCCAGATGATGCGTCACCCCGTGAACTTCATGACCTCGCTGTCGGCCCACGGCGACCTGGTCGAGATCAAGATCGGCCCTACCAGGGCCTATGTCCCGACCCACCCCGAACTGCTGCGGCACGTCCTGACCAACGACCGCATCTTCGACAAGGGCGGCGTCTTCTACGACCGCGCCCGTGACATCGCCGGCAACGGCCTGGTCACCTGCCCGTTCGCCGACCACCGCCGCCAGCGCCGGCTGATGCAGTCGGCGTTCACCCGCGGCCAACTCAAGCGGTACGCCGAGGCCATGCACGCCGAGATCGAGGCCACGGCGTCGCGCTGGCAGGACGGCATGGTTGTGGACGCCTTCCAGGAGATGTACGGCATGGCCCTGCGCACGGTCGGCCGCACCCTGTACTCCACCCCCGTCAGCCCCGAGCTGGCGGCGAAGGTGGAACGTTCCTTCGACGTCGTGCTCAACGGCCTGTTCCGGCAGATGTTCCTTCCGGCCTCGATCCGCCGGCTGCCCCTGCCGTCCCAGCGCCGCTACCGGAGCAACCTGGCCTTCCTCCACCGGACCACCCAGCGGCTCATCGACGACTACCGCGGCTCCGACACCGAGCACGACGACCTGCTCGCCGCCCTGCTCGCCTCCCGCGACGACGACGGCGGCCGACTCGGCGACAAGGAGATCCACGACCAGGTCATCACCGTCATGGCGGCCGGCACCGAGACCGTCGCCGGGACCCTCACCTGGGTCTTCTACCTCCTCTCCCAGCACCCGGAGATCGAGGCCGCGCTCTACGACGAGATCGACACCGTCCTCGACGGCCGCGCCCCGCGGTGGGACGACCTGCCGAACCTCTCCCTGACCGACCGGATCATCTCCGAGACGCTCCGACTCCACCCGCCGGCCTGGCTGTTCACCCGCCTCACCTCCTCCCCCACCGAACTCGCGGGCCGCCGCCTGCCCACCGGCTCCACCGTCGTCTTCAGTCCCGCCGCGGTCTCCCAGTACGAGGACGCCTTCGACCACCCCAAGAAGTTCGACCCCGACCGCTGGCTCCCGGACCGCATCGCCCCGGCCGCCCGCCACGCCTACGTACCGTTCGGCACCGGTGCCCGCAAGTGCATCGGCGACCTCTACGCACGCACCGAGGCCACCCTCGGGCTCGCCACCATCCTCGGCCGCTGGCGGGTCACCTGCGAGCCCGGCATGGACATCCGTCCGGTCCCGCTGGCCACCGTCTACCACCCCCGCCGCCTCCGCCTGAGGCTCGACGCCCGCACTCCGCACCGGACGACCTCCGCCGTTCCCGCACCGGCCGGGGGCGACGCGACGTGAGTCCAGGGTGCGCGGGGAGACGCACCTCCCGAACCCTTCGGGTTCTCGTCTATCGCGCACCTACCGTCGGCGGCTGCGGCTAGCGTCTGTCTGACTCGTTCGGACGACTCAGAGGAGGCACCTGTGGCTGCACTCATGCGACGGATGTCAGCGAGTGCTGTGATGATCGCCGGAATGCTCGGCGTCGCTGCTTGCTCGACCCAACAAGGGGTGAGCCGGCCATCGTCGTCTCCGGGCACGGAGGCACCGTCGAGAACGTCAAGACCTCCGTTAACCGCCGGGCAGCTGAAGGCACTCGCCTTGCAGGACAGTGAGGTGCCCCAGGCTTACGACGTGCCAGTGCAGGAACCTTCTCCGGAAGAGCGACGGAAGACGTCGCCACCGGTCTCGGATGCCTCCTGTCAAAGAGTCCTCGACATACTTGAGGCCGAGGGCGCGTCCGCCGTTGTGTTCCAGATCTACAACTGGAGGGAGAACATCTACGGGGGCGATTCCACACTGGCTTCTTACGAGGGCACGAAGGCGCAAAAGGCTTTCAGGCGGCTCCAGGAAGCCCTTGCGGACTGCAGGTCTTTTTCGGGTGTCAGTGTGGCGGGGAAGTACAAGGCCAAGATCACTACGGACAAGGTCCCGGACGTTGGGGACGAGGCCCTGAGTTTCCACGTGGTCATCCCGCTGCCCGACGGGGAGGGGGTTCGCGACGAACACCATGTTTTCGTGCGGACGGACGACGTCACAGCCAGTTTCACGGATACGAACGTAGGGATGCCGGCCCGGTTCCCCCTCGGCCTTGTCAACAAGCAGGTCGAACGGCTGAATTCCGCCCGGCGTTCCTGACCTCTACGATCGCTGCGTTTGTGATCTCGGAAGAGAAGGCTGAAACACTGTGACGGACGAGCGAGTTGTCATCGTGACCGGCGCCGGTTCCGGCATAGGCGCGGCCACCGCCCGGCTGCTGCGCGAGAAGGGGCACCAGGTGGTCGTGTCCGGGCGCCGGGTCGAGCCGCTGCGGCGCTTGGAGGACGAGACGGGCGTGCTGGCGTATCCGTCGGATGTGGGTGACCCCGAGGCCGCCGAGGGTCTGGTCGGCGCGGCGCTCGCCGCGTATGGGCGCATCGACGGTCTGGTCCTCAACGCGGGCATCGGGCGTGGCGGCACGGTCGGCGATCTGTCGCTGGCGGAGTGGGACGAGGTGATGCGCACCAATGTCACCGGTCCGCTGCTGCTCCTGCGCGCGGCGATCCCGCATCTGCGGCGGGCGCGGGGAGCGGTGGTCGCCGTCGCGTCGGTCTCGGCCCTGCTCAGCGGGCCCGGCGGTGCCCCGTATGCCGCGTCGAAGGCCGCCCTGGTGCAGCTGTGCCGTTCCGTGGCGGTGGACCACGGCCGGGAGGGGGTGCGCGCCAACGTGGTGTGTCCCAGCTGGGTGCGGACGGAGATGGCCGACCGGCGCATGGCGCGTTTCGCCCAGGAGGCGGGGCTGGGGGACGGTGGTGTGGACGCCGCCTACGAGGAGGCGACCCGGCTCCTGCCGATGGGCCGGCCGGGCGAACCGCGTGAAGTCGCCCAGGCGATCGGCTGGTTGCTCTCTCCGGCGGCGTCCTTCGTCAACGGCGCGGTGCTCACGGTTGACGGCGGGGCGACGGCGCTGGACCCGGGCACCGTCGCCTTCGACTTCCACATCGCGCCGCGCGACGAGGCCGGGTCGGCCTGAGCGGCCGGGGCCGGGCGGGGCGCGCCGATGCCCGGGGCGGCCGGCGGTAAGCCTCACCGGCCGGGGCCGGGCGGCGTGCGCCGATGGTCGGGGCGGCCGGCGGTCAGCCTCACCGGCCGGGGCCGGGCGGGGCGCGCCGATGCCCGGGGCGGCCGGCGGTAAGCCTCACCGGCCGGGGCCGGGCGGCGTGCGCCGATGGTCGGGGCGGCCGGTGGTCCGTGTGGCGTCCAGAGCCCGGCGGGCCTCGGCCACCACGTGCGGGTCGGTGACGAAGTGGGTGTCCTGGAGGGCGGAGGGTCCCGCGGCTCCGAGAGGTATCCAGGCACCGCCGCGCCGGGGCTCGGCCCGGGTCTTGGCGGAGAGGTGCACGGCGGCGACCCCCGCGGCCACCAGGGCGGGGATGTCGGGGGTGCGCACGCCGCCGCCTGCCATGACCTGCACACCGGGAGCCGCGGCGACCATCGCGGCGAGCGTGGTCGCCCCGTCGGCCGCGGTGGCCGCGCCGCCGGAGGTGAGGACCCTGGTGATGCCGAGCGAGGGGAGCAGCGCCGCGGTGGCGACCGGGTCGGCGGACTGGTCGATCGCGCGGTGGAGGGTGACCTCCACGGAGCGCTCGTGGTGCGAGGCCGCGTCATGGGCGGCGTCGGTCAGGCGGGTGAGGGCGTCGGTGTCCAGGAGGCCTTCGGCGGTCAGCGCGCCGACCACCACCCCGGAGGCGCCCGAGGCGACGACCGAGCGTACCTCGGCGACCATCAGCGCGATCTCCTCGGCGTCGTACACGAAGTCACCGGGGCGGCACCGCACCAGGGCGTGCACCGGGGATCCGACCGCTGCCACCGCCTCCACCGAGGCCGCCGACGGGGTCAGGCCGCCCAGTTCGAGCCCGGTGCACAGTTCGACCCGGTCGGCACCGTGGTCGCGGGCGGCACGGGCGCCCGCCGGGGAGGTGACCGCGATCTCGAGGGCGGTGTCCGGCGTTCCGGGGCCGCCCGGGGAGCCGGAGGGCGGGCCGGGTGGGTTCTGGTGAAGAGTGCGAGGGGCGCGAGGGGTGTAAGCGCTGCGGCCGGTCACTCGTCGTCCCCGGTGAGCGGCTGGTCGGAGGCCGGGATGATCCGGGCGGTCAGGTCCGGGTCGGCCATGTCGCGGTCGAAGGGGAACATGGGCCGGCGGATGCGGTGGTGGCCGAGTCGCACCAGGTCCTGGTCGACCCCACCCGGGGTGAGGGCCATCTTCCAGGCCGCGGCCATGTCGAACAGCTCCGGCTCCAGGTAGCCGATCTTCACGATGACCACGTCGGCGGAGCGGGGGGCCAGGTCCAGGTCGGAGAAGTCGTGTTCGTGGTGGTAGGGCTTGCGCCGCCGGGTCAGGATCGCGTACACGCTGCCGACGCGGACCACGACCTCGGTCTCGGCGTCGCGGTCGCCGTGCCGGATCGCGTGCACCACGCCGGTGAGGGTGACGGGGCCGGCGTGCCGGTCGTCCACCTCGGCGCCCGCGGTGACGGTGACGGTGGCGCCCACGCCGGCGGCGACCGCGGTGTCGACGGCGGCGGGGCCGGGCACCGAGGCGTACAGGACGGTCGGGCCGTCGTCCTTCTGGAACTCCGGGCGCTCCAGCAGCCTGGTCAGCCCCCAGGTGACGTCGCCGGCGCCGCCCGCGGTGGGGTTGTCACCGGTGTCGCTGATGAAGTACGGCCGGTGCCGCGAGCGCAGGGCCTCGTCGAGGAGGTCGTCGAAGGTGCCGGTCGGGGCGACGAAGTCGAAGTCGTGACGGGCCTCCCAGAAGCCGCGGGCGAGGCGTTCGGCGCCTGAGGACACGGCGTTCCGGTCGGGGCCGGTGACGACGACGGCCGCGCGGTTGCGTGGTTCGTCGGCCCAGGCGTAGCCGACCCATATCGCCGCGTCGGTCACCCCGGCCGTGGCCTCGACCTCCTGGACCGCCGCGTACACGCTCCTGGCGGGCTCGATGCGGGTGGAGGTCTGCTCTCCGGCCAGCAGCACCGGGACGGGCACCCATGCCTTCACCGGTCGGGGGGCGCCGGAGGCGAGCAGGTCGACCAGGTTGCGCACGGCGCGCTCCTTGGTCTCCATGTGGTCCTCGTGCGGGGCCATCCGGTAGCAGGTGATGAGGTCGCTGCGGTGGGCGAGTTCCCTGGAGACGTTGCCGTGCAGGTCCATCGAGGTGGAGACGATCACGTCGGGGCCGACGGTGGCCCGGATGCGTTCCAGCAGGACGGCCTCGGCGTCCTCGACGCCCTCGACGGTCATCGCGCCGTGGATGTCGTACCAGAGGCCGTCGAGCCGGGGCAGCGCGGCGAGGCGGTCGATGAGTTCGCCGGTGAGCGCGGACCAGGCGGCGGCGGTGACCATGCCGCCGGGCAGCGACTTGCCCACCAGGGCACCGTGCCAGTCGGCGGCCTCGCGCAGTTCCTCGCCGGATGCGAGGAAGGGGTAGCGGTCGAGTACGTCGGCGCCGCGCGAGGGGTGGAACGCGGGGGCCTCGGTGCGGGCCGGGGAGAAGGTGGACGACTCGATGCCGAGCCCGGCGATGGCGATGACCGGGCGGGCGGCGGTGCGGGATTCCGACATGGCTCCTCGTACGGGTTGGGGTGCGTCAGGGGGTGCGGGGTGCGGCGGTGCCGGGGCGCTCGTCACCGAGCCCGGTGCCGCCGGCGTTGCGCAGGGCGTGCGCCATGGCGCGCTGCAGGGCGAACTGTCCGGCCCCGACGACTCCGGCGTCGACGCCGAGGCTGGCCCGCTCGATCGTGAGGTGCTCGGTGACCAGCGGGTGGCAGCTGTCGTAGAGCTGGCTGCGGACCGCGGCGACGAAGGGTTCCAGGGTGGAGAGGATGCCGCCGAGGTAGACGGCGTCCGGGTTGAAGAAGTTGACGTTGGCGGCGAGCACCTGCCCGAGGTGTTCTCCGGCTCGGCGGACCGCGCGGGTGGCCTCGGGGTCGGCGTCGGCGGCGAGGCCCACGACGTCCTCGATGCTGCTGACGTCGGCGCCGCGCTCGCGCAGGATGCGTACCAGGGCGGCGCCGGAGGCCACGGTCTCCAGGCAGCCGGTCTTGCCGCAGGAGCAGGGGATGTCGGCGGCGCCGTCGATCCGGATGTGGGTGATGTCGCCGGCGGCGCCGGTGGCGCCCCGGTAGAGGCGGCCGTCGACGATGACGCCGGCGCCGATCGCCGAGCCGATCTTCACCATGATCGACTGTCGGTGTTCGGCGGGCCGGACGGTGTGCTCACCCATCGCCATGCAGTTGGCGTCGTTGTCGACCGCGGCCGGGACGCCGAAGCGTTCCTCCAGCCAGGTGGCGACCGGGAAGCGGTTCCACCCCGGCATCCGCGACGGCAGCATGACGCCTTCGGATCGGATGTCGACGGGGCCCGGGAGGGACAGGCCGACACCGCACAGCCGGTCGCGTCCGCGCTCCTCGGCCAGGGCCTCCAGGGTCTCGGCGAGCCGTGGCAGAGCCTCCTCGGGGCCGTCGGCGATGACGAACGGAACGGTGGAGACCTTTTCGAGCCGGCCGCCGGGCAGTGCCACACCGATCCGGGCGTGCCGGCCGCCGAGGTCGGCGGCGACCGCGAACTCGTCGGTGCCGCCGAGCCGGAGGACCTTGCGGGGGCGCCCGCCGGTGGACGACTGGGTGCCTTCCTCGGCGATCAGCCCGCGCTCGACCAGCTGCGCCACGGTCAGGGAGATGGTCGAGGGGGCGGCACCGAGCAGGCCGGCGAGTTCGGCGCGTGACGAGGCCTGGCCGGAGGCCACGAGTTCCAGGACGCGGGCGGCGAGGGGGGAACTCCCCTTCGCCGACTGACGGTTCCGCGCACTTATTTCAGTCATGTACGAAGTAACTTCCGCAACGGTGGGTGTGACGAAGACAGTACGCCCGCAGAACGCGTACGTGAACCGCTTCCCGGACAACATCGCCTTGGCCGGTAGCGTGGCAAACCGGGCCAAAGACGCCGATTTCGCTGCCCGGATCAGGCTGTGGAGACTTCTGCTCAGCTCGCAGAAACTTACTTTTTACTAATTCTTGTTTGTTTGATCGGCGTGTGGCACGTTGACTGTCGTCGCAGCGCCGATTCCCGCGGCGCCGGCCCCCACGGGGCACATCACGGGTCCTTCCACTCCGAGGAGAGTCATGTTCCTTGCTCATTCGGCGACCGGCCGCCGCTGGGCCCTCGTCGCGGGTGCCGCCGTCCTGTCCGGCGCACTGCTCACCGGCTGTTCCGGAGGCGGTACCTCGTCCTCCGGCGGACACTCGACCGACACCATCAACTACGCGCTCCCGGCCAACTTCACGCCGAACTGGATCCTCCCGGTCGGCACGGCCTCGCACCTCAACACCAACAACTCCTCCATATCCCAGTCCCTCTGGGAGCCGCTGATCGCGTACGACGGCTCCACCGGCGAGGTCGGCTGGAACAAGAAGAACTCCCTCGCCACCGCGGCGGACTTCGCCAAGGACAGCAAGAGCGTCACGATCACGCTCGGCAACCGGCACTGGAGCGACGGCAAGCCGGTCACCTCGCGTGACGTCGAGTTCTGGTTCAACCTGGTCAAGGCCAACAAGGCCGACTGGGCAAGCTACAGCCCGGGCAAGGCGCCGGACAACTGGACCTCGCTGAAGATCGTCGACGACACCCACTTCACCATCGCGTTCGACAAGGCGTACAACCAGCAGTGGATGCTCGCCAACGAGCTGAGCATGATCCGCCCGATGCCGCAGCACGTCTGGGACAAGACCGGCGACGCCGGTGCCGTCTCCGACCTGGACCGCACCAAGGCCGGCGCCAAGAAGGTCTGGAAATACCTCAACAACGCCGCAAAGAACATCTCCGGTTATGCCAGCGACCCGCTGTGGAAGGTCGTCAGCGGTCCGTACACCCTCAAGTCCTTCTCCACCGCGGGCAGGGTCGAACTGACCGCCAACGCCAAGTACGACGGCGGCGGCAAGGCCAACATCAAACACGTCAACCTCCTGCCCTTCACCACGACCGACGCCGAGGCGAACGCGCTGCGGGCGGGCACGGTCGACTACGGCTACATCAACGCCACCGACCTCAGCCAGGAGGCCTCCTTCAAGTCGCGGGGCTACACGATCAAGCCGTGGGCGGGCTGGGCGATCACCTACATGCCCTACAACTTCAACAACCCCGCCATGGGCGCCGTTTTCAAGCAGCTCTACGCCCGGCAGGCGATCCAGATGTCGGTCGACCAGACCAGCCTGTCGAAGGTGGTGTTCAACGGCACCGCGGTCCCCACCTACGGCCCGATCCCCCAGGGACAGGCCTCCGACTTCGTCTCTCCGGAGCAGAAGAACAACCCCTACCCGTTCGACACCGCCAAGGCGAAAAAGCTGCTGACCTCGCACGGCTGGACCGAGCGGAACGGCACCATGGTGTGCACCGACGCGGGCAGCGGCGACGACCAGTGCGGCTCGGGCGTCGCCAAGGGCACCAAGTTCGAGATGCACGTGCTGTCCCAGTCCGGTTCGACCGTGACCGACAACATGATGAGCGCGCTGCAGTCCTCCTTCTCGAAGACCGGCATCAAGTTCTCCATCAAGACCGCCCCCGTCAACTCGGTGCTCTCGCAGACCGGTCAGTGCAAGTCCGCCGACCCGGGTTGCAAGTGGCAGCTGTCCTTCTTCGGCACCGCCGGCAGCTGGTACTTCCCGGCGTACCCGAGCGGTGACTCGCTCTTCCAGACCGGCGGCGGTTCCAACTTCGGCAGCTACTCCAACCCGGAGGTGGACAAGCTGATCACGCAGACCACCACCTCCGACTCGACCGCCGCCGTCCAGAAGTACAGCGCCGCGCTGGCCAAGGACCTGCCGGTGATCTGGCTGCCGGAGCCCGACTACCAGGTCTCCGTGGTCAAGAACGGGCTGGGCGGCTTCGCGCAGGACTCGCTCGCCAACTTCCACCCCGCCATGTGGAAGTGGACGGACAACTGAGCCCGGCCGGTGACCCAGCGCATTCCTGAGCCGAAGCGACCGGAAAACACATGAGCACTCCTTCGTACCTGATCAGACGGGTCCTCCAGGCCGTCGCGGTGATCGTGATCGTGACGATCGTGGTCTTCGGTCTGCTGCACGCCCTGCCCGGGGGGCCCGCCCGCGGCATCCTCGGCCCGCAGGCCACGGCGCAGCAGATCGCCCGCTTCAACCACGAACAGGGCCTCGACGAGCCCCTGCCCGTGCAATACCTCCACTACCTGAACCAGTTGCTGCACGGTGACCTCGGCACCTCGTACACCCTGAACGCCCCGGTCTCCCGGCTCATCGGGGAGCGGCTGCCGAAGACCCTGGTGCTGACCGTCCTGTCGTTGGTCATCGGCCTGCTCCTGGCGATCCCGCTGGGTATGTGGCAAGCGGTGCGCCGCAACAGGCCGGCGGACTACGTCATCACCACGCTGAGCCTCATCGCCTACTCCACGCCGGTGTACTTCCTGGGGCTGATCCTGGTTCTGGTGTTCAGCCAGGTGCTGCCGTGGTTCCCGTCCCAGGCGCCGCAGGGGGAGTCGCTCGCCCAGGTGTTCTCCGAGCCGCAGGCCCTGGTGCTGCCGGTGGTCACCGGCGCCGCCTCCATGGTGGCGGTGTTCAGCCGCTACATGCGCGCCGCCACCCTGGAGAACCTCTCCGAGGACTACGTCAGGACGGCGCGGGCCGGGGGTTCCGGCTACGGCGCCATCCTGCGGCGGCATGTGTTCCGTAACTCCCTGACCCCGGTGATCGCCATGCTCGGCTACTACCTGCCGGTGCTCTTCGGCGGTGCCCTGGTGGTGGAGCAGCTCTTCAACTACCCCGGCATGGGGTTGTTGTTCTGGTCCGCCGCGCAGGCCTCCGACTACCCGGTCCTGCTGGGCTGTGTGCTGGTCATCGCCGTCGCCACCGTGGTCGGCACGCTGCTCGCCGACATCGTCCAGCGGATCATCGATCCCCGAGTGAAGGCAGGCCGGGCATGAGCGCCGTCATCCAGCCGGCCAAGGCGCCCGGCACCGCGGACACCCCCCGTGAGACCTCCGGCACCCGGCTCGCCGTGCGGCGCTTCCTGCGCAACCGGCTCGCCGTCGCCGGGCTCGGCGTCGTGGTGTTCTTCGTCCTGTTCTGCTTCGTGGGCCCGCTGCTGTACTCCACGGACCAGACCCACACCGCCCTCGACCAGGTCAACCTCGCCCCGAGCGGCGCACACTGGCTCGGCACCGACGCCGTCGGCCACGACGAGCTGGGCCGGCTGATGTACGGCGGCAAGGTGTCGCTGATCGTCGGTCTCGCCGCGGGCGCCCTGGCCACCGTCATCGGCACGCTGTGGGGCGCGGTCGCGGGCTATGCCGGCGGCTGGATCGACGCGGTGATGATGCGGATCGTGGACGCGGGCATCGCCATCCCCGCCCTCTTCATCCTGCTGGTGGTCTCCGCCATCACCACCCCCGGCCTGCCCGGCCTGATCCTCATCCTCGGACTGGTGTCATGGCTGGTGCCGTCCCGGCTCATCCGGGCCGAGACGCTGACCCTGAAGAACCGCGACTACGTACTGACCCTGCGCGCCATCGGGGGAACCCACGCCCGCGCGATCCTGCGGCACATCCTGCCCAACTCCGTGTCGACCATCATCGTCGCCACGACCTTCCAGATCGCCGACGCCATCCTCCTCGTCGCCTACGTCTCCTACCTGGGCCTGGGCGTGCAGCCACCGGCCACCGACTGGGGCGGCATGCTCTCCGCGGGACTCACCGCCGCCTACTCCGGCTACTGGTGGCTCATCCTGCCGCCCGGCCTGGCCATCATCCTGGTGGTGTGGGCGTTCAACGCGATCGGGGACGGGCTCCGTGACGCTTTCGACGTGAGGGGACGCGGATGACCGCCACCCAGGCCTCCGCCGCCCCGGCGGCCGAGCCGATTCTCGAACTCGACGACCTCGATGTCGTCTTCACCACCGAGTCCTCGGAGGTCCCCGCCGTACGGGGGGTGTCCCTTCAGGTGCGTCCCGGTGAGACCCTCGCCCTGGTCGGCGAGTCGGGCTCCGGGAAGTCCACCGTCGCGCTGGCCGCGATGGGGCTGCTGGCCGGAAACGCCCGGGCCACGGGCCGGGCCGTGATCGACGGCACCGACATCGTCGGCGCCGACGAGGCGGGGCTCGCCGCGCTGCGGGGCCGGACCGTCTCCATGGTGTTCCAGGAGCCGGCCACCGCGCTCGACCCGCTCACCCGGATCGGCAAGCAGATCGCCGAGGTGATCCGCAACCACGGCGACGTCTCCGCCAAGGACGCCGCCGCTCGCGCCGTCGACCTGCTGCGCAGGGTCGGCATCCCCGAGCCGGAGAAACGCGCGGCCGCCTACCCCTTCCAGCTCTCCGGGGGCCAGCGCCAGCGGGTGGTCATCGCCATGGCCATCGCGAACGATCCGGCCCTGCTGATCGCCGACGAGCCGACCACCGCGCTGGACGTCACCGTGCAGGCCGAGATCCTCGACCTGCTGCGCAGGCTCGCCGCCGAGACCCGCACCGGCGTCCTGCTCGTCACCCACAACATGGGTGTGGTCGCCGACTTCGCGGACCGGGTCGCCGTGATGTACCAGGGCCGGATCGTGGAGACCGGCCCGGTCGAGGACGTACTGCTGCGCCCGTCCCACGACTACACCCGGCGGCTGCTGGCCGCCGTGCCCCGGCTGTCGGTCGCGGAGCCCGACGGGCGCGCGCCGGCCGGCGAGGCCCGCCCGGACGACGGGTCCGGCGGCGGCGACGCCACCGCGCCGGTCGTCGAACTCCGCGACATCTCGGTGGTGTTCGGCCGCGGAAGGCGCGCGGTGCACGCCCTGGACGGTGTCTCGCTCGTCGTCCGCCCCGGCGAGACCCTGGGCCTGGTGGGCGAGTCGGGCTCCGGCAAGTCCACCGCGGCGCGGGTCGCGCTCGGCCTGATCCCGCCGACGTCCGGCACCGTGTCGCTGTTCGGCGCCGACCTTTCCCGTACCCGTTCCCGTGCCCGCCGGGCGCTGCGATCCGGCATCGGCGTGGTCCTCCAGGACCCGGTCGCCGCGCTCGACGCCAGGATGACGGTCGGCGAGTGCGTCGCCGAGCCGCTGCGGGTACATCGCAGTGGGCTGTCCGCCCAGGAGCGGCGCGGCAGGGTCGAGGCGGTGCTCGACCGGGTCCGGCTGCCCCGCGACATCGTCCGGCGCGCCCCCGGCGAGCTGTCCGGCGGTCAGCGCCAGCGGGTGTCCCTGGCCCGCGCGCTGGTGCTCGAGCCCCGGCTGCTGGTCGCCGACGAGCCCACCAGCGCGCTCGACGTGAGCGTGCAGGAGTCCGTGCTGAAGGTGATCACGGAGCTGCAGGACGAGCTGGGCTTCGCCTGTCTGTTCGTCTCCCACGACCTCGCGGTCGTCCAGCAGTTCGCCCGCCGGGTCGCCGTCATGCGGGCCGGGCGGATCGAGGAGCAGGGCCTCACCGGGGAGACGCTGCTGCACCCGGAGACGGACTACACCCGGCGGCTGCTGGCCGCCGTGCCGGTGCCCGACCCGGTGGTCCAGCGCGGACGCAGGGCCGAACGCCTGGCCACCCTGGCGGCCGGACGCACGGGGGCCGAGGCGTGAGCGACCGCCCCTTGTTCGCCGGCGTGGACATCGGCGGGACCACGACCCAGGTGGTGGTGTGCGACGACGACCTCACGGTGCTCGACCGGGCCGGAACGGCCACTCCGGCGGCCTCCGGCGGGCAGGCCATGATCGACGCCGCGCTCGGTGTCCTGACACCGCTGTTGCGGCGTACGCCCGGCCGGCTGATCGGCGTCGGGGTCGGCGCGGCCGGGGTGGTGGACACCGCGGGGGGCCGCATCCTGGTGGCCAGCGACTCCTTCAGCGGCTGGTCGGGCTTCCCGGTCACCGCCGCCGTGGAGGACGCCCTGGGCGTGCCCGCGTTCCTCGACAACGACGTCAACGCGTTCCTGCGCGGGGAGGTGTCGGGCGGCGCGGTACGGGGCGAGCCCGATGTCCTCGGCATCGCGCTGGGCACGGGTGTGGGCGGCGCGCTCTGGGCGGGCGGCCGGCTCTTCGCCGGCCCGCAGGGCGCGGCCGGTGAGATCGGACACATTCCCGGGTTCGGCGACCTGCCCTGTACCTGCGGGGGGCGTGGCCACCTGGAGACCCTGGCCTCCGGCCGTTCCATCGGGGCCCGGTTCGCCGACCGCACCGGCCGCCCGCTCACCGCGCGAGAGGTCGCCGACGCGGCCACGCGCGGCGACCAGGACGCCCTGGAGGTGTACCGCGCCGCCGGCGCCGGGCTCGCTCGGGCGGTGGTCATGACGGCCGGCCTGGTGGACATCACCACCGTGGTGATCGGTGGCGGCGTGAGCCGCGCCTGGCACCTCCTCGAGCCCGTCATACGGGCCCAGCTCGCCGAGGAGCCCCCGGTCAGCGGTCACCCGGTCCGCCTGGTCCGTGCCCGGCTCGGCGCCGATGCCGTACCCGTGGGCGCCGCCGCCCGCGCCCGCCTGGAGACCACACCGGGTGTGGGAGTCCTGACGACACCCTGAGGGCCAGCCGACAGCGAGAGGGATACGGCACGCTAAGCTACCAATCATCCCATCGCAGGCGTTCCGTCGCCCTTCCAGTTCCACACCGACCGCGGCAGCCGCACGCCCGGGTCGGGACGATGCCCTTCGGCACCGGCAGGTGGCGCCGAAGGGCGGAGTCCTGGCCGGGGTGGGCTGAGACCGGCCTCGGCCGGGAGGTACGGACAGGAAGGCACATGAGTGGCGGGGGCGGGCGGATCGCTGACCCGTAGAGGTCTGCGCGGCCGGGAGGCCGAGCTGGAAGAGCTCGAGGCGCTGATCGCCTCGGTGGCCCGCACCGGTAGCGGCGGGTTGGTCCTGCTGCAGGGGGAGCCGGGCATCGGTAAGACCACGCTGCTCGCCGAGGCCGCCTCCGGGGCCAGGGCAGCGGGGTTCTCGGTCGGCGTCGGCAAGGCCGATGAGCTTCATCACATCGTGCCGCTCTCGTCGCTGGCGGCCTGCCTCCTGCACGGCGATCAGCCGCTGCTGTCCGGCGACGCCCTTGCCGATCTCTCCCGCGGTCACGATCAGCGCATCTGGCTGGTGGAGCGCCTGGCGGAGGCGATCGAAGCCCGAGCGGGCAGCGTGCCGGTGCTGATCGGCCTGGACGACGCGCAGTGGGCCGATCCGCTGAGCCGGTTCGCCCTGAAGCAGCTTCCGACGCGCCTGCGGACCTCGCCGGTCCTGTGGGTGCTGACCGCGCGACGGGAGCCCGCGGGGCCGGCGGAAGAGGTGGTCGCGGCCGCGGCCGGCAACCTCCCGGCGGTCACCGTGCCCTTGGGGCCGCTGTCCGGCGCGGCCATCGATCAACTGGCCGGGGACACCCTCGGGGCAGCGGTTGACGGGAAAGTGCGGGACCTGCTCGACGGGGCCGGCGGGAACCCGTTTCTGGCGGCCGAGATGCTCGCGGGACTGCGGATCGCCGATGCGTCGGACGGGCTCATGCCCCCCGGGCTCGTGGTGGGTGTGCGTGGCAGACTCAGCTCCCTGCAGCCCGGCACCCTGCGCTTCCTCCAGATGGGAGCGGTGCTGGGACGCAGTTTCGGTTTCCACGACGCGGCCGCGCTCTCCGGGCGGCCGACCGCCGCTTTGATCGCGGCGCTCGAGGAAGCCGTGCGCGCGGGACTCCTGGACGACGACGGCGATCATCTGGTTTTCCGGCATGACCTGCTGCGCCAGGCGGTCTACGTCGACATCCCGCCCTCGGCCCGGAAGGCTCTTCACCGAGAGGCCGCCCACCACCTGGTCTCCGCGGGCCACCGGCCGATCGACGCGGTGCCGCACATCCTCAGGGGAGCCCTGCCCGGGGACGAGGAAGCCGTAGCGCTGCTGCGGCGAGCGGCCGACGACGTACTGCCGGTCACGCCGGGCCTCGCGGCCGACCTGATGACGCGCGCCCTGGACCTGGTGCCCTCGGCACTGCCCCTGAGGTTCACCGTGGGTGAGCAGACGATCCTCGCCCTGACACGGGCCGGCCGGCACCGCGAGGCCCTGACGACAGGCGACCGGCTCCTGGCCGGCCGACCACCGCTGGAGGCGTTCGGTCGGCTGCAGGCCGCCCTCGGCGGGACGCTGTGGAACATGGATCTCGCCGGTGAACTGCGCCGCCGGGTCGAAACGGCCCTCGCCACGGGGGGCGCCGCCCCGGAGATCGGGGCGAGGCTGGCCGCCCTGCGCGCACTTGCCCTGTCCCGGGGTGACGATCTCGTCGCGGCGCGTGAGGCCGGCGAGACCGCGCTGCGTGCCGCCACCGCGGCCGGTGACCGCGAGGCACACATCCTGGCCCTGTCCGGGCTCGGCGAGATCGCGCAGAACGCGGGTGAGAACGCCGTCGCCCTGGAGCGCTTCGCCGCGCTGAGCGCCATCGATTCCGCCTTCCTTCCCGAAGAGATCGTCGCGCACCTGCACGTGGACGACTTCGAGTCCGGCGAACGGCTGCTCTCGGAAGCGGCGGACCGCGCCGGGGCGACGCGGCAGGCGATGCTGCTGTGGGCACAGGGCCAGCACGATCTAGGGCTCGGTCGGCTCGACGACGCCGACGCCGGCTTCATGACCATGGAGCGCCTGGAGGACGAGGTGCAGGTGCCCGTCCAGCAGGTGAACGGTCGCGTGATCCGCTCCCGGATCGCCCTGCTGCGCGGCGACCGGGAAGCGGCGCGGGAGCACCTGGTCGCGGCGCGGGAGAGGCTGGTGGCCAAGCCGAACCCGGGCAACACGGCCGCGGTGCGCTTCCTGGAGGCGGTCCATGCCGAGGCCGACGGAGACATCGGGCTCGCCGTCGACAAGATCCGGCAAGTGCAGCAGGAGGGGCCCTTCATGCGCTGGCGGCTTCTGCGCGACTGGGTCGACTCCGCGATCCGCATGGCCCTGCGCGGCGCGGAGCACGAGCTCGCCGAGGACCTGGCCGCGCAGGCCGGAGCCCACGCCCAACGCAACGCCGCCGTGCCGACCGCCAGGGGCATCGCGGCGCAGGCCCTCGGGCTGGTGAGAAACGATCCCGCCGTGCTCGAACACGCGGCGGAGCTGCTGAAGGCGAGCCCCCGCCCGCTGGTCCGAGCCGCCGCCTACGCCGATCTCGGGCAGGCTCTCCTGGCGGCAGGCCGGAAACGTCCGGCGGCAGCCGCCCTGGCGCACGCCAGGAGCACGTTCGCCGAGTCGGGCGCCCACGCCGCGGCGGCACGCGCACAGCGCGCTCGGGAGGAGTCGGGAGCCGGCGGCCGCAGGGCGGCGGCCAAGCAGCGCCCCGTCCAGGGGTGGGGGGCCCTCACGGCCTCGGAGAAGAAGGTCGCGCGGCTCATCGCCGCGGGTCACACCAACCGGTCGGCCGCCGGCCTGCTCGTCGTCTCCCCGCACACGGTCAACACTCATCTGACGTCCGTCTTCCAGAAGTTGTCGATCAACTCCCGGGTGCAACTCGCCAACCTGGTCACGGCCTTGCCCGACAGCTGAGCGGAGCTGTTGGTACGTTCACGCGATGCGCCGCCGCCCCTGGAGGCGCTTGGCTGGCGCCTCCCTCACACTCCGTCGGAGGTCACCGGCATGCACAGCTCCGTCCCCGCACCGCCGACCGTTGTGCTGGTGCACGGGGCGTTCACCGATGCCTCGTCGTGGGCGGGGGTCATCAGCCGCCTGCACACCGCCGGACTGACCGTGCGCGCCCCGGCGAACCCGCTGCGCGATCTGGCGCGGGACGCCGCCTACCTCAGAAGCGTGGTGCGGCAGATCGAGGTCCCTGTCGTCCTGGTCGGCCACGACTACGGTGGCGCGGTCATCACCCACGCCGCCACCGACGCCGACAACGTCCTGGCCCTGTGCTACGTCGCCGCGTTCGGCCTCGACGCCGGCGAGTGCGTCCTGGACATCACGAACCGCTTCGCCCCCGCACCGGCGGCCGACGCGACCTGCACCGCCGCCCTCCCCGCGCGGACCCCCGGCGAGCCGGACCGCGAGCTCTACATCCGTCGGGAACAGTTCCCGCAGGTGTACGCCGCCGACCTGCCGGCCAGCGACAAGGAGGTGCTGTCCGTGGCACAACGCCCGATCGCCTGCGGCGCGCTGACCGGTAGATCGGGCCCGCCGGCATGGGCCTCCAAGCCGTCCTGGTACGCCATCGCGACCGCCGACCGCATGCTCAACCCCACCGCTCAGCGCTTCATGGCACAACGCATGGCAGCCACCGAGTACGCGCTGGAGGGTTCACACGCCGTCGTGCTGTCGCAGCCCGACGCCGTGGTGGCGATGATCCGGGATGCGGTGGCCCATGTCGGCGGCCGGCCGGGGCTCGGTACGATGCGTCCGAGCGGAAGATGCCTGTATCGGCCATCTTGACGGCACCACGGGGTCCGTCCCCCGCGCGAGCCGGCTTCGGCCTCAGACGTCTCCCGACAAAGGCACCAGCATGACCTCACCGGCCAGACCGTCGGTTCGGCGGATCGCCGCCCTCTTGACCGGAACGATCACCCTGGTGGTGGCCGCCACCGGGTGCGGTGGCGGACCCGGCGCCGGGTCCGCAACAGACAAGGTGACCTCCATCACCGCGCTGGACTACTACACCGACGAACCCGAGCACACCCAGTGGGACGAGATGCTCACCGCCTGCGGCAGGGCCGCCGGCGTGAAGGTCGAGCAGACGAGTGTTCCGGCGGCGTCGCTCATCCCCAAGGTCCTGCGGCAGGCGTCCTCGCGGACCCTTCCCGACCTGCTGATGCTGGACAACCCCGACCTGCAGCAGATCGCACAGACCGGCGCGCTGACCCCTCTGGACCAGTACGGCATCCGGCCCAGGGGCTACGCCAAGGGCATCCTGTCGGCGGGCACCTACCGGGGAAAGGTGTACGGACTGGCCCCCTACGTCAGCACGGTCGCCCTCTTCTACAACAAGGACATGCTCGCCAGGGCCGGTGTCGCCGTACCGAGGACCTGGGACGAGCTGAAGACGGCCGCCACCAAGCTGACCCGTCCCGGGCGCTACGGCATGGCGGTCGACGCGAACGCCACGTTCGAGGGCACCTGGCAGTTCCTGCCCTTCCTGTGGTCCAACGGCGGGGACGAGAGGCGGCTGGACACCCCACAGGCCGCGCAGGCACTCCAGCTGTGGGTCGACCTGGTGAAGAGCGGATCCATGTCGAGGTCGGTGCTGAACTGGACACAGGCCGACGTCCACGATCAGTTCGTCGCCGGGAGGACAGCCATGATGATCAATGGCCCCTGGCGGATCCGCGCCCTGAACACGGACAAGGACCTGCACTGGGGGGTTGCCCCCATCCCCGTCCCCCGGGCGGGGCAGACCCCGGTCACCCCGCTCGGCGGTGAGGTGTGGACGGTGCCGCAGAACCCTTCCGAGGCCCGGCGGGCGAAGGCCGCCCAGGTCCTCGCCTGCCTGAACAACTCCTCCAACATGCTCACCCTGGCCCGGCAGCACTTCACCGTGCCCTCCCGCACCGCGGTGGCCGCCCGGCACGCCGAGCAGGTTCCGACGATGTCCGTCTTCGCCACGAGCGTGGCAGCGGCGCGGGCCCGCACCAGCGAGCTCGGCGTCAGGTGGCCCAAGGCGGCGACCGGCATCTACACCGCGATCCAGTCCGCACTGACGGGCGAGCAGACGCCGGCGGAAGCTCTCAGGCACGCGCAGCGGTTCGCGACCGGTGACTGACCCGTCCCCGGTCCTCCGGAACGGCACCGGGCAGGACGACGGCGTTGGCTCGGCGGGGCACCGGGGCGCGGCCCGGTCGCGCCCCGGCGAGCGGCTGGCCCAGTGGATGTTCATCGTGCCCGCCGCGGCGTACCTGCTGCTGTTCTTCGGATACCCGATCCTGAGGAACGCCGTGATGAGCTTCCAGGAGTACACGACCACGACGTTCTACACGGGTTCCGCGCCGTTCGTGGGGCTGCGGAACTACTCGGAGATCCTGTCGTCGGACCTGTTCTCCAAAACCGCGGCGACCACGGTCCTGTTCACCGCGGGCTCGATAGTCGGGCAGTTCGCACTCGGCCTGGCCTTCGCCCTGTTCTTCCAGCGCCGCTTCCCGCTCGGCGGCCTTCTGCGATCGCTCCTGCTGCTGCCGTGGCTGTTGCCGCTGGTCGTCTCCGGAACGACGTGGAAGTGGATGCTCGATCCCGACACGGGAGTCGTCAACGCGGCCCTGCGCGGCCTCCATCTCTCGTCCTCCGGCATCCCCTGGCTCACCGGCCCCTCACAGGCGCTCGGGTCGGTGATTCTCGTCAACATCTGGGTCGGCATCCCCTTCAACACCGCGATCCTCTACAGCGGCCTGCGGAACATCCCCGCGCACCTGTACGAGGCGGCGAAGCTGGACGGCGCCGGCCCGGTGGCGTCGTTCCGCCATATCACCTGGCCACTGCTGCGGCCCCAGGTCGGCGTCGTACTGGTGCTGGGCGTGGTCTACACGCTCAAGGTGCTGGACATCATCCTCGTGGTAACGGGCGGAGGGCCGGCCAACGCCACGGACACCATCGCCACGCAGGCCTACGCACTGTCCTTCCAGCAGTTCGAGTTCGGGCGCGGTGCCGCGTTGAGCAACGTACTCCTCGTCATCTCGCTCACTTCCGCCCTCGTCTACCTGCGCGCCGTCCAGCGCGCCCGTAACGTCTGAGAGGCGATCTATGAAGCGTGCGCCGGGCCGTGGCCGGTCGTCCACCGTCGTCGGGCTCGTCCTGCTCGCGGTGATGCTGTTTCCCGTCTACTGGACGGTGAACGCCTCCCTCCAGCCGGCGGGCAACACACTGCAAGGCGGATGGTTCCCCTCTCATCCGGACCTCAGCGGATATGTCACCGCACTGCGCGATCAGGGCGGCAACCTCGTCACCAGCCTTGTCGTAAGCCTCGGCAGCGTGGTGCTCGGCCTCGGGCTCGCCGCGCCGGCGGCCCACGCGCTGGCACACTTCCCCCTCCGCGGAATCAACCTCGTGCTCTTCGGCATCCTGATCGCGCAGATGGTGCCGAGCATCGCGGTGGCCAACGCGCTCTACGGCGCCTACCAGGACCTGGGACTCCTGGACTCCTACGCCGGACTGGTCCTCGCCGACTCCACCGCCGGAGTCCCCTTCGCGATCATCATCATGCGTTCGTTCATGCGGAGCATTCCCAGGGAGATCATCGACGCCGCGCGCCTGGACGGCGCCGGCAGGCTGCGCGTCTTCCGCTCCGTGGTGCTCCCGATGAGCACGAACGCTCTGATCACCGCCGCCGTCTTCACCTTCCTCTTCACCTGGAGCGACGTCCTCTTCGCCCTGACGCTGACCACCACGGACACCGTTCGCCCGATCACCTTGGGCATCTACCAGTACATCGGAGCCCACACGAACCAGTGGAACGCCGTCATGGCCACCTCCGTGATGGCGTCCGTCCCCGCCGCTGTCCTGCTGGCCGTCGCCCAGCGCCGTGTCATCTAGCGGATTCACGCGATGTGCCGCTCCAGGACCGCTGGCACGGTGATTCAGACGGCTCATCGGTTGAAGGACAGGGATCATGGTGCTGGATACATCGAGGCCGGAGCCTGTGCGGCTGGAAGGAAGCGCCCCCGGCGGCTTCCACACCACCGCCGCGCTGCCCGTCCTCCACAGAGGGTCGTACTGGCGCGAGGCCCTGTCCCGGACGTTCGGCGCCATGCGCATAACCGCCCCCGACGGGGTGTGCTCCGGCACGATCCGTACGGCGCCGCTCGGCCGGCTCCGGGCCGTCACCGTGGAGGGCGAGCGCCTGTCCGCCCTGCGAACGCACCGACTCGTCGCCCGGGACGGTGAAGACGGCCCCGTGGTCATCACACTGCTGGACAGAGGAGTCGCCCGGCTGGAGCAGGACGGCCGTGAGGCGGTCCTCGGGCCGGGGGACATGTTCGTCTACGACATGGCGCGCCCCTTCCGGCTGGATCTCCCCCAGTCCTTCCGAACGAAGTCCCTCGTCGTGCCGAGAGACGTCCTGGGGCTGAGCGAGTCCGGCATCGCTCATGTCACGGCCACCCCGCTCGGCGCCGACATGCCCCTCGGGGGTCTGCTCTCGCCCTTCCTGGCCGCTCTCGTGGACGGCGCGGGAACCTACTCGCCGAGCGCCGGAGAGCTGATGGCGCGCAACGTCGTGGACCTGCTCGGCGGGCTGGCCGGAGAGGTTCTCGGCCGATCGGAAGCGGACACGTCGGGTGGGAACCGGGCACTGCTGCTGCGGATCCAGGCGTTCATCGACCGCCACCTCCCGGATCCCGATCTCACCCCTGAGGCCATCGCCCGTGCCCACCGCATATCCCTGCGCTATCTGCACAAGCTGTTCGAGGGCGAAGAGGCCACCGTCGGCCGGTGGATCCAGCGGCGTCGCCTGGAGGAATGCCGACGCGACCTGGCCCGCCACGCGCATGGCTCCACGATCGCCGCGGTGGCGCACCGATGGGGTTTCATCAGCGCCGCGCACTTCAGCCGGGCTTTTCGGGCCGCCTACGGGATGGCTCCCAGCGAATGGCGCGACACCCGAGGCCTGGCGCCGCATCCCCCGCCACCCGCGCGGCTCCTCAGTGCCTGACAGCGAAGGACCCGGATCCCAAAGCTTGCCCACAAATTACACACATCCCCTCTACACACCGGCCCTGATGGTCTAGATTGACCGTGCTTCAGCTGTTCGTGCACGAGGCGACCAGAATGATCTATAGGTCCGGCGCTACGGAAAGCCAGCAGTCGCGTCCCCGGCGCCAGACGTGGGGGTGATCAGTTCTTGGAGCCCGAGGGGGGGCTTCGGGTGTGGGGGCACCCGAGGTTTCGACGGGTTCCCCTGCACCTTGAGAGTCCGGCAGGACATGTGAGTGTGCTGCCGGACTCTCGAGGTGGGTTCTTCACATAGCTCCGGCACAGCCGGGATGCCATCCGCCGGGGGGCGGGGGCCTCCCGCGCGGAGGAACGGCGCGGCGCGGGGGGCGGGGGCCTCCCGAGGGGAGGAACAGTGCGGGGGGCGGGGGCCTCCCGGGGGGAGGGGACAGTGTTAGGCGAACACGTCGAACCACTGGGGACCTGGGGGGTTCTGTGCGGCGAGGGGGATTAGTCAGCCCGTTTCCGCCGGCGCGCGGGCGTCTGGCGAACGGGGCCATCAGCCAGCCCGCGATCGACTGGGAGCAGCGGTACCGCCGTGCCGTGATCACCAGCGATACCGTCGCCACCGCCTTTGTGGTGGGGTCGATCGGCAACTTCTTCGGGGCCCGCGACGCGGCCAACTGGCACGAGAAGTGGGGGATTCTCGCATTCGGCACCGAGCTGCTGGTGCTGGGGGCGCTTGCGGTGAGCCGGTCGTGGGCTCCGGCGGTGCTCGGCCAGGGCGCCGAGGAATTCCGCCGGCTCGGGCGGTCACTGCTCACGGCGACGGTCGTACTGGCGCTCGGCGGGATCGCCCTCACCTCGCGCAACATCAAGCTCTGGATCTTCGTCGCGATCCCCGCGATCGCGCTCGTCACCATGACCGCGCGGTATCTGCTGCGCCTCTGGCTGCACAAGCAGCGGAAGGAAGGACGGTGTCTGCGACCGGTGCTCGCGGCCGGGAGCCCGGCCACCGTACGCGACCTGATCGTCCGAACCCGCAAGTTCCCGCACCTCGGCTGGCGGGTGGAGGCGGTGTGCACGACGGACGGTCTCGGGCCGGGCGGTGACCACCTGGACGGGGTGCCGGTCGTCGGCCGGCTGGCGGACGTCGCGGGCCACGTCCGCCGCGACGGCTACCGTGTCGTCGCGATCACACCGGACCCGCACTGGTCACCGGACCGGCTGCAGCGGCTGGCGTGGAACCTGGAGGGCAGCGAAGCCGAGATGGTCGTGGCCCCCGTGCTGATGGAGGTGGCCGGCCCGCGGCTGCACGTCGACGCGGTGCTCGGGATCCCGCTGCTGCGGGTCAGCATGCCGACCTTCACCGGCGGCCGCCGGGTGGTCAAAGAGGTCGTCGACCGGATGGGCGCGGCGGTCCTGCTGGTGCTGTTCGCGCCGCTGATGGTGCTCGTCGGGCTGCTCGTGCTGGTGGACAGCCGGGGCGGGGTGTTCTACCGCCAGCGCAGGGTCGGCAAGGACGGCCGCGAGTTCACCATTTTCAAGTTCCGCACCATGGTCGCCGGGGCCCACGGGGCGCGTGCCGGGCTGGCCCACCGCAACGAGGGCGCCGGGCTGTTGTTCAAGCTCCGCCGGGATCCGCGGGTGACCCGGGTGGGAGCGGTGTTGCGCCGGTACTCGATCGACGAGCTCCCGCAGCTCTTCAACGTGCTCACCGGCTCGATGTCGCTCGTCGGCCCGCGGCCTCCGTTGCCGGAGGAGTCCGCCGCCTACGGCCCGGACATCCGGCGGCGGCTGCTGGTCAAGCCCGGGCTCACCGGCCTGTGGCAGATCAGCGGGCGCAGCGATCTGCCGTGGGAGGAGGCGGTCCGGCTGGACCTGCGGTACGTGGAGGACTGGTCGCTCGCCCTGGACACGGTGATCTTGTGGAAGACGCTGCGCGCGGTGCTCCAGGGGCAGGGGGCCTATTGATGCGCGGGGGACTGAAACTCAACGGTCCCGTCGGCGTGCGGATCGCAGGCCGCGAGGGCCTGCCTGGGGGGAGGAACGGGTCATGAGAGTCAGCGTTTTCGGGCTCGGCTACGTGGGCTGCGTGTCGGCCGCGTGCCTGGCGAGCATGGGTCACGAGGTCGTCGGGGTGGACGTGAACCAGGTGAAGGTCGACCTGGTCAACGACGGCAAGGCTCCGGTGGTCGAGGAGCGGATCGGCGAGCTGGTCTCCGAGGTCGTGCGGTCCGGGGCGTTACGCGCCACCGGCGATGTCCTCGAGGCCGTCATGGGCAGCGAGGTGTCGCTGGTCTGCGTGGGTACGCCGTCGGAGCCCAACGGCAGCCTGTGCACCACGTACCTGGAGCGGGTCACCGAGCAGATCGGCGCGGCGCTGGCGGAGGGGGCCAAGCAGGGGGGCCGGCACACCGTCGTGTTCCGCAGCACCATGCTCCCGGGCACCTGTCTGAACCTGCTGGTGCCGATCCTGGAGAAGTACGTCGGCGGCACGGCCGGGGTGGACATCGGGGTGGCGGTCAACCCGGAGTTCCTGCGCGAGGGCACGAGCGTGCGGGACTTCTTCGACCCGCCCAAGACCGTCATCGGCGAGCTCGACCCGGCGAGCGGCGACGCGGTGACGGCGCTGTACGACGGCTTGCCCGGCGAGGTGTTCCGGGTGCCGGTCCCGACGGCCGAGGCGATCAAGTACGCGGACAACGCGTTCCACGGCCTCAAGATCGGCTTCGCGAACGAGCTGGGCGCGGTGTGCCAGGCGCTCGGGGTGGACTCGCACCAGGTGATCGACGTGTTCCTGGCCGACCGCAAGCTGAACATCAGCCCCGCCTACCTGCGGCCCGGCTTCGCCTTCGGTGGCTCCTGCCTGCCCAAGGACCTGCGCAGCCTGGTGCACGCGGCACGGCGGGCCGATGTCTCGGTGCCCATTCTGTCCCATGTGCTGTCCTCCAACTCCGACCATCTGCAGCGCGCGGTGGACCTGGTCGAGCGCACCGGCAAGCGCCGGGTGGGCCTGTTCGGGCTGTCCTTCAAACCCGGCACCGACGACCTCCGCGAGAGCCCGCTCGTCGAACTGGCGGAGAGGCTCTTCGGCAAGGGGTACGACCTGCGGATCCACGACGCCCATGTGAGCCTCTCCCGGCTGATCGGCGCGAACCGCGAGTACATCGAGACCCGGCTGCCGCACCTCGCGCAGCTGCTCGCGGACTCCGTCGACGAGGTGCTGGAGCACGCCGAGGTGTGCCTGGTGGGGACCAGGGACCCGGCCGTGGTGTCGGCGCTGCCGCATGGCGGCGGCCCGGTGATCGTCGATCTCGTCCGCCTTCCCGACGCCGAGGCGCGCCGGGCCGAACCGGGGTACATGGGCCTTGCTTGGTGACACGTCGTTCGGTGACACGTCGTTCGGTGAGACAGGCAGCGGCGACCGGCCGAACCGGCGCGCGCTGATCCTGGTGGAGAACCTGTCGGTGCCGTTCGACCGGCGGGTGTGGCAGGAGTGCGCGACGCTGCGCGACGCGGGCTGGAAGGTGCACGTCATCTGCCCTCAGGGGACGAAGCGGGACACGGAGCCGGAGGTGGAGATCGACGGGGTGCGGATCCACCGCTACCCGTTGCGCGCGGCCACCGGAGGGCCGGCCGGCTATCTGCGGGAGTACGGATCGGCGTTGTGGCACACGGCCCGGCTGGCCCGGAAGGTGGGCCCGGTCGATGTGGTCCACGCCTGCAACCCTCCCGACCTGCTGTTCCTCCCGGCGCTGTGGCTGAAGCGGCGCGGCGCGCGGTTCGTCTTCGACCAGCACGACCTGGTGCCCGAGCTGTATCTCTCCCGGTTCGGCCGCGGTGAGGATCTGCTCTACCGCGCCGTGTGCGCGCTGGAACGGCTGACCTACCGGGCCGCGGACGTCGTGCTCGCCACCAACGAGAGCTACCGGGACGTCGCGGTGCGCCGTGGCGGCCGGCGGCCGGAGGACGTGTTCGTGGTGCGCAGCGCGCCCGACATCGACCGGTTCCAGCCGGTGCCGCCCGAGGAGGAGCTGAAGCGCGGCAAGCCCCATCTGCTGTGTTACCTCGGCGTCATGGGCCCGCAGGACGGGGTCGACTACGCCTTGCGGGCCCTGGCGAAGCTGCGCGACGAGCTGGGGCGGACCGACTGGCACGCGGTGTTCGTCGGCGGCGGCGACGCCTTCGACGCGATGGTGGAGCTGTCCCGGCGGCTGGGGCTCTCGGAGCAGGTTCGGTTCACGGGGCGCATTCCGGACGCCGACCTGGTGCGCTACCTGTCCACCGCGGATGTGTGCCTCTCCCCCGACCCGCGCAATCCGCTCAACGACGTGTCGACCATGAACAAGGTCCTGGAGTACATGGCGATGGGCCGGCCGATCGTCTCCTTCGACCTGAAGGAGGCGCGGGTCTCCGCCGGTGACGCCGCCGTCTACGCGCCCGCCAACGACGAGGCCGAGTTCGCGGGGCTCATCGCGATGCTGCTGGACGACCCGGAGAAGCGGACCCGGATGGGCAAGATCGGCCAGGAGCGGATCGGCGGGCCGCTCTCCTGGCGGAACTCGCAGGCGTCGCTGCTCTCCGCCTACGCCGCCGCCTGCCGTGGCCGCGCTCGGAGCCGGCGGGCGACCCGGACCGGGCAGGGAGGAAGCCGCGCCGTTGAGCGATGACACGATACGCCTGGTCACGATCGGGCGGATTATCCGTCGGCGCTGGCGGCTCCTCACCCTCCTCACCGTGGTGGGCGCGCTGTTCGGCTACGGCGTCTCGGTGGTGTTTCCGCCGCGCTACACAGCGTCGGTGTCGGTGCTGCTGCCGGGGCAGTGGGAGGAGCGCGAGCTGCTGACCCAGGCGGAGATCGCGACCAGTTCGGTGGTGGTCGACCGCGTGGCCGCCGCGCTCGGCCGGCGCGGGGTCGGCGGCGGTGACCTGCGGGACCGGGTGAGCGCCAAGGCCGCCGACGGGAACATCATCAAGGTCTCGGGCACGGCGGACACCCCGGAGCGGGCCCAGCGGCTGTCCGACCAACTGGCCCGGCAGTTCGTCACCTTCGCCGGGCGGATCAACGGCGCCGACACCGACGCCGGCGCGGCGGCGGGGCCCGAGGCACTGCGGCAGAAGGTGGCGCAGACCAACCGCCGCATCACCGAGCTGGCCGACGCGGCCGATCCGGGGCGGGCCGTGGAGAGCGTGCAGGCCCGCACCGAGCTG
Source organism: Streptomyces sparsogenes subsp. cuspidosporus (assembly GCF_039532705.1). Classification (NCBI taxonomy): domain Bacteria; kingdom Bacillati; phylum Actinomycetota; class Actinomycetes; order Kitasatosporales; family Streptomycetaceae; genus Streptomyces; species Streptomyces sparsogenes. The sequence goes on along the minus strand of NZ_BAAASD010000002.1, from coordinate 204,112 downwards.
GAGAAGCTGCGCAGCGCGCTGCAGGAGGCCATGAAGAAGCTGGACGAGGCCGACCCGGCGAGCGACAAGGCCGGCATGGTCGTCATGGGGGCGGCGCCCCGGCCGACCGGCGAGGCGCCGCCGACAAGGCTGCAACTCGTCGTCGGCGGGGCGGCGTTGTCCTTCCTGCTCGCGGTCATCGGCCATCTCACCGCCGCGCGGGTGAACCGCCGGCCGCGCAGCGGGCCGGAGATCGCCGCGGCGCTGGGCTCGGCGCTGCTGGGCACCGTCGACGTGCCCGGGGAACGGTCCGAGCACCGGGCGGAGGGCCCAGGTCCGCGGGCGCGGCTCCGCCGGCTGCTCGGCATCGACACCCGGTGGGACGTACCGACGCCGCGTACGTCCGGGGACGAGGCCGGCAGGCGGATCCGCTACCGGCGGGTGTGCGCCCGTCTCCGGCAGAAGCTGCCGGCCCCCCGGCGGTTGCTGGTCGTCGTGCCGGACGGCGACGAGGTCGCCCGCCGGGCCGCCGGGCAGCTCGCCACCGAGGCCGAGGGCGATGTGGTGCTGCGCGTGGTGGGGGTTCCGATGTCCCGGCCGCTGGTGCCGGACCGCGACACCGAGTCCGGCGCGCTGGTCGTGCTCAGCACGGGCAACTGGACCACGGGAGAACTCGCGGGCATCGCCGAGGCGTGTGCGGACGCGGGGCACCAGGTCGTCGGCGTCGTCGTCGCCGACGCGGTCCGGGCCCGTCCGACGCGCACCGCCGGCCGGCCTCCGCGGCACGCCACGCCGGCGATCGCGGTCGGCGAGGGCGCGAGGGGCGGTGGGGCGTGACGACGGACAACGACGCGGCGCCACAGGCCGCCGTTCCGCTGGTCGACCTGCGGTCGCTGGTGGCGGCGGTGCGCAGGCGCCGCCGCCTGTGGTGCTCCCTGGGGCTCCTGGGGCTGCTGATCGGCGCCGCGGTGGCGGTGGTGCTGCCGCCGCCTCCGACCGCGGTGACCAAGCTGCTGGTCGCGCACCAGGAGGACCAGCCGAACGACATGGGCACGCTGATCCGCACCGATGTGGAGCTGCTGGGAACCACGCGGATCGCGGACAGGGCCCTGCGGATCCTCAAGTCCCCGGAGAGCCCGGAGGACTTCATGCGGGACTACCGGGGCACGGGCCTGACCAACAACCTGCTGCGGATCACCGTGACGGCCGACAGCGACGCGAAGGCGAAGGCCCGGGCCAAGGCGCTGGCCGACGCCTTCATCGCGGACCATGTGAGGCGGATGCGGGAGGCCGCGAAGGCCGAGTCCGACGCGCTGCTCGCGCAGCGGGACCGCATGCGGAGCGAGCTCGCCAAGGTCAACAGGGAGATCGGGGACCGCTCGCCGGAGAGCGACCCGAAGGCGTCGGCGAGCATGGAGTCGCTCTTCGCCCGCCGCGCCGAGCTCGGCTCGCGGATCGCCGATCTGGACCAGCGCGCCGAGGAGGCGCGCCTGGGCACGCCCCGGCTCGTCGCCGGCACGCAGATCGTGGACGCCCCGCGCATGGTGCGGTACTCCCTGCCCAGGACCGCCGCCACCGACGCCGCGATCGGGCTCGTCCTCGGGCTCTTCCTCGGACTCGCGGTGGCCGCGGTCGGCTCGGTGGTGGCGGACCGCCCCGTACTGCGCCGGGAGATCGCGGCCAACCTGGGCGCCTCGGTCATCGCGGAGCTGCCCGCGCCCCGGAGGACGGCCGGGCCGTGGCGGCGCCGGCGGAGCCGCGCGGCGGGCGAACGGCTCACCACGACCCTGGCCCGCACCGTGCGCGGCACGGCGGAACCGGTGTCTCTGCTGGAGCTGGGCTGTGCGCGCAGCACGAGCGTGATCGCCCTGAGCGTCGCCAGGGCGCTGGCGGAGGAGGGCCCGGTGGTCGTCGTGGACGGCCTGCCGGGACCGGAGCTCGCCAAGAGCCCCCGGAGGCCGGGCGACCCGGCCGTGGTCAGCGGCGAGTCTACCGAGGCCGCGGCGCAGCAGGGGCGTCGGCTCGGCGTCGGCTCGGTCGCGCCGGGTACGGCGTGGACCGACCTCCAGTACCTCGGGAGCCGGACCGTGCTCGTGGTGCGGGCCGGGCACGGCAGCGCCACATGGCTGCACACCGTGGCGCGGCAACTCGCGGACCAGCACATTCCGGTGATCGGCGTGGTGCTGATCGACCCCGATCCGCGGGACCGGACCGACGGCACGCTCTGGGACGGAATGCACATCGCGCTGCGGGGCCACGGCGAGCGGCCGGCCCGGCAGAACGGGACGGGCCGGCCGCGGACGGAACGGCTGCCGATGAAGGCCGCACGCGTCCCGGACATCGATCAGGAGGCACGGTAGGACATGTGTGGCATCGCGGGCACATACCGGTGGCCGGACGGGAAGGCGGTGACCGACCGGCTCACCGAGACCCTCGCCCATCGCGGCCCGGACGGGGCGGGCCGGTACGGCCATCCGGTCGGTGACGGCGAAGTGCAGCTCGGGCACCGCCGACTGGCCATCGTCGACCTGTCCGGGACCGGCGCCCAGCCGATGGTCAAGGACGGCCTCGCCCTCACGTACAACGGCGAGCTGTACAACGCTCCCGAGCTGCGCGCCGAGCTGGCGGCCGCCGGGGTGCGCTTCCGCGGCACCTCCGACACCGAGGTGCTGCTCGAGGCGTGGCGGCGCTGGGGCACGGACTGTCTGCCCCGGCTGCGCGGCATGTTCGCGTTCGGGATCTTCGACGAGCGCACCGGTGAACTGGTGCTCGCCCGGGACCAGTTGGGCATCAAGCCGCTGTTCCTGCTCCGGCGCGGCGAGGGCCTGGTGTTCGCCTCCGAGCTGAAGGCGCTCGCCGCCGCCACCGGCGGGTCGCTGGAGGTGGACCACGCGGCGCTGGTGGCCTCGCTGCTGTACTACTGGGTGCCGGACTCGCGCTGCGCGTTCCGCGAGGCGGAGAAGCTGCCGCCGGGGAGCTGGCTCAGGTACGGGCCCGGCGGCCGGGTGGAGCGCGGCCGGTACTGGCACCTGAAGGACGTCGCCGCCGAGGGCAGGGAGCGGGCCCGGAGCGGCGAGCGGCCGGACCTGTCCGCCGTCGTCGCGGAGTCGACCCGGCACCACCTGCTCTCCGACGTACCCGTGGCGACCTTCCTCTCCGGCGGTCTCGACTCCAGCTACCTGACCGCCCTGGCGGCCCGCCACCAGCCCGGGATCTCCGCCTACACGATCGGGTTCCGCGCCGAGGACGCCAGGTTCGAGGCGATGCCGGACGACCTGCGCCACGCCCGGCGGGTGGCCGAGCGGTTCGGCGTCGATCTGCACGAGATCGAGATCGCCCCGGACGTGCTCGACCTGCTGCCGCGGATGACGTACCACCTGGACGAGCCGATCGGCGACCCCGCCGCGATCAACACCTTCCTGATCTGCTCGGCCGCCCGGGAGGCCGGGGTCAAGGTGATGCTCTCGGGGATGGGCGCCGACGAGCTGTTCGCCGGTTACCGCAAGCACCTGGCCAACCTGCTGGCGCTGCGCTACCAGCGCGTTCCGCGCCCCCTGCGGCGCGGCCTGTCGGCGGCCGTGGACCGGCTGCCGGTGGCCTCGGCCCGCCGGGGGTACCGGTCGGTGCGCTTCGCTAAGCGGTTCCTCTCCTTCGCCGATCTGCCGGAGGAGACCGCGTTCCGGCGCAGCTACACCATGTACGACCGGGACGAGCTGCTCGCCCTGATCGACCCGGACCTGGCCGGGGCGGTCGAGGACGTGCTGACCGAGCACGCGGACATCTACCAGGACAACGACCTCGACGACTTCGTCAACCGCATGTGTCTGGGCGACGCCCGGATGTTCCTGCCGGGCCTGAACCTCGCGTACACGGACCGGTCGAGCATGGCCGCGTCGACCGAGGTGCGGGTGCCGTACGTGGACGTCGAGGTGGTCAAGGCGGCGTTCGCCGTGCCCGGTGACCGCAAGATCGTCGGACGGCAGGGCAAGGCCGTCCTCAAGGAGGCGGCCGGCTCGGTCCTGCCCCGGGAGATCGTGTACCGGCCCAAGGGGCTGTTCAGCGCTCCCCTGCGCGCCTGGATGAGCCGGGACCTGGCGCCGCTGGTGCGCGAGGTGGTCAACGACGGGGTGCTCGTCAACTCCGGGTTCCTGCGCCGCGACGCGCTTCGGCGGCTCGTCGCCGAGGACGCCGCCGGGCACCGGGACTTCTCCAAGCATCTGTGGCACGTGCTGACCCTCGAGTACTGGTACCGCGGCGCGACCTCCGGGTCCGGCCGGAACTCTCCCCTGACGGCGTAGAGAAACAAGAGGACTTCGGTGAAACAGGTCGTACAGAACTACAAGAGCGGTGAGCTGGCGGTGCTCGACGTGCCGGTGCCGGGGTGCAAGCCGGGGGGTGTGCTGGTGCGCAGCGCCTACTCGCTGATCTCCACCGGGACCGAGCTGATGAAGGTGTCCGAGGCCGGCATGTCGATGCTGGGCAAGGCCCGTTCCCGCCCGGACCAGGTGGCCAAGGTCATGCGGAGCGTGGCCACCAACGGGGTGCCCGCCACCTACCGCAAGGTGATGGGCAAGCTGGACTCCTACACCCCGCTCGGCTACTCGCTGTGCGGGGTGGTCGAGCAGGTCGGCGCCGGGATCGACGACGTGGCGGTCGGTGACCTCGTGGCCTGCGCGGGCAACGAGCACGCGCTGCACGCCGAGCTGAACTGGGTGCCGAAGAACCTCTACGCCCGGGTGCCGGACGGTCTCGCGCCGCGGCACGCGGCCTTCGGCACCGTCGGGTCGATCGCGTTGCAGGGCGTCCGCCAGGGCGAGCCGCGCCTCGGTGAGGTGGCGCTGGTCATCGGCCTCGGGCTGATCGGGCAGTTGGTGGTGCAGCTCCTCGCCGCATCGGGAGTCCGGGTCGTCGGTGTCGACCCCGACCCGGTGCGCTGCGGGCTCGCCGAGCGCCTGGGCGCCGTGGCCTGCGGTGACCCCGCCTCCGCCGCCGTGGAGGCCACCGTCGCCGAGCTCACCGACGGCCTGGGTGTGGACCAGGTGTTCCTGGCCGCCGGTGGCGACAGCAACCAGCCCGTCGAGCTGGCCGCCCGGCTGAGCCGGGACCGCGGCCGGGTCGTCGACATCGGCAAGTGCCGCCTGGACCTGCCGTGGAACGCGTACTACGAGAAGGAGCTCGACGTCCGGTTCTCCCGCAGCTACGGCCCCGGTCGCTACGACCCGGAGTACGAACTGGAGGGGCGCGACTACCCGATCGGCTATGTGCGCTGGACGGAGCGCCGTAACCTGGCGTGTTTCCTCGATCTGCTCGCCCGCGGCCGCGTCGACGTGGAGCCCCTGGTCTCCCACGTCGCCGACTTCGACGACGCCGTCGAGACGTACCGGCTCCTGAAGGACGGCGGCCTGAAGGCCGTGGCCGTGCTGTTCCGCTACCCCGGCCGACCCGACCGGGCCGGGGAAGCGGTGGCCCCGGCGGTGGCCGTGCCCGCGGTGAGGCGAAGGGGCGGCGGGGCGGCCGCTCCGGCCCGGGCCGCCGGGGCACCGGTGCGGCTGGCGTTCGTCGGTGCGGGAAACTACGCCACCTCGATGCTGCTGCCGCACCTGACGCGGCGCGACGGTGTCGAGCTGTCGACGGTCGTCACCACGACGGCGCTGTCCGCGGCCAACGCGCAGCGGAAGTTCGGCTTCGCCGGGGCGACCACGGATCTCGACGCGGTGCTCGGCGACAAGTCCATCGACGCGGTGTTCGTGGTCACCCGGCACAGCTCGCACGCCGAACTGACCCGGAAGGCGCTGCTGGCCGGCAAGGCGGTGTTCGTGGAGAAGCCCCTGGCCCTCACCGAGGACGAGCTGGCCGGTGTGCTCGCGGCGGTGGAGGAGTCCGGCAACGACCGGCTGCAGGTGGGCTTCAACCGCCGGTTCGCGCCGCTGCTGCGGGAGGCCAAGCAGCGGTTCGGCGCCCGTCGCGGTCCGGCACACCTGCGCTACCTGGTCAACGCGGGCCGCCTCGACCACGGCAGCTGGTACCTCCGGCAGGGCACCGAGGGTTCGCGGTTCGTCGGCGAGGGCGGGCATTTCATCGACACGGCGAGCTGGCTGCTCGGTGCCGACCCGGTCTCGGTGTACGCCGTCGCCACCTCCGGCAACGACGACCTCCACGTCGTCCTGCGCTACCCGGACGGGTCCACCGCCACCATCAGCTACGTCACCACCGGCCCGTCCGGCTTCCCCAAGGAGACGCTGGACCTGGTCGCGGACGGCCGTGCGCTGCGGCTCGACGACTTCGTCCGTGCCTCGGTCTACGACGGCCGCCGCAAGCAGTGGGTCGGTTCGCGGCTGCCCAAGGCCCGGGACAAGGGCCAGTCCGCCGAGCTGGCCGCGTTCGTCAAGGCCGTACGCACCGGCGGGCCGATGCCGGTGCCACTGGAGTCGCTGGTCGCCACCACGGCGGCCACCCTCGCCGTGCCGGCCGGCTTGGCGGGCGGTGTCCCGGTGACGCCGGCGGAGGCGCGATGACGGTCGGCTCGGGGAGTCCCGGCTGGTACCTGCGGCGGCTGTCCCGGATGGGGCCGCGGGAGGTCGGCGGCCGTGCGGTCGACGCGGTGCGCAGGCGGCGGTGGCGGTCGGCGCCGCCGGACTGCCCGAGCGTGACCGGCGCCCGGTTCACCGCGGTACTGCCCGAAGGGGCGATCGCCGCGGTGTCACCGGACGCCGCGAAACGCCTCGTCGCCGAGGCGGACCGGCTGATGGCCGGGCAGGCCGAGTACTTCGGGGTGGTCCGCGACGACCTGGTCGACCCCGACTGGTGCTACGACCCGAAGACCGGGCGCCGGGCGCCGTGGGGCTACGCCTTCGACGTGCCGTACCGGAACGAGGACGCGGTCGGGGACATCAAGCAGATCTGGGAGCCGTCCCGGCACCAGTACCTCACCCGGCTCGCCGCCGCCTACGCGATCACCGGGAACGAGCGGTACGCCGAGCGGGTGGCCGAGCACCTGCGGTCGTGGTGGGCGGCCAACGCGCCGCTGCGCGGGGTGCACTGGGTCAGCGGCATCGAGCTGGGGATCCGGCTGCTGTCCTGGGTGTGGATCCGCCGGCTGCTCGACGGCTGGCCGGGCGCGGCCGGGCTGTTCGAGGGCAACCCGGTGGCGCGGAACCAGATCTGGCACCACCAGCGCTGGCTGGCCGCCTTCCCCAGCCGGGGGTCCTCGGCGAACAACCACGTCGTCGCCGAGGCCGCCGGGCAGTTCGCCGCGGCCTGCGCGTTCGGCTGGTTCCCCGCCTCGGCGCGCTGGCGGGCCGGTGCGCTGCGGTCGCTGGAGCGGCACCTGCGGAGCAACACCTTCCACTCCGGCCTCAACCGCGAGCTGGCCACCGAGTACCACGGGCTCGTGCTCGAACTCGGCCTGGCCGCGGTGGCCGAGGCGGACGCCGCCGGGGTGCCGGTCCCCGCGTCGATCCGGCTGGTGCTGCTGCGGATGACCGACGCGCTCGCGGCCGTGGTGGACGGCCGGCTGCGGCCGCCGCGCCAGGGGGACGCGGACGACGGGCACGGCCTGGTCGTGGACGGCGCGGGCACCGACCGCTGGGCCTCGCTGCTGGCCACCGGGGACGCCGTGTTCGGCCGGCTCGACTGGTGGCCGACGGTGACCGCCACCGATGTGCGCACCCCGCTGCTGGCCGCACTCGTCCGGCCGTACGGGAAGCACGGAGCGGCGCCGACCGTGGCCCGCCCGGCCCGCCGGCCGGCCCACTTCGCCGACGCGGGGATGACCATCCTGCGCGGGCCGGCGGAGATCTGGTGCCGCTGCGACGGGGGTCCGCACGGGTTCCTGTCCATCGCCGCGCACGCCCACGCGGACGCGCTGTCCGTGGAGGTCCGGCACGACGGGGTCGACGTGCTCGCCGACCCGGGGACGTTCTGCTACCACGGGCAGCCCGCGTGGCGGCGGTACTTCCGGTCGACCCTCGGCCACAACACCCTGCAACTGGACGGCGGTGACCAGTCGGTCTCCGGCGGCCCGTTCCTGTGGACCCGCCATGCCCGCAGCCGCGTCCTGCTCGCGGACACCTCCGGCGCCTCCGCCGGGGGCTCGGCCCGCTGGTGCGCCGAGCACGACGGTTATCTGCCCTCCGTGCACCGCCGCCGGGTGGAGCTGACACCCGCGGCCGAGGAGCTGACAGTGGTCGACGAGGTGCGCGGCCCCCGCCGGGCCGTGCGCCTGGCGTTCCACCTCGGCCCGGCGATCGCCGCTGACCTGGTGGGGAACCGGGCACGGCTCACCTGGACCCGGGACGGCGAGGACCGCTCCGCGGTGCTCGACCTGCCCGGGCAACTGTCCTGGCGGGCGCACCGCGGGGAGACCGACCCGCCACTGGGCTGGTACTCGGCGGGCTTCGGGCGCAAGGAACCCGCCACCACGCTGGTCGGTACCGGCTTCGCCGACGGCGTGGAGGGGTTCACCACCGTACTCAGGTTCCGCGGCTAGGGGGTGTCTTGTGGATCAGGCTGGATCAGCGAGCGGCGTCTGGGGCGTCCAGCCGCAAGGCGGAGGAGGAGAGCGCAGCGGCGCTGCGTGCGACGACGACAACGCAGCCGGGGGCACCTCCCGGGCGAAGCCTGGGGGCGGGCGTGCCAGGCGTCGGGAGCCCAGCATGATCCACAAGACACCCCCTAGGAGGGGCGCGTGGTGATCGGGAGGGGGCACCGGGCGTGGCCGGCGGCGCCGCTGGTGCTGGTCCTGCTGGCGGTGACCGGCTGTACGAGCGCGTCGGACGCCCCGGCGGAGCCGACCGGTGCGTCCGCCACGTCCGGTGCGCCCGCCAGGTCCGTCGCCCGGGTGTGCGCCGAGCCCGCGGCCGGGCCGGCGAAGGCGCCGCCGGGCGCGGTGACGGTCGACCCCGCGGTGGTCGGCGACCTGGCCGCGAAGACCAGGAGCAGCCCCGCGCACACCACGTTCTGGCTTCGACCGGGCGAGCACAGGCTCGAGCCGGACCGCTACGCCCAGGTCGTGCCCAAGCGGGGGGACCGCTACCTCGGCGCGCCGGGCGCGGTGCTCGACGGCCGGAAGGTCAACCAGTACGCGTTCGGCGGTACCGCCCGCGACGTCACCATCAGCCATCTGACCGTGCAGCGTTTCGTCGCGCCGAACAACGAGGGCGTGGTCAACCACGACATGGCCGACGGCTGGGTGATCGAGCACGCGAAGATCCAGGACAACTCCGGCGCGGGGCTGATGGCCGGGGCCCGCCAGCGGGTCCGCGCCAGCTGTCTGCGCGACAACGGGCAGTACGGAATGAACGCGTACAAGACCGGCGACTCCATCAGGGGCCTGGTGGTCGAGGGCAACGAGATCACGGGCAACAACACCGACGACTGGGAGCGGCGGCGGCCGGGTTGCGGCTGCACCGGAGGCGTCAAGTTCTGGGCCGTCAACGGCGCCGACATCCGCGGCAACTGGGTGCACGGCAACCGCGGAGCCGGGTTGTGGGCGGACAACAACAACAACGACTTCCGCATCGAGGGCAACCTGCTGGAGGCCAACGACGGTGCCGCGCTGGTGTACGAGACCAGCTACAACGCGGTCATCCGCGACAACACCATCCGGCGGAACAACTGGGTGGAGGGCCGCGAGAACGCGGCCCGCGGCGACGACTTCCCGTACGCGACGGTCTATGTGTCCGAGGCCGGCGGCGAACCACGGGTCCCGGCCCGCACGGACAAGATCGACATCTACCGGAACGTGCTGGAGAACAACTGGAACGGGATCACCCTGTGGGAGAACGCCGACCGGTTCTGCAACAGCCCGGCCAACACCTCGACGGGCTACTGCACCTTGCTGGTGAAGGACACCGCCCGCTGCGCGCGGCCGGCCATCGCCACCGCACCGCTCTACGCCGACTGCCGGTGGAAGACCCAGCGGGTGGACATCCACGGCAACCGCTTCGTGCTGGACACGTCCGTCGTGAAGTGCGCGGCGGAGTGCGGCCGCATGGCGGTGCTGGCCAACTACGGCACCTATCCGGACTGGTCGCCGTACCGGGGCAAGCGGGTGGCCGAGGCGATCACCCACAAGCAGCACAACCGCTGGCACGACAACGTCTACCGCGGGCCGTGGAGCTTCGTCGCGGGCGACCCGGGGCACACGCTCGAACCCGGGCAGTGGCAGGGCGCCTCGTACCAGCAGGACACGGGCAGCGCCTTCGGCCCACAGGCCGGTGATTGAGATGGCCGGGGAGCTGATGCGCGGCGGGCCGCCGGGCGGACCGGACGCGGCGGGTACGCGGCCCGGTGCCGCACCACGCCCCGCCGGCCCGCCGAAGGCCGTCTGGATGGTCTGGGCGCTGCTGGGCCTCAACACACTCGGCTCCGCCGGGGCGAAGACCATCGTCACGCTGCCCCGCTCCCTCATCCAGATGGCCACCATGGGGGCGCTGGTCGCCGCGTTCGCGCTGGCGCTCCTGCTCAATCTGCACCTGCGCGTCCGGGCCAGCGCCTTCGTGTTCCTGCTCACCCTGCTGCTGGTGCCGAGCGTGATCTCCAGCGTGCACCTGGGAGTCGGGCCCGGCGCGCTGTTCCGCTGCACCCGGCTGGCTCTGTTCGTCGGCACGCTGTGGCTGCTCAGCCGCTGGTGGGACGGCGGCCTGACGTTCGTCCGCCACCACATCCGGATGTACTTCGCGGTGCTCGTGTCGGTGGCCGTCGGCCTGGCCGTCTCACCGGGCACGGCCATGCCCGAGTACTACGGCGGGCGGCTGGTCGGCGCCTTGTGGCCGCTCACCCCGCCGCAGATCGGACAGTACTCGGCGGTGATCATCGGGCTCACCGTGCTGCTCCTGCTGGGCCGCCGGACCACCGGGGCCGGCGCGGCGCTGGTCATCGTGCCGACGCTCGTGCTGCTCGCGATGACCCACACCCGGACGGCCACGGTCGGTCTGCTCGTCGGGCTGGTGCTGGCGATCGGCTCGCTCATCCTGACCAGCGCCGCCGCCCGCCGGTTCTTCGCCTGGACGGTGCTGTGCGCCACGGTGGCCGCGGTGGCGTTCAGCTCCGCGCTGCGGGCGTGGTTCCTGCGCGGGCAGAGCCAGGAGAACTTCTCCAACCTCACCGGCCGGGCCAAGGTCTGGGACGCCCTGCTGGCAGCGCCCCGGACCACCGGGGAGAAGGTGTTCGGCACGGGCCTGGGCGACAAGTCCTTCGGCGGGCTGCCGATCGACAACAGCTGGCTGGCCGTCTACAACGAGCAGGGTCTGGTCGGCATCGCCATCGTGGCGGCGATCCTCCTCGTGCTGGGCGGCGTCGCGCTGCTGCGGCCGCCGTCGCTGCCGAGGGCCTGCGCGATCTTCCTGATCAGCTATGTCGCGATCTCGTCGTACACCGAGGCCGGTCTCGGCGACGCCTCGCCCTACCTGCTTCATCTGGCCCTGGCCGCCTCGCTCCTCGTGGCACCGGCACCCGCCGCGGCCGGGCCCTTCCCGACGCCCGCTCCCCCTCGACGACGTGTCCCGCGCTGGGCCCGGGACCGGAAGGTGACCTGAGCATGCACGTCCTCGTGGTGCACAACCGCTACTCCTCGGCGCAGCCGAGCGGGGAGAACAGGGTCGTCGACGAGGAGGTGGGGCTGCTGCGCGCGGCCGGCCACCGGGTCGACGTGTTCGAGCGGCGCAGCGACGACATCGCCACCCGGTCCCTGCTCGGCAAGGCCGCGGTGCCGCTCCTCGTACCGTGGAACCCGGCGGTCCGCACGCAGCTCGCCGCCCGGCTGCGCGCCGAGCGACCGGACGTGGTGCACATCCACAACGTCTTCCCGCTCCTGTCGCCCGCGGTGCTGGCCGCCTGCGCCGATGCCGGCGTGCCGGTCGTCGCCACGCTGCACAACTACACCCAGGTGTGCCCGCCCGGCACGCTGCACCGGGACGGCCGGCTGTGCACCGAGTGCGTCGGGTCGGCGGTGTCCCTGCCCGCCGTCCGGCACGGCTGCTACCGCGGCTCCCGGCTGGCGACGGTGCCGCTCGCGGTCAGCCTGTCGGTCAACCGTCGGCGGTGGTGGTCCGGCGTGGAGCGGTTCTTCTGCATCTCCGCGGCGCAGCGCGACATCCTGGTGCGGTCCGGCATGCCGGGTGAGCGGCTGGCGGTGAAGCACAACTTCGTGCCCGACCCGGGCGCGCGCCGGGTGGGCGACGGCGAGCATCTGCTCTTCCTCGGGCGGCTCGCGGAGGCCAAGGGCGTGCGGCTGCTCATGGCCACGTGGGACCGGATCGCAGCGGGCGGCGGTGTGGGGGTGCCGCTCGTGATCGCCGGCGCGGGGCCGCTGGAGGCCGAGGTGGCCGCCTGGGCGGCGGGCCGGGACGACGTGCGGTACGCCGGGCTCTACGACCCGGATCAGTGCCGGCGGGCCATCGCGCGCTCGGTCGCCGTGGTGGCTCCCTCGATGTCCCTGGAGACGTTCGGCCTGGTGGTCGCGGAGGCGATGGCGGCGGGGGTGCCGGCCGTCGCCGCCGGTCACGGCGCCTTCGTCGAACTCGTCGAGGAAGGGGTGACCGGGTTGCTGCACCGGCCGGGCGAGGCCGCCTCGCTGGCGTCCTGCCTGCGCCGGATCACGGCGGAGCCGGACCGCAACCGGGACATGGGCCGGGCGGCCCGGCGCCGTTACGAGCAGGGCTTCAGCCCGGCCGTCGGCCTCGAGCGCCTGGTGGACGAGTACCGCACCGCGATCGCGGGGCGGTCGGAATCAATGGGGGGAATCAATGGGGGGCAGTAAATGACACGATGCCGACTCTGCGGCTCGGCGACCCTGGCGAGCGTCGTCGATCTGGGGGCGACCCCGCCGTGTGAGAGTTTTCTCGCCGCGGACCAACTGGACGAGCCGGAACCGGCGTACCCGCTGCACCTGCGGGTCTGCACCGACTGCTGGCTCGCGCAGATCCCTCCGCTGATCACTCCGGAGGAGACGTTCACGCAGTACGCGTACTTCTCCTCCTACTCGACCTCCTGGGTCGAGCACGCGCGCACGTTTGTCGCCGACGCCGTACAGCGGGTGGGTCTCGGCCCCGACGCCTTCGTGGTCGAGGTCGCGAGCAACGACGGCTACCTGCTGAAGCACGTGGTGGACCGCGGGATCCGCTGCCTGGGCATCGAGCCGTCGGTGAACGTCGGCGCCGCGGCGCGGGAGGCGGGTGTGCCCACGCTCACCACGTTCCTGGACCCGGCCACCGGCGCGGACGTCCGTGCCGGGCACGGCCCGGCGGACCTGGTCGTGGCCAACAACGTGTACGCGCACATCCCCGACGTGGTCGGGTTCACCCGGGGGCTGCGCGCCCTGGTCGCCGACGACGGCTGGGTCTCCATCGAGGTGCAGCACCTGCTGACGCTGATCGAGGAGAACCAGTACGACACGATCTACCACGAGCACTTCCAGTACTACACGGTCGCGTCCGCGGCCCGGGCGCTGGCGAGCGGTGGACTCGCGCTGGTGGACGTCGAGCTGCTGCCCACGCACGGCGGTTCGATCCGGCTGTGGGCCCGGCCGGCCGAGGCGGCCGGCGAGCCGAGCGATGGGGTCTCCCCTGCTCGAGCGGAGCCGAGAGCTCGGGGAAGGGTGGCCGAGGTGCTGGACCGGGAGAAGGCCGCCGGGCTGCGGGAGCTGTCCGGGTACACCGAGTTCTCCACCCGGGTGGCCAAGGTGCGCCGGGACCTGCTGCGGTTCCTCATCGAGGTGGCCGAGCGCGGCGAGACGGTCGTCGGCTACGGCGCCCCGGGCAAGGGCAACACCCTGCTCAACCACTGCGGCATCCGGCCCGACCTGCTCCCGTACACGGTCGACCGCAACCCCTACAAGCACGGCAGGTTCACCCCGGGCACCCGCGTCCCGATCCTGCCGCCCGAGCGGATAGCCGCCGACAAGCCGGACTACGTCCTCGTCCTCCCGTGGAACCTGCGGGCGGAGCTGATCGAGCAGCTGTCCTTCGTACACGACTGGGGCGGCCGGCTGGTCTTCCCCATCCCGGAACTGAGCATTGTCGAGGTGGGGTCATGAAGGTCGTCCTGTTCTGCGGCGGCTACGGGATGCGGATGCGGAGCGGCGCCGCGGACGACGTGCCCAAGCCGATGGCGATGGTCGGCCCGCGGCCGCTGATCTGGCACGTCATGCGCTACTACGCGCACTTCGGGCACACGGAGTTCATCCTGTGCCTCGGCTACGGGGCCCACCACATCAAGAAGTTCTTCCTCACCTACGAGGAGACGACGTCCAACGACTTCGTGCTGCGGGGCGGGCGGACCGAGCTGCTGTCCACCGACATCTCCGACTGGACGATCACATTCGCGCAGACCGGCATCGAGTCACCGATCGGGGAGCGGCTGCGCCGGGTGCGGCACCACCTGGACGGCGACGAGATGTTCCTCGCCAACTACGCCGACGTGCTCACCGACGCCCCGCTGGACGAGATGATCGACCGGTTCGCCCGGCGCGACGCCGGTGCGTCGATGATGGTGGTGCCGCCGCAGTCCTCGTTCCACTGCGTGGACCTGGGCGACGACGGCCTGGTGGGGGGCATCACCGCGGTGAGCGACCTGCCGCTGTGGGAGAACGGCGGCTACTTCGTGCTCCGCCAGGAAGTCTTCGACCACATCCCGGAGAACGGGGACCTGGTCGCCGACGGATGCGCCCAGCTGGCCAAGCGGGGCCGGCTGGTGGCGCACCAGCACCGCGGCTTCTGGAAGCCGACCGACACCGTGAAGGAGCGGGCCGCGCTCGACGCCGCCTACGCCCAGGGCCACCGCCCGTGGGCCGTGTGGGAGCGGGACAGCGCCGGAGCGCGGGCGTGATCCGGCTCGGGGCCGGGCGCCTGGACCGGATCGTCGCGGTGGGCGCGCACTGCGACGACATCGCCATCGGCGCCGGCGGCACGCTGCTGACGCTGTGCCTCGCGCGGCCGGGCATCCGTGTCGACGCGCTGGTGCTCTCCGGCGGTGGCGGCGAGCGGGAGCGGGAGGAGCGGGCCGCGCTGGCCGCCTTCTGCCCGGGCGCCGACCTGCGGCTGACCGTGCACAAGCTGCCGGACGGCCGGCTGCCCGCGAACTGGGACGAGGCCAAGGCCGCGGTCGAGGAGCTGCGCCTGCGGACCGTTCCCGATCTGGTGCTGGCCCCGCGGACCGACGACGCGCACCAGGACCACCGCGGCCTGGCGGAGCTGATGACCACCGCGTTCCGCGACCATCTGGTGCTGCGCTACGAGATCGTCAAGTGGGACGGCGATCTCGGCCGCCCGGTGGCGTACCAGCCGCTGGCGCCGGAGGTCGCCGAGGAAAAGGTGCGGCTGCTCCAGGAGCACTACCCCTCGCAGCGGCACCGGCCCTGGTACGACCGCGAGGCCTTCCTCGGCCTCGCCCGGATCCGCGGCATCGAATGCCACGCGCGCTACGCCGAAGCGTTCGCCGTCACCAAACTCACTCTCGACCTGGGGGAATGAACCTTGCGCGTACTGCTGACCGGGCACCAGGGCTACCTGGGCACCGTCATGGCCCCCGTCCTCACGGCCGCCGGGCACGAGGTCGTCGGCCTTGACTCCGGACTGTTCGCCGACTGTGTGCTGGGCCCGCGGCCCGCGGACCCTCCCCCAGTCGGCGCTGACGCGCCTGTGGGCGGTGCCCCCGGGCGCCGGGTGGACCTGCGGGACGTCACGGCCGAACACGTGGCCGGGGTGGACGCCGTGATCCACCTGGCCGCGCTGTCCAACGACCCGCTGGGAGCGCTGGCCCCGGACCTCACCTACGACATCAACCACCACGCGTCCGTACGCCTCGCCCGGCTGGCCCGCGAGGCCGGGGTGCGGCGCTTCCTGTACGCGTCGACCTGCTCGGTCTACGGCGCCGCCGGCGGCGACGAGCTGGTGGCCGAGGACGCCCCGCTGCGCCCGGTGACGCCGTACGCGGAGTCCAAGGTGCGGGTGGAGGACGATCTGCACGCGCTGGCCGACGGCGACTTCAGCCCGGTGTACATGCGCAACGCCACCGCCTTCGGCTACTCGCCCCGGCTGCGCGCCGACATCGTGCTGAACAACCTGGTGGGCCACGCGCTGCTGTCCGGCGAGGTGCTGGTCCTCTCCGACGGCACCCCCTGGCGCCCGCTGGTGCACGCCGTCGACATCGCACGGGCCTTCGCGGCCGCGCTGTCCGCACCGCGGGAAGCGGTGCACGACCGGGCGTTCAACATCGGCAGCGAGATCAACAACGTCACGGTCGCCGAGATCGCCGAGCAGGTCGCCGAGGCGGTGTCCGGCGCGCGGGTGGTCATCACCGGGGAGACCGGTGCCGATCCGCGCTCGTACCGGGTGGACTTCTCCCGGTTCCGCGCCGCGGTGCCCGGCTTCGACTGCGAGTGGACGGTGAAGCAGGGCGCGCTCGAACTCGCCGACGCCTACCGGAAACACGGGCTGACCCGGGAAGGCTTCGAGCGGCGCTTCACCCGGCTGGCCCATCTGCGCGCGGCGTCCGAGGCCGGCGCCGTGGACGAGACCCTGCGGTGGCGCCGGTGACCGCGGCGGGCGACGAGATGTACGCGCTGGTGGAGCGGTTGTACCCACTGTGCCGGAGCATCACGGGTGACGGTGTGCGGGCCACCCTGGAGATCGTCGGCGAGTACGTTCCGCTGCGGGTGCACGAGGTGCCGACCGGGACTCAGGTGCTCGACTGGACGGTGCCGCAGGAGTGGAACATCCGGGACGCGTACATCGCCGACGCCACCGGCAAGCGGGTCGTCGACTTCGCCGCGTCCAGCCTGCACGTGCTCGGCTACAGCGTGCCGGTGTCGGCGACCATGCCGCTGGCCGAGCTGCGCGGACACCTGTACACCCTGCCGGAACACCCGGCTTGGGTGCCGTACCGCACCAGTTACTACCAGCCGGAATGGGGGTTCTGCCTGACCCAGGAGACCCTGGACGCGCTGCCGGACGGCGAGTACGAGGTGTGCGTCGACTCCACGCTCGCGGACGGCCACCTCACCTACGCCGAGCACGTGGTCCCCGGCCAGGTCCCCGACGAGGTGATCGTCTCCTGCCACGTCTGCCACCCGTCGCTGGCCAACGACAACCTGGCCGGCATCGCGGTGGCGACCTTCCTGGCCAGGGCGCTGGCCGAGCGGACGCCGTACTACACCTACCGGTTCGTCTTCGCGCCCGGCACCATCGGCGCCATCACCTGGCTGGCCCGCAACACGGATCGGATCGACCGGGTCAAGCACGGGCTCGTGCTGGCCTGCGCCGGCGACCCGGGCCGGCTGACGTACAAGCAGAGCAGGCGCGGCGACGCGGAGATCGACCGGGTGATGCGGCATGTGCTGGCCGCGTCGAAGCGCCCGCACCGCGTCACCGAGTTCACGCCGTACGGCTACGACGAGCGGCAGTTCTGCTCCCCCGGGTTCGATCTCGGCGTGGGCTCGCTCAGCCGGACCCCGTACGCGGGCTACCCCGAGTACCACACCTCGGCGGACAACCTGGACTTCGTCTCCCCCGCGGCGATGGCGGACACGCTCGCCCTCTGCCGCGAGGCGTTCGCCGTCCTCGACCGCAACCGGCGGTACGTCAACCTCAGCCCGTACGGCGAACCGCACTTGGGCCGACGTGGGTTGTACGACGCGCTCGGCGGCCGCAGCGACACCAAGCAGGCCCAGATGGCCATGTTGTGGGTGCTCAGCCTCTCCGACGGCGAGCACGGTCTGCTGGATGTCGCCGAGCGGTCCGGGCTGCCGTTCGACACCGTCGCCGCCGCGGCCGACGCCCTGCACGGCGCCGGGCTGATCAAGGCATGACCCCGATGACCGACCCGATGACCGGCGAGGAGGAGACTCCGCGGGCAACGGCGCCACCGGCCGGATCCACCCGGCGGGCCCTCGTCGGCCGGCTGTCCTGGGGGCTGGCCGACCAGGCGGCCTCCAGCGTGAGCAACTTCGTGGTGGGGATCTATGTGGCCCGCTCCCTGGGGCTGGCCGCCTTCGGCGTGTTCAGCCTGGCCTGGGTGACCTACGGCGTGCTGCTCAACGTCTCCCGCGGGCTGGCCACGGACCCGCTCACGGTGCGCTTCAGCGGTGTGCCGGTGGCGTCCTGGCGCGCGGCGGTGGCCCGGTCGTCGGGCAGCGCGCTCGGCCTCGGCGCCGCCCTCGGCGCGGCGTGCCTGGTGGTCGGCCTCGCGCTCGGCGGCCGCGTGGGGCCCGCGTTCGTCTGCCTCGGCGTCATGCTGCCGGCGCTGCTGCTGCAGGACGCCTGGCGGTTCGCGTTCTTCGCCGCCGGCACCGGGCACAAGGCGTTCGTCAACGACCTGGTGTGGGGCGTCGCCCTCGTCCCGGCCATGGTGGTAGCGGCCCGCGTGGGCAGCGTGGCGGCCTATCTGCTCGCCTGGGGCGCGTCCGCCGCGGTGGCCGCGGGGTACGGCTGCGTCCAGTCCGGCATCCGGCCCCGGATGCCCGAAGCGCGCGGGTGGCTTCGCGAGCAGCGCGACCTCGGCTACCGGTACCTGGTCGAGAACGTCGCCCTCAGCGGCGCGAGCCAGCTGCGGGCGTACGGGCTCGGCGCGATCGTCGGGGTCGGCTCGGTGGGCGCGGTCCGGGGCGCCGAGCTGCTGCTCGGCCCGTTCCTCGCGGTGTTGATGGGGCTGTCGCTGGTCACCGTCCCGGAGGCGGCGCGGGTGCTGCGCCGGGCCCCGCACCGCCTCGGCGCGTTCTGCCTCCTGCTGGGCGGCGGGCAGGCCGCCGCCGCGCTGCTCTGGGGCGCGGCTCTGCTGCTGATGCCGGACCGGCTCGGCGAGCTGGCGCTGGGCGGTGTCTGGCACTCCGCCTCGCGGCTCATCGTGCCGGTCACGCTCAGCGTCGCGGGCGCCGGCCTCGGCACCGGCGCGGCGGCCGGGCTTCGCGCGCTCGCCGCGGCCCGGCGCAGCCTGCGCTGCCAGCTGATCGCCTCCACCTTCTATGTCGGCGGCGGGCTCGGCGGGGCGGCCCTGGCCGGCACGGTCGGCTCGGCCTGGGGCGTCGCCGCCGCGACGTTGAGCGCCTCGGCCGTGTGGTGGCTGCACCTGCGGTCCGCCCTGCGCGAGCACCACCACGAACCCATCCCCGAAGTGAGGACGCCATGACCGACCGACCCCGGCTGAGCATCGGCCTGCCCGTGTACAACGGCGAGGAGTACCTGGCCGAGTCGCTCGACGCCCTGCTCGGCCAGACCTACGAGGACTTCGAGCTGGTCATCTCCGACAACGCCTCGACCGACGGGACCCGGGACATCTGCCGCCGGTACGCCGAGAAGGACTCGCGGATCCGGTACATCCGGCTGCCCAGGAACGTCGGCGCCACGCCGAACCACAACTATGTGTTCACCGAGTGCCGCGGCGAGCTGTTCAAATGGGCCTCGCACGACGACCTCTACGGCCGGGACCTGCTGCGGGTTTGCGTGGAGGCGCTGGACGAGCGGCCTGAGGTGATCCTCGCGCACGCCGACCAGGCCGTCATCGACGGCGACGGCCAGGTGAAGGTCCCGTACGAGTACGGGCTCGCCACCGCCTCGCCGCGCCCGCCGGAGCGCTTCCGCAGCATGCTGTTCGAGCCCGGTGGCGACGACTTCTACGGGGTGATCCGGGCCGACGTACTGCGCCGGGTGAAACCGATGGACAGCTACCACCACGCGGACCGCACGTTCGTCGCCGAGATCGGCCTGCACGGGCCCTTCCACCAGGTGCCGGAGCTGCTGTACTTCCGCCGCGACCACCCCACCCGCGCCGAGCGGGCGAACCCCGGCAAGCGCTCCCGGTGCGTCAACCTGGACCCGCGCCGGGCAGGCCCGCTGCACCCGACGCCCCGGCTGCTCGCCGAGTACGTCTGGGGCTTCGTTTCGGCGATCCGGCGGGCGCCGCTGTCCTCGGCGGACCGGCGCGCGTGCTACCGCCACCTGGCCGCGTGGATGGCCAGCCGGGCGCGGCCGGGCGCCGGTGAGCGGGTCGAGGACCGCGCCCCGGTCGACCCGGCCAAGCTGACGGTCTCCGTCGACGCGCTGGTCGCCGGCCGTGAAGGCCGGGACATTCGTGAAGGCCATGACGTTCGTGAAGGCCGTGACGTTCGTGAAGGCCGTGAAGGGAGGCGGGCATGACGCCCGCGAACGGGACTCCGGTGCGCGTCGGGGTGTTCGGCCTGCTCGGCTCCGGCAACCTCGGCAACGACGGGTCGTTGGAGGCCGTGCTCGGATACCTGCGCGCCGAGCACCCGGAGGCGGTCGTGGACGCGCTGTGCGGCGGGCCCGAGGCCGTCACGGCCCGGTTCGGGATCCCCGCGACGCGGCTGCACTGGTACCGCGGGGAGTACCGGACCGCGTCCCGTGCGGGCGCGATCGCGGCCAAGGGTCTGGGCAAACTGGTCGACGCCGTCCGCACCGCCGCCTGGGTGCGCCGGCACGACGTGGTGATCGTGCCGGGCATGGGCGTCCTGGAGGCCACGCTGCCGCTGCGGCCGTGGGGCTTCCCGTACTCGCTGTTCCTGCTCTGCGCGAGTGGCCGGCTGCTGCGCACCCGGGTCGCGCTGGTCAGCGTCGGCGCCGCCACGATCGGCAACCGGCCGACCCGGGCCCTGATGCGCTGGTCGGCGCGGCTGGCCGCGTACCGGTCGTACCGGGACGCCCGGTCCCGCGACGCGATGCGGGCGATGGGCGTGGACACCTCGCGCGACGAGGTCTACCCGGACCTCGCGTTCGCCCTGCCGACGCCACCGGCGACCGCACTCTCGGGTCCATCGGGTCCATCGGGCCGAGTCTGCCTCGGCGTCATGGCCTTCCACGGCGGCAATGACGACCGCGCCCGCGCCGAGGAGATCCACCGGCGCTACCTCGACGGGACGATCCGGTTCGTCCGCGCACTGGTCGAGGACGGCAGGCCGGTCCGGCTGCTCACCGGAGACGAGTGCGATGCGCCGGTGGTCGCCGCGATCCTGGACGCGGTGGACTCACCGCTGGTCACCGCCGCCGAGGCGGCGTCGCTGGCCGACCTGATGCAGGAGATGGCGGCTGCCGACACCGTGGTGGCGATCCGGTACCACAACCTGATCTGCGCGCTGAAGACCGGCACGCCGGTGCTCGCGCTCTGCTACGCGGCGAAGAGCGACGCCCTCATGGATCGGATGGGCCTCGGCGCGTACTGCCACCCGGCCCGCGAGGTGGACGCCGACCGGCTGCTCGAGCAGTTCCGGGCGCTGGAGAAGCGGTCGGCAGAACTTCGGCACACCCTCGCCGAGCGGAACCTGGCCGCCGCCCGGCAACTCGAGCACCAGTTCACCGCCCTGGACGCGGCCCTGTTCCCAGCGACCGACCACGCCCACGCCCTGCGGGAGGCTCCATGAAGGCGACCGAAGTCCGGGAGATCGCCGGCGCGTACCTGTTCGAGCCCGCGCCGTACGCCGACGAGCGCGGCTTCTTCTGCCGCACCTTCGACGCCGATGTGGTCCGCTCGGTGGGCCTCGACCCGCACGCCTTCGTCCAGGACAGCCTGTCCCGCTCGGCCCGGGGCGTGCTGCGCGGCCTCCACCTGCGCTCCGGCGCCGGCGAGGCCAAGCTGGTGCGGTGCTCGTACGGGAGGATCTTCGACGTGGTCGTGGACCTGCGGCCGGACTCGCCGACATACCTGGGCCGGGCCTTCTTCGAGCTGTCCGGCGAGACGCAGGTGACCCTGTACGTCCCGGCGGGGTGCGCGCACGGCTTCCAGGCGCTCACCGAAACCGCCGACACCTCGTACCGGATCGACCGCCCGCACGATCCGGCCGAGGACGTGACGATCGCCTTCGACGACCCGGAGCTCGCTATTCCCTGGCCGCTGCCGGTCGCGTCGATGTCCCAGCGGGACCGGGAGGCGCCGAGCCTCGCGGAGGTCCTGAAGCGCCAGGGAAGGTGAAGTGGGCGTGGTCACCGAACACACGGAAGGCACCGGATCCACCGGGGAGTTCCTCCTGCCACGGTCGCGGATGGCGAACGAGCGGCTGCACGCCCTGGTGCCAGGGGGCGCGCACACCTACGCCAAGGGCGACGACCAGTACCCCGAGGACCTGGCCCCGGTCATCAGCCACGGTCGCGGTGCCCATGTGTGGGACATCGACGGCAACCGCTATGTCGAGTACGGCTCCGGCCTGCGGTCGGTCAGCCTCGGCCACGCCCACCCCCGCGTGACCGAGGCGGTGCGGCGGGAACTCGACCGCGGCAGCAACTTCGTCCGGCCGTCCGTCGTGGAGCTGGAAGCCGCGGAACGCTTCCTGGCCACGGTGCCGACCGCCGAGATGGTGAAGTTCGCGAAGAACGGCTCCGACGCCACCACCGCCGCGGTGCGCCTCGCCCGCGCCGCCACCGGGCGCCCGCGGGCGGCCATCTGCGCCGACCATCCGTTCTTCTCCGCCGACGACTGGTTCATCGGCACCACGCCGATGTCCGCTGGTGTTCCGGCGGCGACCAACGAGCTCACCGTGGCGTTCCCCTACGGTGATCTGGCCGCCGTGGAGGAACTGCTCACCCGGTACAGGGACGAGGTCGCCTGCCTGATCCTCGAACCCGCCACCCACACCGAGCCGGCGCCCGGGTACCTCGCCGGCCTGCGCGAGCTGGCCGACCGGTACGGCTGCGTGCTGATCTTCGACGAGATGATCACCGGCTTCCGCTGGTCAGAGGCGGGCGCCCAGGGCCTGTACGGCGTCGTCCCCGACCTCTCCACGTTCGGCAAGGCGCTGGGCAACGGGTTCGCCGTCTCCGCGCTGGCCGGGCGCCGCGATCTGATGGAGCGGGGCGGGCTGCGTCACTCCGGCGACCGGGTGTTCCTGCTGTCCACCACGCACGGTGCGGAAACGCACTCCCTGGCGGCCGCGATGGCCGTGCTCACCAGCTACGCCGAAGAGGGCGTCACCGCCCGGCTGCACGCCCTCGGCGAGCGGTTGGCCGCCGGTGTCCGTGCCGCCGCGGCCGACATGGGCGTCGGCGACCACATCGTCCTCCGGGGCCGGGCCAGCAACCTGGTCTTCGCCACCCTCGACGAGAACCGGCAGCCGTCGCAGCGGTACCGCACCCTGTTCCTGCGCCGGCTCCTCGCGGGCGGGGTGCTGGCCCCGTCGTTCGTGGTGAGCAGCGCGCTCGACGACGCGGACATCGAGCACACCGTCGAGGTGGTGGCCCAGGCGTGCGCGGTGTACCGGAAGGCACTGGACGCCGCCGACCCCACTCCGTGGCTGGGCGGACGACCGGTGAAACCCGTGTTCCGCCGATGGGCATGAGATGACATGACGTCAGCGAGGCCCCCGCCGACCGGCGTGGGCCGCCCGGTCGACCGGCCGGTCGGCCATCCGGTCGATCAGCCACGCGGTCGCCGGTACCACCGCCAGCGCGGTGCACCAGCCGCCGAGGACATCGGTCGGGTAGTGCGCGTCCAGGGCGACCTGCGCCCACCCCATGGCGGCGCCGGCCACCAGCGCGGCGGCGAGCACGAGTGATGCGCCGGCGGTCCCGCCGGGGCCGAGTCGGCCGGTCGCGAGCAGCGCCACCACGAGGGCGAGCGCGGTGAGGAAGGCGGTGTGGCCACTCGGGTAGGACAGGCTTCCGTCGTGGATGGTACGTCCCACCAGGGACTTGAGCAGCGTCGCCGCTCCCACGCTCATGCCGGCGCCGACAACGGCCAGCACCGCCGCGCGAGGACTCCGAAGCAGCAGGCAGCCCGTCACGATGGCCACCACGAGCGTCGCCGCTCCCGCGGGCTCACCCAAGAAGTCAACGGCCAGAGCGACTTGCCGCCACGACGGCCCCACACCGTCCACCGCCGCCCGGACCCGCGCGTCCACCCTGCCGGGCTTGCTGTCGCCGGCGTACAGGACCCCGAGCACGGCGACCACCAGCGCGGCGAGGGCCGCGATCAGCCCGAGCCCCATGCGCAACGGCGGGGACAGCAGGGCGGGAGCCGGCCGGCCGGTCACACGCCCACCGCGCCCGGATCGATGAACGCGCGCACTACCCGCCGCTCTTCGGTTTCTGCCGGCGCCGACTCCCCACCAACGAGCCCCCCATCGTGTCCGACCCGGCCCGCGCGGGGCCGTCGCCAGTCTCCCCCTGCCACCCTAACCAACAACGCCGCCGCGCAAACCGTCGTCAGAAAGTGTCCGAGTGTGGTTCCGACCTGCGATCGCTGGAGAAAGTGTCTGCGGCCCTGCACGGCAAGGCGTCAGGAAAGCCACTGCACGCCCCCCTCGTGCATTTTGACGGATGCGACGCAGGGGGGATTGACCGATAGAGAGAAAGAGGGCCACAGGGGCGTACAGACATCTTCTCGCCCGGGGCACAGGAGACACCTTCGGTATCCTCGAAATCGTTCCGGCGGCCAGTGGTCCCGAGCCCTGAGGGCTCAGGGGTCTCCTTTGTGTTGCCGCGCCCCGTTCCGCCAGCTGTCCGTCGGCTCCCGCACCGTGGTGCCGGAGCGCGGTCCGCCATGCCCGAAAGAGAGCATCTGTGACCACTCACGGCACTCGCACCGCCACCGCCACCGCCACCGACACCTCCGGGTCCGAGCAGACCGGCCGTGCCGAGGCCGCGTCGTCCTATGACGCCGACGCCATCACCGTCCTGGACGGTCTCGACGCCGTGCGCAAGCGGCCCGGGATGTACATCGGCTCCACGGGCGAGCGAGGGCTGCACCACCTCGTGCAGGAGCTCGTGGACAACTCCGTGGACGAGGCGCTGGCCGGGGTGGCCGACCGGATCGAGGTGACGATCCTGGCCGACGGCGGCGTGCGGGTGGCCGACAACGGCCGTGGCATTCCGGTGGGGGTGCATCCGGTGGAGAAGCGGCCGGCCGTGGAGGTCGTGCTGACCGTGCTGCACGCGGGCGGGAAGTTCGGCGGCGGGGGGTATGCGGTCTCCGGGGGACTGCACGGTGTGGGCCTGTCGGTGGTCAACGCCCTGTCGACCCGGCTGTCGGCGGAGATCTGGACCGACGGCCACCGGTGGACACAGGACTACGAGGACGGCGCCCCCACCGCCCCGCTCGCCCGCCGCGAAGCCACCTCCCGGACGGGCACCTCGCTGACCTTCTGGGCGGACGGCGCCATCTTCGAGACCACCAACTACTCCTTCGAGACGCTGGCCAGGCGTTTCCAGGAGATGGCATTCCTCAACCGGGGGCTCACCCTGACCCTGACCGACGAACGTCCGTCCGCGCGTGCCACGGCCGCGGCCGACGAAGCCGGCTCGGACACTGCCGAGGAGCAGGCGGCGAAGACGGTCTCCTACCGCTATGACGGCGGCATCACCGACTTCGTCGCCCACCTCAACGCCCGCAAGGGCGAGCCGGTCCACCCCTCGGTGATCTCCATCGGCGCCGAGGACACCGAACGGCTGCTGTCGGTCGAGGTCGCGCTGCAGTGGAACGGCCAGTACGCGGACAGCGTCCACTCCTACGCCAACGCCATCCACACCCATGAGGGCGGCACCCACGAGGAGGGCTTCCGCACGGCGCTGACCACCGTCGTCAACCGCTACGCGCGGGAGAGGAAGCTGCTGCGGGACAAGGACGGCAACCTCGCCGGCGAGGACATCCGCGAGGGCCTGACCGCGATCATCTCGGTCAAGCTCGGCGAGCCGCAGTTCGAGGGCCAGACCAAGACCAAGCTCGGCAACACCGAGGCGCGGACCTTCGTGCAGAAGGTCGTGCACGAGCACCTGACCGACTGGTTCGACCGCAACCCGAACGAGGCGGCCGACATCGTACGCAAGGCCGTCCAGGCGGCCACCGCCCGGGTCGCGGCCCGCAAGGCGCGCGACCTGACCCGCCGAAAGGGCCTGCTGGAGTCCGCGGCGCTGCCGGGCAAGCTCGCCGACTGCCAGTCCAGCGACCCCTCCCGGTCGGAGATCTTCATCGTCGAGGGCGACTCCGCCGGCGGTTCGGCGAAGTCCGGCCGCGACCCGCGGTACCAGGCGATCCTTCCGATCCGCGGCAAGATCCTCAACGTCGAGAAGGCCAGGATCGACAAGATCCTCCACAACCAGGAGATCCAGGCGATCATCTCCGCGTTCGGCGCGGGCGTGCACGAGGACTTCGACATCGCCAAGCTCCGCTATCACAAGATCATCCTGATGGCGGACGCGGACGTCGACGGCCAGCACATCAACACCCTGCTGCTGACCTTCCTCTTCCGCTTCATGCGGCCGCTGATCGAAGGGGGCCACGTCTACCTCTCCCGTCCCCCGCTCTACAAGATCAAGTGGAGCCGGGACCACGTCGAATACGCCTACTCCGACCGCGAACGCGACGTGCTCCTCGAACGGGGCCGGCAGGCCGGCCGCCGCGGCAAAGACGACTCCATCCAGCGCTTCAAGGGCCTGGGCGAGATGAACGCCGAGGAGCTGCGCGTGACCACCATGGACCCCGACCACCGGGTCCTGGGCCGGGTCACCCTCGACGACGCGGCGGTCGCCGACGACCTGTTCTCCGTCCTGATGGGCGAGGACGTGGAAGCGCGCCGCCACTTCATCCAGCGCAACGCCAAAGACGTCCGCTTCCTCGACATCTGACCCGCCGCCCCCGGGCCCGCCACCCCGGCCGTGGCTAGGCGTCCGCGACCCAGCTGCCGTGGAATCCCAGCGGTACCCGGCCGGGGAGGTGGATACGGGCCAGCGGGTGGCCGCCGAAGTCCTGGGCCGAGAGGATGACCAGGTCGGTCGCGCCGCGGTCGGGGTCGTTCACATACGACAGGACGTAGCCGTCGTCCTCGTCCCGCGCGCCGCGCCGGGGGACGAACACCGGCTCGCTGACCGCCGCGCCCTCCGGGAAGCGGTGAAGCTGCCGGCTGCTCCGCAGCATGTCGTGCTTCACCAGGTGGTTGGTGAACTTCTCGTCCGGCGGCACCCCGTCGACGGTCTCGTACGCGCGCCACATCTCGGCCGCGCTCGCGGTGTAGGCGTAGCGGTGCCGACGGGAGACCAGAGACTCGTTGATGCGGGGGAACTCCTGCGGGCGGTCGTCCAGCCGGCTGCTGCGGACGCGGCCGGCGCGCAGGTCGATCGTCCAGCGGTCGAGGGTCGGGGCGCCGGTCGCGGAAGGTCCGCCCATGCCGCGCCCGGCGGCGTGGAACGGCGCGGGGAACCCGGTGTACTCGACCACGACCGTGTCGCCCTGGTCGTAGGCGTTGAGGGTGTGCGAGTAGTACACGGGGTCGATCTCGAACCAGCGTATGGCGCGGCCGCCGGTGCGACGCAACAGCCCGATGCGCATGGGATGCCTGTCGTTCCACACGTACGGCACGAGCGCGCCCGCCTCCGCGGCGGCACCGTCGAAAGTGATCGGCACGTCCACGATCACCACGTACTCCTCGGTGAGCGCGAAGTCGTGCATCATCGGCGCGTCCGCGACGGGGATCCGCGTGGTCCGCGCCACCCGGCCGGTCCGGTCGATCAGGATGTGCCGCACATGGTCCCACGTGGGGTAGTACGCGATCGCGTGCAGCTCGTCGGCCGCCGAGTCGTACTTGGTGTGCGCGGTGAACGCGCCGCCCAGCGTGGAGCGGAAGTCGTACGGGCGCAGGGTGTTGAGTTCCCCGTCCAGCTCGTACGGCAGCGGCCCGCCTTCCTGCATCGCGAGGATGCGTCCCTTGTACGCGATCACATGGGTGTTGCACGCGAAGTCGTCCGGTGGCGCCTGGCCCGGGTAGGCCTCCCCCAGCTTGGCCGTCACCTGCGAGGACCGCACCCAGCGGTTGCGGTACCACTCCGCGCGCCCGCCGCGCAGCCGGACCCCGTGCACCATTCCCTCGCCGAGCATCCAGTGGTGGGCACGGACATCCTCGAGGCCCAGCGGGTTCGGGCCGTTGCGCAGATAGCGGCCGTCCAGGTCACCCGGGACGCGGCCGGACACCTCGAGGTCAAAGGCCGTCAACTCCTCCGTGACCGGCTCGAAGGCCCCTTCCAGGAACGGGGTCGCGCCGATCGCGCCGCTCTCCCCGGCCACGGGGCCCGCCTGTGCCGCGGCCGGGAACAAGCCGGGCCCGAGGCCGCTGCCGACCACGCCGCCCGCTGCCGCGACCGCGGCGCCCTTGAGAATCCTCCGCCGTGCGTGACTGGCCATCATGCTTCCCCGCTCCCTTGTCGATGTCCGGCTCCGTCCGCCGGGTTCCGGGTGACGGGATCAACCCTCCTCCGCCGTGGCCCGTGAAACAGTCGGCCCAGGCCCCGAATCGGGGGTGGTGATGGCACCACCCCCGAGGCCGGGATGTCGCGGCGAGCCGCTGGAGGTCTTGTGGCACAGCACGCTGCCCGCGGACCGGCCGCACCGAACGGCCCGATGTCCGAAAACCAGCGCACGTGGGACGTGACCGACCTTCAGACTGTTGCCGTAACGCTCGAGCCATTCCGCCATCGCAGCCTGTTCCCGTCCTTGAGGGCCAGGACAGCCAGGCGTAGGGGCGCCGCCCCCGGGACGGCGGCCCGCAGACGACCCACGGGGAACACCATGACGGAGCACGAAGGCGTACACCGGCCACCCCAGGACTCCCCCGACGGCCCACCACCCGGCGCTTTCGGGCCACCGCCCCCGTCTCCGCCGAACTACCCGCCCCCGCGATCCCCGTACGCCGCGCCACCCGGCGTCTTCGGGCCACCGCCTCAGGGCCCGTACCCTCCGCACGGCCCGTACCCTCCGCAGGTACCGCCGCGGTACTCCCCCTACGGGCCTCCGCCCGGCCCGCCCCCTTTGCCGTACGGCCCTCCCCCGCCGCCCCCCGGGCAGGGACGGCGGCTGCTGCCCGCCGGGCGGCGGAAACGTCTTCTGTGGTTCGGCGGTGCCGGTGTGCTGGTCACGGCACTGCTGGCCGGGCTGCTGGTCTGGAACACCTCGGGATCCGAGAAGCCGGAGGCCAAGCGGGATCTGAAGCCCTTCCGGCAGGCCGTGGCCGCCCTGGCCGACGTCCCCGGCCTGCGGTACCAGGACTCCGGCGGCGTCCTGACCAAGCGGGATGTCACCGTCACCGCCTCCGGCAGCCGTTTCGGCACCGAGGGCTCCGGCGACGCCGACGCCAACCGCGAGATCCTGCACATCGGCGGCAGGACCTTCACCCGGCAGAAGGCCCCGGTCTCCGGTACGGAGTCCGGCAAGGGCGACTCGGGGAAGTGGGGGGCCGCGGAGGAGAGCGACGGTGTGACGCAGGAGGTGGTGAAGCATCGGCCGGCCCCGCCCGACCTGGCCACGAAGCTCTCGAAGGCTCTCGACAAGCTGAAGGACACACCCGCCCCGACCGAGTCGGCGAAGCCTCCCACGGTCAACGGCACACCGGCCCTCGCGGTGGACACCTCGGCGGGCCGTCTGCTCGTCACCGAGCAGAAGCCCCACCGGGTGCTGCGCCTGGAGTCCTACCGCACCTCCCGGTCGGCCGGCGGCTCCGAGGGCTCGGCCGCTCGCTCGGCCTCGGTCCGGCTGGCGCCCGCCGCGGCACAGGGGGCCTCCGAGGACGAGGATCCCCCCGAGACCCCCGAGGTGACGGACGGCCCCCTCGAGGGCAGCGAGGTCGCGGGGCTGGACCTGACTCCGGTCACCGGGGACGCCGTCGACCCGATGTTCGACTCCCTGGAGAAACAGACCAAGGAGCTGAACAAGGCGACCGACGGCGGCATCGCCCTGACCCTCAGCGGTTCGGGAACGGTCACATGCGGTTCCGGTGGCTGCACCGCCGCCAACAGCTTCACCGGGCAGATCACCACCAGCGCCAGGAGCCGCCTGAGCGACGGCAAGGTCACCGCGGCGATGACCGCCTCGTTCACCATCGACGGCAGGTCCGCGGGCCACTGCGCCAGCCCGCAGAGCTCCTTCGCGGTCACCGGCACCAGCGTCTCCGGCAAGCTGTCCTGCTCCAACCCGGGCGCCGGACCGACCTTCGCCTCGGTCGAGGCGCGGAAGAAGGCCGACGCACGGGCCCGCTCCCGGGCCAACGGCGGCCGTCCGGTCCAGTACCGCATCCCCTACCGCGCCGACACCGTGATCAGGGCCTATGCCCTGGCGAGGACCGAGGTCAGGAAGCTGGTCGACCGGGTACGGCAGGAACGCGACGGCACCGGCTGCACCCTCCGCGGCTCCGTGTCCGGCGCGGCGGCCCGTTCGGCCGGCGCCGCCGAGCCCTCCGAGCCGCCGTACGCCGCCGCCCTCCGCGCCCACCGCCCGCCCACCGGCGCCGAGGCCGTCGCCGGCGGCGCCAAGTGCCCGGACGAGAAGGCCGTGGGCGCCGCCGACAAGATCATCGAGCGGGCCGCGGAGGGCAGGGTACGCAAGTCCAGCAACTACCACCCCCACTTCAGCGACGAACGCGTGAGGGAGATCCTCAAAAACCCGGACGCGGTGTACCTCTCCCAGGGAAAGCGTGGGAACCTCATCTTCCGGAAGGGCGAGGACATCGTGGTCACCAAGGGCGACGGAGCCGGCGTGGGTGACGTCATCACGGGCTACGGCCCCTCCGGGAAGAAGGGGCCGAGCGGGGCCGAGGCTCTGGGCGGGTCGCCTGACGACCCGGGGCCTCCGGTGACCCACGAGGACATCGTGAATGGAAAGATCCCCGACACCAAGGGCGGCTTCATGCCACCCGCCAGGCGTATCCGATGAGGCGATGAGCACGGTGCAGATCACGCTCGGCGACACCATGGTCGCCGAAAGGACGGACAGGCCTCTCGCCTTCACCCCCCGCCTCGACTTCCGCGATCTCCAGCTGATCGTCGCGGGATACACGGACCCGGCCGGACGGGAGCGGCAGCTGTCGGCCACCTTCGGCAGCGCGCAGTGGTTGTGGTCGCAGGACGAGCATTTCCGTTTCGACCTTGGCAGCCGGGAACTGTGCAGCCTCACGTTCTTCGTGCCTCCGGAGTCTGTCTCCGTGCCACGGCGCCGCGCTCTCCCCGACGCCCCGCGTACGCTAGCGGGCGGACTGCGCGCGGAGGCGGCGCGGGACTTCGCCATGCCCCGGACCACGGTCTTCCACTGCGACGCCGAGGCCACCGAGCTGCGATGCCTCCGGGACATCGGTGTCCTCGACCGGGACCTGGACGCGCGGCTCGGCATCGCCCCCGACGTATCCCTCCTCGTGCAGCAAGGGGAGGTGGCCGGCTGGAGCCTCGCGGATCCCGCGCGGTATCTGACCGACGGGTTCGCCGAGCCCCGCCCCACCCCGCCGGCCCCTGCCACCCGGCTCCGGCTGGCCGAGTGCCTGGAACTGGTCTCCTCGCCGCTCGTCGACCAGGTGATGGACCAGGACGCGGACGCCTGGCACAGGCTCCGCGCGACCGAGCACGCCCTGTGGGTACAGCAGGAGGACCGGCCCCGCGCAGAGATCCTGCACGGGGTCATCAGCCGCCTCATCGAGGACTACGAGCCCTGAGGGGGGATCGCGAGCCCTGCGGCGATCGCCTGGCGCGGGACGGCAGTACCTCTTCTGAGCAGTGGCCGGCCACCGCCGGGAATGTGGCGCCGGGTGGTGTGGTTGAAGGGGACGTCTGACATGACCGAGTCAATCGGGACTCGGGTGGTGGCGGAAGGAGTCCCCCATGGCACGCAGCACCACGCGACCTGTCGTCAAGCTGAAGTCGACGGCCGGTACCGGAGTCACCTATGTGACCCGCAAGAACCGTGTGAACGACCCCGACCGGCTGGTCCTGCGCAAGTACGACCCGGTGGTCGGCGGACACGTCCTGTTCCGCGAAGAACGCTGACACCTGCCTCCGTCGTCCGGCGACGGAGGCCCCCTGAGGAGGCACCACCCATGAGGTCCGGCATCCACCCCACCTCCCGACCCGTCGTCTTCCGCGACCGCGCTTCGGGGTTCCAGCTGCTCACCCGCTCCACCATCGACACCCGGCAGACGGTCGAGTGGGAGGACGGCGCCACGTATCCGGTCGTCGACGTCGAGATCTCGTCGGCGAGCCACCCGTTCTACACCGGCACCTCGCGGGTCCTGGACACCGCGGGCCGGGTGGAGCGCTTCGAGCGGCGCTACGGCCGCACCGCTCCCCCTCGCCACTGACGGCCTGACCCTTTCATGGCCCGGCACCGCACACGCGGTGCCGGGCCATGCGCGTGGAGGGGGTGTCTCACTCCGCCCCGGCCCGAGCCGGGCTGTGGTGCCGGGCTGTGGTGCGTAGGCACCAGGACACGCGAGTGGCTGGTCCGGGCGCACCAGGGGAAGACGGCGCCGGGGGACGATGCCCGGCGGGGCGCCGGAGGGAAGTGTGGGAGGCGCGTGAATCCCGCGCATTCCCCTTGCCCCGCGGTGTCTGGAGTGATCAACAGGTGGCGACCGAAGCCGTGGTTTCCCCGGTACGCATCGGAAGGCTGTCGATCGGTGCCCTCGGCATCTTGGCACTCGCCCTCGGCACGCTGCAGTCAGTGGTGGAGCCCGCGCTCCCGCTGCTGCAGCGTGAGCTGGGGGTCAGTCCTGCCGAAGGGGCGTTGGTCGGCAACACGTTACTCATCACCGGCGCGGTCGTCGCACCCGTCGCAGGCAAACTCGGCGACCGCTACGGCGGAAAGCGGGTGCTGGTCCGGCTGATGGCCGTGGTCTCGGCCGGTGGTCTGTTGGCCGGCCTGGCACCGAACCTGCCGGTGTTGTTGCTCGGCCAGGTATTGCAGGGCGTCATGGTGGGCGCCTTGCCCCTCTCCTTCATCCTGGTACGCAAACACCTCCCGTCAGGAGAGTCCCAGCTGGCGATCGGGGTGGTCATGGCGCTGTTCACGGGCGGCGGCATGGTCGGGACGCTGTTTGCCGGGCCGATCGCGGAAGGACTGTCCTGGCATTGGATGTTCGCGCTGCCGACGATTGCGATCATCGCGGCGACGCTGGTCCTGACTCGGCTGATGCCGCATGATCCGCCGAGCCCGTCGGACCACAGGATCGACTGGCCCGGCATGGTGCTGCTGAGCGGCACATTGCTCACGTTCATGCTCGGGCTCGTGAAGACGACGGGCGCCGGCCTGCCGCCACTCGCGGTCGGTGCCATCGCGGTGGCCGTGGCCGCCCTCACGACCGGATGGGTCGTCGTCGAGCGCCGGGCGGCCTCGCCGATGGTCGATCTGGGCATGCTGGCAAAGCCCGCGATGTGGCATTCGTGCGTGCTCACCCTCGTCATCACCGCCGGTTTCGGCATGGTGGCCTTTCTGCTCCCGCAGCTGTTCGCGGTATCGGCAGACGGGTACGGCTTCGCTGCCGACACCACCGAGATCGGACTGTTCCTGCTGCCCGGCGCCGTCGCCGGGGCGGTGAGCGATTCGGTGGGCGGAATCGCGGCGCGGCGTTTCGGTCTGCGTGCCGTGCTCGTCGTGGGGGCCGTCGTCACGGCCGGCACGATGGTTGCCCTGATGTCGCTGCACACCGCGGAGTGGCAGCTCGTCCTCGCGAAGGTGCTGGCCGCCATCGGCGCGGGCCTCGGTACCACGGCGTTGCTCACCCGGACCGCCACCGCCGTCGGGACCAGGGACACCGGCATCGCCACCGGCCTGCTCGTGGTGACACGGGTGATCGGCGTCGCCGTGGGCTCCCAGGTCGCCGGCGCGATCCTCGACGCCGGGGCCGACTCGACGACGGGCCGGCCGGCCGAATCGGCCTTCGTCACGGGTTTCGCCGTCGCCGGCCTCGTCGCCGCGCTGTCCCTGCTCGTTGTCCGTTCCACAAAGAAGGGAACCCAGGCATGACACCTACGGATCTGTCGCTGGACGTGAGTACTCCCGCGACGCGCACCGTTCTGATCTCCGGGGCCAGTATTTCCGGGCCCGCCCTCGCGTACTGGCTGCACCGGTCCGGATGCGCGGTCACCGTGGTGGAGAAGGCAGGAACACCGCGCGACGGTGGTTACCCGATCGACGTCCGCGGCACCGCGATCGAGGTGGTCCGGCGGATGGGGATACTGCCGCGACTGCGGGACGCGCATATCGACTCGCGGCGCTGCACCTTCCTCGACGCCGATGGCAGTGAAGTGGCCTCGCTCAGCCCGTCGGCCGTGGCCGGCGGGGTCGAGGGACAGGACCTCGAGGTGCGTCGTGGGGATCTGGCCGCGATCCTCCACGCGCTGGTCCGCGACGACGTGGAATTCCTGTTCGGCGACTCCATCGACACCCTCGACCAGTCCGGACAAGGGGTCGACGTCACTTTCCGCAGTGGGCGGCGGCGCACGTTCGACCTGGTGGTCGGCGCCGACGGTATGCACTCGGCCACCCGGGAGTCCCTGTTCGGCCCCGAGGAACAGTTCCACCGCTACCTCGGCTACTGCTTCGCCATATTCACCATGCCGAACACCTTCGGCCTCTCCCACGAGGTCATGATGTGGAACACCCCGGGGAAAGCCGCGGCCCTCTACGCCGTCGGGGACGACGAGCTCCACGCCTTCCTGACCTTCCATCAGCCGGAGCCGCCGTTCCATGCCCTCCGGCACCCCGAGGCCCAGCGGGATCTGGTCGCCACGGTCTTCGCGGGCGCGGGATGGGAGATCCCCGGCATGGTCAAGGCCCTGCGCGACGCGGCGGACCTGTTCTTCGACACGGCCGGTCAGATCCGCATGCCCCACTGGTCCAGCAGCCGCGTCGCACTCGTCGGCGACGCCGCGTACGCACCCTCGTTCCTCACCGGCCAGGGGTCAAGCCTCGCGCTGGTCGGTGCCTACATGCTCGCCCACGCCCTGGCCACGAACCGCGACCACACCGCGGCCTTCGCCGCCTACGAACGCGACGTTCGCGAGTTCGTCGCCATGAACCAGGCCCTGGTCGACAACGGTGCGGCCACGCTCTTCCCCACCACGGCGCGGGCCCTGGAGCGACGCGACACCGTGCTGCGTGGCCTCGTCACTCTTCCCTCCGCACCCGCACGGCCTGCCCACTCGGCCCTTGCCCTGCCCGAAGCGCCCCCGGCACAGGACTACGACAGGCGGTCGGTGCCGCCGTCGGGGGCGGCATGGGCCAGGCCCGTGCGGTAGGCGATGACGACGAGTTGCGCCCGGTCTCGGGCCTCCAGCTTCGTCATGGCGCGCTGCACGTGGGCGCGGACGGTGAAGGGGCTGAGGAACATCCGCTCGGCGATCTCCTGGTTGGACAGGCCGGTCGCGACCAGGGCCACCATCTCGCGTTCGCGCGGGGTGAGCAGGGCGAGCTGTTCGGGGCGGTGCGGCGGGGCGTCCGGTGTGGCCAGGAAACGGGCGACCAACGAGCGGGTCGCGGCGGGGGACAGAAGGGTGTCCCCCGCTGCGATCGTCCGCACGGCGTCCAGCAGGTCCTCGGCCCCGATGCCCTTGCCGACGAAGCCGCCGGCCCCCGCGCGCAGCGCCTGGGCGACGTACTCGTCGGTCTCGTACGTGGTGAGGATCAGGATGCGGCTGGCCCGCAGTTCCGGGTCCGCGCAGATCTCCGACGTGGCGGCGAGACCGTCCACTTCGGGCATGCGTATATCCATGATCACCACGTCCGGGCGCAGTTCCCGGGTGAGTCTCACCGCCTCCCTGCCGTCGCCGGCCTCGCCGACCACGGTGATGTCGTCGGCACTGTCGAGGAGTATCCGGAAGGCACCGCGCAGCAGGGCCTGGTCGTCGGCGAGCAGCACCCGGAGCGTCACGGCGCACCCCCGGCCTCTCCGCCGCCCGTCCGTCCGCCGCCCGCTCGTCCGCCGCCCGCTCGTCCGTCGCCCGCTCGTCCGTCGCCTGTCGCTTCGTCGGCCATCCGCCCCTCCGTGGTTGTTGCTCCGTCAGTTCTCCGCGTCGTGTCCTTGGCGGGCGGCAGGGGCAGCTGGGTGGAGACGAGGAAGCCGCCCTCCGGGCGCCTGCCGGCGGAGAGGTGTCCCCCGACCGCGAGGGCCCGTTCACGCATCCCGATCAGACCGTAGCCGGGCGGGCGGTCCGGCGCCGTGGACGCGGTCGGCACCGTGGACCCACCCTGCGCCGCGGCCGCGGTCGGCGCCGTACGAGCGCCCCCTCCGTCGTCGGTGACGGTGATGGTCACGCGATCGCGGTTCCAGGACAGGCGCACCCGGGCGCTCTTGGTACCGGCGTGCTTGGTCACGTTGGTCAGGGCCTCCTGGACGATGCGGTAGGCGGTGAGGTCCACTCCCGGCGGCAGCGGCCTGGCCGTGCCCTCCTGGTGCACCGACACCTCCAGGCCCGCGCGGCGGAAGGACTCGAGGAGCGTGGGAAGCCGGGACAGCCCGGGCGCCGGTTCGGCGGGCGCGGCGGCGTCCCCGGACTGGCGCAGCAGACCGACCGTGGCCCGCAGTTCGTCGAGCGCCGCGCCGGTGGTCTCGACGAGCTCGTTCAGGCTCTTGCGGGTCTGCTCCGGGCGGGCGTCGAAGAGGTGGGCGGCGACCGTGGCCTGCGCGTTGGCCAGGGTGATCTGATGGGCCACGAGGTCGTGCAGTTCCCGGGCGATGCGCACCCGTTCCTCGGCCACTCTCCGGCGCGCCTCGCTGTCCCGGCTCTCCTCGGCCCGTCGGGCCCGCTCCTCCATGGCCGCGAGGTAGGCCCGTCGGTTCTGCGCCGAGTGCCCGAGTACGCCGGCCACCAGGGGGAACGCCGCCACCGCTCCCACCCTGCTCGCGTCCTTCCAGGAGAGGGCCCCGAACAAGGGGGTGGAGGCGACCAGCAGCGCCACGGAGGTGAGCGCCACCGCGCTCGCCGCGTGCCGTCGGGTGCGCGCGGTGAGCGAGTAGGCGGTGATCACGGCGGGGGCCACGATGAGCGGGCTCAGCAGGAGGCCCAGGGCCGGCACCAGCACGCCAGTCGCGGTCGTGGCCGCCATGGCGGCCAGGGGCGCCCGGTGCCGCACCGGCAGCACGGCACAGGACGCCACGGCGATGAAGTAGGCGGCGGCGGGCGGCGGTGACAGCGTGCTGCCGTCGTCCCGCACCACGCCGCCGAGCAGACAGAGCACGAACGCCGTCGCCGTGACCGCTCCCTCCCGCCACCACGTGCCGCGCGGTCGCGGGCCACCGCCATCCGTGTTCGTCACGGCCGGCTCAGTGCCGGTGCCGGCCGGCGGGGAGCCGCACCGCGTCCGACTCGGCCGCGGGGGCCGGGACATGCCTGCTCAGTGCCTCACCCTCGATATCCACATTCGGCAGCACACGGTTCAGGATACGGGGCGGCCGTTGAAGCCGGGGCCGAAGCCTTCCGACAGCAGGTCGTAGGCGCGGCGTTGGGTGGTCTCCACCGGCTTGGACTCGTCTCCGGGCAGCCCGAGTTCGAGGCTCAGCGCCGGTACGGCGACGGCGCCCAGGCCGAGTCCGGCGATCAGCAGCACGGCCGCCGGTCGGCGCAGCACGAACCGCGCCCAGCGGGTGCCGAGCCCGGGCCGGGCGGCCGCGGCGGGCATCGGGTGCGGGCGCGCGCTCCCCGGGCACTCCCTTCCCGGCCGCTCCCTTCCCGGCCACTCATTTCCCGGGTGCTCATTTCCCGGGTGCTCACTTCCCGGCCGCTCCCTTCCCGGGCGCTCGCTTACCGGCCGGCGATCCGCGGGTGCCTTGCGGACGGCTCGGGACAGTATCGGCCGAAGAAGCCGAACAGCGCGGGGACCAGGGTCAGTGCGACGAGTACGGCGAGGGCCACGGCGCCCGCGCCACCCATGCCCATCTTGGTGAGTTCGGGGATTCCGACGACCCCCAGCCCGGCCAGGGCGATGAAGACGGTCGCGCCGGCGAAGACGACGGCGGATCCGGCCGTGCCCACCGCCCGGCCGGCGGCCTCCTCCGGTTCGCTGCCCTGGGCCCGCTCGTCGCGGAAGCGGGAGGTGATGAAGAGCGCGTAGTCGATGCCGACCGCCAGCCCCAGCATCAGCGCCAGGATGGCGACGGTGGACGTCAGGCACAGCGGCACCGCCAGCGCGGCGACCAGGGCGAAGGCGATGGCCACGCCCAGGAAGGCGGTCAGCAGGGACAGTCCGGCCGCGGCCAGCGACCCGAGGGTGAGGACCAGCACCACCGCCGCCACCACCACGCCGATGATCTCCGTCGTACCGCCCGGTTCCTCTTCCGAGTCCAGGGCCGAGCCGCCGATCTCCACGGTCAGCCCCGCGTCCCGGGCGTGGCGCGCGGCGTCCTCGAGGGCGCTTTTCGTCGCCTCGGTCAGGTCGACGGCGTCCGCGGTGTAGGTGATCGTGGAGTAGGCGATGGTGCCGTCCTCGCTGACAGCGCCGGTCTCATAGGGGTCGGTGGTCGACGCGACCTGACCGCCCCCGTCCAGCGAGCCGAGCGCGTCCTCGACGGCCGCCTTGTTCTCCCTGGCCGTCACCCGCTGTCCGTCCGGGGCCCGGAACGCCAAGCGGGACTCGGCACCGTGGGAGTTGCTCTGCGGGAAGCGCTCGTCCAGCAGGTCGAACGCCTTCTGCGACTCGGTGCCGGGCAGGGAGAGGTCCTCTTCCTCCCCGGCCGGCGCCATGGCGGCGGCGGCGATGGCCAGCACCAGGGCCCCCGACCACAGACCACCTACGAGCCGGCGCCGCCGGAAGGCCCACCGTCCGACCCGGTAAAGACATGTCGCCACCTGTTGATCACTCCAGACACCGCGGGGCAAGGGGAATGCGCGGGATTCACGCGCCTCCCACACTTCCCTCCGGCGCCCCGCCGGGCATCGTCCCCCGACGCCGTCTTCCCCTGGTGCACCCGGACCAGCCGCTCAGGTGTCCTGGTGCCTGCGCACCACATGCCTGCGGGTGCCGGAATCAGGTCATCCGGGCTGACCTGCTGGTTCGGCGAGCGGTGTGCGGTAGGCGCGAAGTGGGGCGTTGGCCGCGGACACGGCGGCGACCGCCAGGACGGCGGACAGCCCGCCGAACACCAGGGAGAAGGGGGCGGAGGTGGCCGACGCCAACAGGCCACCGCGGAAGTTGCCGAGTTCGGGGCCCGCGACACCGATGACGTGTTCCACCGAGGAGACCCGCCCCCGGTACGCGTCCGGGGTCTCCAGTTGGACCAGGGCGCTGCGGGTGACGACGGACACGGTGTCAGCGGCGCCCGCCACGGCCAGGCAGCCGAGCGCGAGCCACAACGGCCCGGCCAGACCGAAACAGGCCAGTGCCAGGCCCCAGACGCCGGCGGCGGACAGCTGGACCAGTCCGCCGCGGCGCCAACGCGTCACCGTTCCGGAGAGCAGACCGGCCGTGATCCCCCCGACCGCGACGGCCGAGAGGAACAGGCCGAGGGTCTGCGGGTCTCCCCCGAAACGGATCTCGTTGACCAGGGGAAAGAGCGCGATGGGCATGGCGAGCAGCGTTGCGGACAGGTCGGTGGCCATCGAGCCCCACAGGGTCGGGCGGCGCAGGACGATCCGCCATCCGCCACGCTTCGGCCGGCGCCTGCCGCCTGCCGCGTCGGCGCCTTCGGGCCGCATGGTCGGCAGGCGGATGACCGCGAGCATCGAGACGGCCATGGCCACCGCCTGGGTCGCGTATGCGGCGGGCAGTCCCCAGTGGGCGATGATCAGCCCGGCCAGCGCGGGGCCGGCCAGCATCGCCGCCTGGAAGGAGACGTTGGTCAGCGCGAGACCGGCCGCGACCTGGTCGCCCGGCAACAGCCGGACCGGGAAGGTGCGCCGGGCCGGAGCGCCGAGAGCGCCGCAGCTTGTCCCCATGGCGACCAGGGCCAACAGCAGCAGCACGCTTCGGTTGTCCGCGAGGGCCTGGACACTCAGCCCCGCGGCGGCCAGCAGTTGGCCCGCGGTGGTGGCCCGCACCACCGTACGGCGGTCGACGCTGTCGGCCAACGCGCCGCCGAGCAGCCCGAACAGCACCATTGGCAGGCCGGTGGCGAGCCCGATGGCGCCGGTGCCCACCGGGCTGCCGGTCAGGTCCCAGACCTGGGCCAGCACCGCCACAGTGGCTATCTGTCCGCCGATCTGGGAGACCGAGGTGCCGATCCACAGGTCGCGGAACGCATGGCTGCCGCGCAGTGGGCGGGTGTCGAGGAACCGGACACGGACGCGTCGCCTCATCGCGGTGGCTCGACAAGATGGTGGAGGATCCGCTGCCGCATCGACCGTCGTTCCAGTGCCCGCCGCACCTCCTCGACAACGGCGGTCATCGCGTACGGGACCTCGCTGTCGAGCTCCGCCACCGTCTTGTGGGTGGCGCGCCACTCCGCCTCCAGGAACGGCACCAGCGACCTGCCCCGCTCGGTCAGGTCGATCCGGCGGGTGCGGGCGTCAGGCCCCGGCTCGGAGGTGACCAGGCCCTCCTTGCGCATGGCGGCGACGGTCTGGCTGATCGCGGAGTGCGAGCGGCCCAGGGACTCCGCGAGCTCGCGAATGGTCAGTGGTCCGGTGTGGGCGAGCCGGATGAGCGGATAGGCGAACCGAGGCCGCACCCCCTCGATGCCACGCTCGAGATAGACCTGCTCGATCTCGGCGTCCATGGCCGCCAGAAGCTCGTGCAGGGAGTGCCAGGGATCGGGCAGCGCTGTGGGATCCAGAGATGTCACAGCGCTAATATAACAGCGCTGTGACAATTGCGGGCAGTGATCCGAGGTCACCCTCCGGGAGCGCCGGGACCCGACCGGCGACAGCCTGGCCCGCCTCCTGGCCGGCAGCCGGGCCCGGCTGCCGGCGCGAGGTCAACTACGCGGCCGGCGACCTCGGGATCGCCCTTCTCGAACACGGCTGACAGGGCTCCGTCAGGCCCCGCTTCACCGGTGCGTGAGTACGCGGAACTCGTTGCCGTCGGGGTCGGCCATCAGCACCGCGCCGTCCCCGCCGCCGGCGGAGTCGAGACGCTTCGCCCCGAGGGACAGCAGCCGCTCGACCTCCCCTTGCGGATCGTCGTCCGGCGCGAGATCGAGGTGCAGGTCCTTGCCGGGATCCGGCATC
The DNA here is from genome assembly GCF_039532705.1 of Streptomyces sparsogenes subsp. cuspidosporus. Classification (NCBI taxonomy): domain Bacteria; kingdom Bacillati; phylum Actinomycetota; class Actinomycetes; order Kitasatosporales; family Streptomycetaceae; genus Streptomyces; species Streptomyces sparsogenes. Next base: position 163,295 of record NZ_BAAASD010000002.1, on the reverse strand, counting down.
AGCGGCGGACCGCCCCACGTGATCTTCGTACCGCCGTTGGGCGACTGGATGGCGGTCTCCTCGTCCTGGTCCCAGACCAGCGGCCAGCCCAGCGCCTCGCTCCAGAAGTAGCCCACGGCCTGCGAACCATCGCAGGCGAGCGCTCCGATCAGGCCGCAGCCGAGGAGGAACTTGTTGCCCGGCTCAAGGACACAGAACTCGTTGCCCTCGGGGTCGGCGAGCACCACATGGGAGACGTCCGGTCCTTGACCGACGTCGGCATGGCGCGCACCGAGGCCGAGCGCCCTGGCCACCGTCTCCTGCTGGTCCTCCGGGGAGGAACTGGTCAGGTCGAAGTGCGACCGGTTCTGGGCGACCTTCCGCGCCCGGGAAGGGCGGAAGCCGAGGCGGTAGTCGGCGTCATTCCCGGACAGCAGGGCGACGCTGCCGTGAGAATCGTCGGCTCTCTCCAACCCCAGGAGACCGGACCAGAAACGCGCCAGGCGCTCGGGCTGCCGCGCGTCGAAGGAGATTGCGAAGAGTCGGCTGCTCATGGCGCCACGCATCCTCTGGTCCGTTGAGTGCCGACCGTCGGCAGGGCGCCGTGTCAGCGCCTCGTACCGAGCGTAGCCTCACTCAGGAGGCGGACGGCTCGATCTCCCCCGCGAAGACGATGACCTGGTCGATGAGGCTCCGCCGCAGATGGACGACGTCCGTTCCCGCCAGGCGGGGGCCGCCGTCCGGCGTGGTGAAGACCCACTGGTACCGGGCCCACTCGCCAGGCATGTCCACCGCTGAGCAGCGCACCATCGTACCGGTCCCTGCCGGGTGGCGCCTGATGTCCAGCACGAACCGCTCGACCGCCTCGATCCCTTCACTGCGGCCCAATGGCCCCCAGAAGACCACGTCTGAGGTCAGGGCTTGGGAGAGCAGGGCAGTCACATAGCTGTCGTCCGAGGCGTTGAACGCTGAGATGAACGTGTCGATTGCGGAGCGCGCGGTTTCTTCCTGCATGCCCCAGTAATACCAGCCGTTTCGCGTGCGCTCGTCCCGCGAGCCGCCTTCCGGTCACGGTGAACCACCCCGGTCACAGCACCGACAGCCAGACCGCGAGTGCCGGAGAAGCGGTCACCGTGGCCTTTCGGGGCCGCCCCGCGACCCGGAGCTTCGGGACGAGGACCTGGGGGAATCCGACCGGCAACAACCCCCACCGCCTCTCCGACGGTGCCAAGCTGCTGCTCACCGAGATGAAGGATGCCGACCGAACCGGACGCACGTACGACGGACCGATCCCGCCGGACGAGGAGTTCCTCGTCGAGTCGAGGGACATCGGCACCAGCCGCGACCGCGCCCTGGACGCAGCCACCCACTGGCTCAGGCAGCAGCCCCACTGCCCATGAGCCAAGGCCCCGGTACCGTGCCCCTCCCCCGCTGGCAACATCTGCCCGTTGTTTCTCCTGTGCTCTTATCCGGGTATTCAACCGGGCATGGGGGGAAACAAGACGGAACCGGCAGCGGAATCCGACAGCGGTGGCGACGGAGGGCCCGGGCCAGGAGCCCGAGGGGGCACCTCTGGAGTAGCGCCGGCGCCGGCCGGTGGGGCCATGGTGAATCAGATCAACGGCGGGATCTACCTGAACGCGGTGGTCCAGGGCCGCACCGTCCATCTGCATCTGCCGCCCGTCGTCACCCCGGCGACCGGTGGCCTGCCTCCCGCCACGCCCGCCTTCGCCGGCCGCGGCGACCAGCTGCGGGAGATCCTCACCAGGCTGGCTCCCGCCCCACGCGATGTGCCGGGTCCAACCGGCGGATCGATCACTGTGCTGGCGGGTCTGGGCGGAGTCGGTAAGTCCGAGCTGGCCCTGCAGGTGGGTTGCCGCGCACTCGCGAAACCCGGCTGGTTTCCCGGCGGGGTGCTGTTCCTGGACCTGTTCGGCTATGACGAAGAACGCCGCCTGACCCCTGAGGCCGCCTTGGACGCGTTACTGCGCCGTCTGGCCGTTCCCCTCGAACACCTTCCCCCGGACCGGCAGGGGCGCAGCGCGCTCTACCGCACCATCCTGAAGGGCTATGCCGAGCAGGGGCGGCGCGTTCTCGTCATCCTGGACAACGCCTCCAGCAGCGAACAGGTCCGCTCGCTGCTGCCCTCCGACGGTGCCACTCCCGTCCTGCTCACCTCCCGGCACACCCTCACCTTCCACCTCGGTGAGCGCTTGTACGACCTCGACATACTCGAGCCCCACCTCGGCGTCGAGGTCATCCGCAATGTGCTTCGGCAAGCCGACCCGGCGGACGCGCGGGTGGCCACGGAACCGGCTCAGGCCCTCAGGATCAGCGAGCTGTGCGCCGGGCTGCCGCTCGCCCTGCGGGTCGCCACCGCGCTGCTCGCCGAAGCCCCTGCCCGGCCCTTGGCCGATCTCGCCCGGATGCTGGAGGACACGCGTCGTCGGCTGGACCGCCTGAGCCGTCGCGCCGACCTGGCCGTGCGGGCCGCCTTCGAGCTCTCCTACCGGGCTCTGTCTCCTGAGCACGCGCGGTTGTTCCGCTTCCTGTCCCTCGGCCAGGGTCCTGACATGTCGACCGTGGCCGCGGCCCGCCTGCTCGACGAAGACCCCGATGACGTCCAGGACCTCCTCGGCGATCTGGCCCGGGCCCATCTCGTGGGTCACGGCGCCACCTATGGACGTTGGCGCCTGCACGACCTGGTCCGGCTGTTCGCCCATGAGCAAGGCCGTGCCCGGGCCGAGGAGGACCGGCCGATGGAAGCCCTCGGCCGCCTCTTCGAGCATTACCGTCTCACCACGGAGGCGGCCGACGCCCACCTGGGGCCGGACGGCCATGCGCCGGGACGCTTTCCCGATCTCGTCGCGGCCTTGGAGTGGCTGGACGCGGAGCGTCCCAACCTCGTCGCCACCGTCCAGACCGCCCATGTCGTGGGACGTCCTGACGTCAGCGTCCACCTGGCCTTCGCGCTGACCCGGTACCTCGACCGCCGGCGACACATCGATGACTGGATCGGTACGAGTACCACCGCGGTGGGCCTGTGCCACCAGCACGACGCGGACGAAGGCATGGCCGCGGCGCTGAACAACCACGGTCTGGCACTGGCCGCGGCCCGGCGATTCGACGAGGCCGTCAAGGCGCACAGCCTCGCCCTGGGCATCAAGCGAGAGCGTGGTGACCCGCACGGGATGGCCGAGTCGCTCAGCAACATGGCCGGCAACTGGTGTGAGACACGCCGGTTCGAGGACGCCGTTCGCGCGTATACGGCAGCCGCTCGGATCTTCGGCGAACTCGATGACGACGACGGCAGGGCCCGTACGCTCGTCAACCTCGTAGCCGTCCTGGTCGAGCTGCGCAGCTTCGACGAGGCGCTCGCTGTCCTCGCCGAAGTCACGCGCGTCAAAGGAGACCCCGGCGACCACGACGACGCCGTTCTCCTCATGAACCGTGGCAAGTCGCTGTCCGGGGTGCGGGAATTCGACCGTGCTGTGGAGGATTTCAGCCGCGCGGCGCGCATCTACCGCCGCAATGCGGACCAGCACGGGGAGGCGTCGGCGCTCACCAACCTCGGCAACACCCTCCTGCAGGAGTGGCGTATCGACGACGCCCTGGACGCCCACACCCGGGCGGCCGAACTCCTGCACGCTGTCGGCGACCGTCACGGCGAAGCCGTGGCCCGCAACAGCATGGGGCTGTGTCTGATGCGGGCCCACCGGCTGCAGGAGGCCATCGAGGCTCACGCCCAGGGCGTCGAGGCCTTCCGTGACACCCACGACCGCCATGGCGAGGGCTTGGCTCGTACCAATCTCGGCATGTCCCTTGCCGCGGACGGTCGTGCCGGAGAGGCGGTGATCGAGCACACCCTGGCCGCGGAACTGCTCCAGGAGACCAGCGATCCCCACGGCGCGGGAATCGCCCTGAACAACCTCGGCTGCGCGCTGCGGAGGACGGGAGAGTTCGGTCGGGCCATCGAGGCCCACGACACGGCCGCTGAGCTCTTCCGGCAGACGGGGGACCGCAAGTCGGAGGCCGATGTCCACAACAACGTCGGTACGGCCCGCCGCGAGATGGGACAGCTCGAGGAGGCCGTCGCCGCCCACGCCGAGGCCGCCGCCATCTACCGGGAGATCTCCGAACGCCACGGTGAGGCCGAAGCCGTGGAGAAGACCGCGGCGGCGCTGCTGATGATGAACCGATTCGAGGAAGCGGACCGCGCCGGAGCCAAGGCCGCCGAAATCTTCCAGGGAACCGGGGATCGTTACGGAGAGGCTGTGGCACTCGCCAACCGCGCCCTCGCCCTCGTCGAACTGCGCCGGTTCGACGAGGCCGTCGCCGTCAGCGGGAAGGCGGTCCTCCTCTTCCGTGCGCTGGACAGCCCGCGCGAAGAGAATGCCGCGCTGAGAATCCTCATCCACGCGGGCAACGAGCTCGACGGGGGTCAGGAGCCCTCCGCCAGCCTCTCCCAGTGATCGGCGAGTGCCTGCAGCGTGGCCATGAACGGTGCGCGCTCCGCCTCTCCGAAGGACTCCAGGAGGATCTTGTCGAGCATGCGGGCACGGTCGTTGGCCTCACGAAGGGCGTCGCTGCCCGCGTCGGTGAGGTAGAGCAGCTTGCGACGGCCGTCGGCGGCGTCGGGGCGGCGGGCGAGCAGGCCGCGGGTCTCCAGCCTGCGGGCCACGTCGGCCATGGTGGACGTGTCCAGGGACACGGCAGCGGCCATGGACCGCTGGTCCCGACCCGGATTGGCCTCGACCGCCTGCAGTACCGCGAACTGGGGTCCGGTCAGCACCGGATCCACTTCGCGTCCCCACACCGCGAGATACGCCTGGTAGAGACGGCGGACTTGATAGCCGGGCGCGGCGGTCAGAGCAGCGGGTATCTCCGGCGTGGTCTCGGCTGGCGGGGTCTGGTCGGTCATGGGGCCTACTTAAGCATGCGCGGCCTGCGCCGAGCGACAGCGGACAGTGTTCGGGAGCGGGTCACGCGGCAGGCTCCGGGAGGGGCTGCTCGGCCCAGATGACCTTGCCCTCCGGCAGGTAGCGCGTGCCCCACCGCTGGGTGAACTGAGAGATCAGGAGCAGGCCGCGGCCGCCCTCGTCCGTCGTCTTCGGATGCCGCGGGTGCGGAGCGGTGGCCCTGCCGTCGAACACCTCGCAGATCAGCGACCGCTCCAGGATCAGGCGCAGCCGGATGGGACCGATGGCATGCCGCATCGCGTTGGTGACGAGTTCGCTGACCACCAGCTCGGTGGTGAAGGCCAGCTCGTCCAGCCCCCAGGCGGCGAGCTGCCGGCTGCTCGCTCTGCGGGCCTCGGCGACGACCGCCGGGTCGGTGGGCAGATCCCACGCGGCGACCCGTTCGGTGCCCAGGCGCCTGGTGCGTGCCATCAGCAGGGCCGCGTCGTCGTCGGGGCGGCCGGGGACCAGTTCGTCGACCACGGCGCGGCACTTGCGGTCGAGTGAGGGGGCGAAGCGCTCCATCTGGCGGCGCAGATGCCCTCTCGCCGTGCCGGGGTCCGTGCCCTTGTCGCCGTTGGCCGTGAGGAGGCCATCGGTGTACAGGGCGATCGTGGTGCCTTCCGGCAGGTCGAGTTCCACCGCCTCGAACGGCGGGCCGCCCACGCCGAGGGGCGGCCCGATGGGCAGCTCGGTGAACCTGACGTCGCCCTCGGGGTCGATGAGGGCCGGCGCCGGGTGTCCCGCACTGGCCATGGCGCTTCGACCATTGACCGGGTCGTAGACCGCGTACAGGCAGCGGGCTCCGACGGTCCGGCGGCCGCCCGCGGCCTGAGCGCCGGCTTCGGTGCTCTCCTCCCGTGCCGCCTGGGCGACCAGGTCGTCCAGGTGGGCGAGCACCTCCTCCGGTGACAGATCCAGGTCGGCGAGGGTGCGTACGGCGGTGCGCAGCTGTCCCATCGACGCGGCCGCGTCGATGCCGTGACCGGGGACCTCGCCGACCACCAGCGCGACCCGCGCTCCGGACAGCGGGATGACGTCGTACCAGTCGCCCCCGAGTCCGGTGAGCTCGTCGGCCGGCCGGTAGCAGGCCGCCACCGTCACCGCGTCCTGGTCCGGGAGCCGGTGCGGGAGAAGGTTGCGTTGCAGGACGAGGGCCGCCTCGCGCTCGCGGGTGTAGCGGCGGGCATTGTCGATGCAGACCGCGGCTCGGGCCACGAGGTCTTCCGCCAGGCTGAGGTCTTCCGCGCAGAAGGCCTCCTGGCGCTCGCGCCGGAAGAACGTGGCGACGCCCAGTATGATGCCTCGCGCCCGGATCGGCACGATCATCGCGCTGTGCAGGCCGTGCTCCCGGAATGTGGCTCTCCGCTCGGGCGGGCGTGCCTCGGCCCACTGCCGGGCCGACGGGTCGAGCCGCTCTTCCCGACAGGAGCCGCCGCCGGTCAGGCAGCGGATGGGTGGCGAGCCGGCCACGTAGGAGGTCGGGGCACCGATGTCCACGGCCGCTTCCGGGACCCCGCCCTTGGTGGACTGGTGTCCGGAGCGGCGCAGGGACGCGAGGTCGTGCTCGCCCAGCGGCCCGGACGGGGGCTCCATCCCGTGGAGCACGGCCTCCAGCAGGTCCACGGTGACGAAGTCGGCGAGCCCGGGAACGGACACGTCGGCCAGTTCCTGCGCGGTCCGCCGCACATCGAGCGAGCGTCCCATGCGCTGACCCGCCTGGTCGAGCAGGGCCAGCCGCCGCCGGGCGCGGTGGCGTTCGGTGATGTCCTCGACCGTGTAGAACACTCCGACGGGGTGACCGTCGTCGTCCTCGAGTCGGGTGAACGACAGCGAGTACGCCGTCTCCCGGTGCGGGGCCGCCCGTACCCGGCCCACGGTTTCGAAGGCGATGACGGGTTCGCCGGTCTTCAGCACGCGGCGCATCCGGGCCTCGTAGTTCTCGGCGTCGAGTCCGGGCTGGACATCGGCGAGCCGCTTGCCCAGTCGTTCGTACGGGGCGCCGCCGCCGAATCGGGCGAGGGCGGCGTTCGACCACACGTACCGCAGGTCGGTGTCCACGATCGCCATGCCCACCTGGGACTGCGACACCATGCGTTCGAGGATTCCCCGGCTCATGTCCCATCCCTGGGCCCGGCCGAGTTCCTGGAGGAGCACCAGCCAGCGATCCTGGCCGCCTGGCTCCGGGGTCAGGACGATCCGCACCATCAGCCTGACCGGATGCCCGTCGCGGTGCCGGGCCGTCAGCAGGCCGATCCATCCGGCGTTCGTCCGGCACCGCTCGGCCAGCTCGGGTATGTGTGCCGCGTCCTCGGGCGTGAGCAGTTCCACCGCCGATTTGCCGACGGCCTCGGAGGCCGGGTAGCCGAGCACGCGTGCCGCGTCGGGGGTCCAGCTGGTCACGGCCCCGTGGACGTCCAGGAGCAGCGGTGCGGCGTCGGCCACGTCGAATTGCTGCCGGGTGACGTCGGGGTCCTCGTGAATCCCCACAGCGGCACTCTCCGTCCCTGTGAGCCGTCGGCCCCCCGTCCGATTCTTCCATCCGGGGACATGCAACGTACTGGGAGCGCTTGATCGATCAAAGGCCGGGGCCGAGGTGGATCGGCCCGGACCGGTCGGCCAGCCGGAATCCGCTGCCGCCGCTCTTCACAGCGATGATCTCGGCCGCGATGGACACGGCGGTCTCCTCCGGGGTTCTGGCGCCCAGGTCCAGGCCGATCGGGCTGGACAGCCGCTTCAGCTCGGCCTCGGTCAGCCCCGCCTCGGTCAGCCGGTGCCACCGGTCCTCGTGGGTACGCCGGGAGCCCATCGCGCCGATGTAGCCGACGTCGGGCAGACGCAGCGCGACCCGCAGCAGGGGGACGTCGAATTTGTGGTCGTGGGTGAGTACGCAGATCACGGTGCGCCCGTCGATCCGCCCGGCATCCGCCTCGGCCTGGAGGTATCGGTGCGGCCACTCGACCACGATCTCGTCCGCCCCGGGCAGCCGCGCGGCGGTGGCGAACACGGGGCGGGCGTCGCACACCGTGACCCGGTAGCCCAGGAACGAACCCGTCCGGGCCACCGCGTCCGCGAAGTCGACGGCGCCGAAGACAAGCATCCGAGGCGGCGGCGCGAACGATTCGACGAACACCTCCAGGCCGGCCTCGCTCTCCTCGCTCGCCTGGCCGCGGCAGTGCCCGTCCGCGCCGTAGCGCAGCACACCGGTCCGGCCGGCCTCGAGCAGGCCGCGGGCGTCCCGGCACAGGAGGCCGTCCAGTCGGCCGGAGCCGGTCCCGCCCGCCACCCGGTCCGGCCAGACGATCAGTCGGCGACCGAGGCGCTCGGCGGGGCCGGTGATCACGGTGGCCACGGCGACCGGCCTGCCCGCCCGTACCGTCTCGACCACCTCCCCCAGCTGCGGGAACGTCGTCGAGTCGACCCTCTCCACGAACACGTCGAGCGTGCCGCCGCAGGTCAGCCCCACCGCGAAGGCATCGGCGTCGGACACCCCGTACCGCCGGCGCAGCGGCCGGGCTCCGGCGAGCACCTCCTGGCCCAGGTCGTAGACGGCGCCTTCGACGCAGCCGCCCGAGACGCTGCCGATCGCCTCCGCACCCGGCCCGACCAGCATCGAAGCCCCTGGTCGGCGGGGAGCGGAGTCCCGCGTGGCCACCACGGTGGCCAACGCCGACGCCTTGCCCTCGGCCCACCAGGACATCAGCGGTTCCAGCACGTCGCGCATGAGCCACTCCTCCCGCCACCCGGCGCCACCGGGACCACCCGTGCCCTCAGCTCGCGGCCGGGCTGGTCACCCGCCCGCTGAGCAGGCTTCCGGCGTCCGGCACGACGGGAGGCAGACCGAGCTCGGTCAGGATGCGGAACGCCGTCGACGTGGCCGCCGACAGCACGGGCAGCCCGGCTTCGTCCTCCACCGGCTGGATGGAGGCGAGGGAGGGCATCTGGACGCAGGCCGACAGCACCAGGGCGTCGGCCCGGCGCAGATCGAGGCGGCGCCAGTGGTCGCGCAGATCGGCGGGGTCGAGTCGGGCGACCGCCAGGTTGTCGGGCACTTCGAGGCTGAGCGCGTCGACCACCTCGACGCCGGCGTCCTCGATGTAGTCGACGACCGTGGCCGTCAGTTCCTTCATGTACGGCGTGATGATGGCGACCCGCCTGGCGCCGAGCGCGCCCATGCCGCTGAGCAGGGCGCCGGCGCTGGAGACCACCGGAGCCTTGGCGCCCTCGGCGCGCAGCACGGAGGTGATCTCGGCCTCCGCCACGCAGTGGTGGCCCGGCCCCTGGGCCATGATGGCGACCAGGCAGGCGGTGGCGACGACATCGGGGCGGGCGTCGGCCAGTTCGAGGGCGGCGCGCTCGGTCTGCGCGTTCATTCCGCGCAGTTCCTCGGGGGTGACGTGCTTCATCCGCATCCTGCTGCTGTGGAACAGGAAGCGGTCCTCGGGCCGGATGGCCTCGCGGGCGTTCAGCATCCGCGGCAGTTCGGTCTCCATCGTCAGGTTGGAGCTGGGCACGATCAGGCCGATGTGATGGTCCGTCATGGGATGGGTCCTCCGGTGGGGCGTGGGGCGTCCGTCGTCCGACGTGGCCCGCCGTCAGGGGCGTGAAGGGACTCAGGCGCCGGTGCGAGGCCGGGAGAGAAGGGTGGTCAGGGTCGTGCGCAGGGCCGCGAGGGCAACCGCCGGAGCGTCCCAGAAGATCATGTGTCCGGCGCCGGGAATCCGGTGGAGCGAGGCCAACGCGTTGCTCGCGGCGGCCTCCCGCGCGCCGGCTTCGGTGACGACGGGGCTGTCCGCGCCGTACAGCAGGTGCACGGGGTCGGGTACGCGCGGCCACCAGTCGAAGAAGTCCTCGTGCTCGAATCCCCGGTGGGTGGCCACGATGGCCTCCTCGGCGCAGCTGGACAGCCAGCGCGCCCGCAGTTCCTGCTCGCGCCGGGGCCAGGTGGGCCAGGAGCGGGCCACCTCGTCGGCATCCGTGCCGCGCCGGGCCTCGGACAGTTGCCGCAGGAAGGCGTCCCGGCTGGTGGGGTACGGTCCGCGGCCCGGGCCGCTCATCGGCGGATCGCCCAGCACCGCGCCCCGCAGGGGCACCTTGCCCCGCACGGCGACGACGGCCGCGATCCGGGCCCCCATGGAGTGGCCGAGGAGCAATGGCCGGTCGAGTCCGAGGCCGGTGATGAGCGCTTCGGTGTCCTCGGCGTACTCCTCCAGACCGTAGCTGTCGCCCTCGTCCGACAGTCCCCGGCCACGTACGTCCAGCACCACGGGCCTGACCAGATCGGTCAGCTCGCGGGCGACGAAGTCCATGGTGACCGCGGGGCTGGTGATGCCGGGGAGGACGACGAGCGGGGGCAGGTCACCGCCGTAGTCGAGTGCGTGCAGCCTCAGGCCGCCCGAGCGGACCCACCGGCTGGTGGCGGGCACGTCGGCGAGGTCCGCGAGCGCGGCCTGCGGGATCGATCGCTGGGACACGGTTCTCCTTCTCAGACATGTGGGCGTCGGCTCATGCACGCGGGCGTCGGCTCATGCACGCGGGCGCCGGGCGGCCGGGGGGACGGGCACGGAGCCGATGTAGCGGACGGCGTCGTCGAGGCTGATGACATCGCCGTACTTGGCCTGGATGTCGAACAGCGCCGCGGCCGCCGGTCCGTCGGCCCGGTCGCCCACGCAGGCGCTGGGGACCAGCACCGGGAAGCCCGACTGGACGGCGTCGACGGCGGTGGCCCGGACACAGCCGCTGGTGGTGGCGCCGCACACCACGACGGTGTCGCAGCCGAGTCCGGTCAGCGCGGCGGCGAGATGGGTGCCGTGGAAGGCGGAGGCTCCCTTTTTCACCACCAGCAGGTCATGTCCGGGCCGCATGGGCAGCCTCGGGTCGATGGCGACCGCGTCGCTGCCCTCGACCAGTCCGCGCAGCCCCGGTGCCTTGCGCAGCCAGGCGATCGAGTCGCCGGACGCCTCGGCCTCGGTGTAGGCGATGGCGGTGAAGACCACCGGCACGTCGGCCGGGCGCCCCGCCTCGATCAGAGAAGTGGTCGCCGCCACGACGTCGCTCAGGTCGGCGCCCGAGGGATACGACGCGTCGGTGAAGCCCCGGGTCAGGTCCACCACGACGATCGCCGGACGGCTGCCGCGCCGGACCGGGGCGCCGAAGCCGGCCTTCTCGTAGGTGCGGTCGGTCCCCGCACCGTAGAGTCCGCCGCTCATCGGCGCCTGCCCAGGAGCCGGCCCTGGAGGAGCCCGAACAGGAAGGCGGCGATCACCGGGCCGTACTTCTTCAGCAGCGGGACGGCGACCAGGGACAACCCGTTGAGCTCGGCGGACGCCGCCGCGGGGGCGGCGGTCACGGCAGTGCCCGCGACGGGGGCGGTGGCGGTGCCGGTCGTGGGAGCGGCCGCCCCGCCCTGGCTGAGCAGCAGATTCCCGAGGTTCTGGGCGAACTGCTGCAGGATCCGGTCGGACACGGTGGCGATGGCGCCCTTGCCGAACTGGGCGATCTTGCCCCGGATCACCAGATCCGTGGTGAGGTTCAGCTGCGCGCCGTCCGGGGCCGGGAGCACCTCAAGGCGGACCTCGGCCTCGGCGTCGCCGCTGCCGTGGGTGTCGGCCCCGCTGGCGTGGACCCGCAGGTAACGCTTCTCCGCGTCCACCTCCAGGAAGCGCACACTGCCGGCGTAGGCGGCCGTGATCGGGCCCACCTTGACCTTGACCGAGCCGCGCCAGGCGTCGCCGTCACGGCCCTCCAGAGCGGCGCCCGGCATACAGGACGCCACTCGCTCGACGTCGCTGATCAGGGCGAACACCGCGTCAGGCGCGGCTTTGACGGGAACGGTGTTGATCAGTTGCATGATGTCTCCTCGGTGCCCGCGGCTCGCTGGGCCCGCCGGGCGATCGCGCAGGCGTCGATCGCCTCGACGATGGTCTGGTAGCCGGTGCACCGGCACAGGTTCGCGGCGACGACCTCCCGGATCTCCTCCTTGCTCGCCTCGGGCCGCTCGGTGAGGAAGCCCTGGGCGAGCATGAGGAAGCCGGGGGTGCAGAAGCCGCACTGCAGACCGTGGTGGTCACTGAACGCCCGCTGCAGATCGCCGAGTTCGCCGGTGTCCGCGTCGGCGAGGGACTCGACGGTGGTGATCCGCGCCCCTTCCGCCTGCGCGGCGAACATCAGGCAGGCCCTGGAAGGCAGCCCGTCGACGAGCACGGTGCAGGCTCCGCAGATGCCGTGCTCGCAGCCGACGTGCGTGCCGGTCAGCCGCAGGTCGTGGCGGAGCACGTCCACCAGGGTGCGGCGCGGTGCGGTGATCACTTCGTACGACGTTCCGTTGACGTCGAGGGTGATGAGCTGGGCGTCGTCGCCGAGGCCGCTGGTGTCGTTCATCGGGTCTGCTCCAGTGCGGGGGAGGTCAGGGCGCGGTGGACCGTCTCCGGTGTGATGGGGGTGGTGTCCAGTTCGACGCCGGTGGCGCGCAGTGCGTCGTTGACGGCGTTGAGCACCGCGGCCGGGGCCCCGATGGTGCCGCCCTCCCCGGCCCCCTTGGCGCCGGTCTCGGTGAAGGCACACGGGGTTTCCAGGTGGTGGATGGTGACATCGGGTATCTCGTGGGCGGTGGGCACCTTGTAGTCCATGAAGCTGGTGGCCGACGGCTCGCCCTGCGCGTCGTAGGTGATCTGCTCGAAGAGCGCTCCGGCGATGCCCTGGGCGATGCCGCCACGGCACTGGCCCTCCACGACCTGCGGGTGGATCGCCACGCCGCAGTCCTCGACGCAGACGTACGCGAGGATCTCCACCTGGCCGGTGCCCTCGTGCAGTTCGACGACCACTCCATGGGTGGCGTTGGAGAAGGTGCCGTCGGTGGTGACGTCGAAGGCGGCGGTGGCGGTGAGACCGGGCTCGATGTCCTCCGGCAGCAGATGCGACTTGAGGTAGGCGATGTCGGCCAGGTGCTCGTAGGTGAGCTCCGTGCCGGGTTCGTCGCGGCGGCGGACCCGGCCGTGGGCCAGTTCCGTCTCCTCCGGGGGGACACCCCACTCGGCGGCGGCGATGGCGCGGAGTTTGTCACCGAGCTTGACCGCCGCCCGGCGTACGGCGCTGCCGCCGACCGTGATCGAGCGGCTGGCGAAGGTGCCCCAGCCGTAGGTGATGCGGTCGGTGTCGCCCTGGTGGAGTTTGACCTTGGCGATGTCGACGCCGAGCGCGTCGGCCACGATCTGCGCCATGGTCGTCTCATGGCTCTGCCCGTGGCTCATGGTGCCGGTGGTGACGGTGACCGCGCCGCCGGTGTCCATCCGGACCTCGGAGAGGTCGAAGCCGGGCACGACCTGCATCTTGCGGGCGGCGAAGGCGGCCGAGCCGTATCCGGTGCGTTCGCTGAAGCAGCTGTAGCCGATCCCGATGTGCCGCCCCTCGGCCCGGGCGGCGGCCTGCCGGACGTACCAGCCCGCTTCCTTCAGCGCCTGCTCGCACAGGTCGAGGGACTCCAGGTACGAGCCGGGGTCGTAGGTGATGTTGTTGACGCCGGTGTACGGGAAGTCGGTGATGAGGTTGCGCCGCCGGATCTCCAGCGGATCCATGTTCAGTTCGCGTGCGGCGCGTTCCATGAGCCGTTCGACGACCATCACGTACTGCGGGCGGCTCACGCCCCGGTAGGGGGCGGTGGGCGCCTTGTTGGTGGTGATGGCCCGGCCGCGCACCCGATAGGCGGGGACCTTGTAGACGCCGGGCATCTCGCCGGCGGCCATCAGCGGCTCGATGCCCGCGGTGAAGGGGTAGCAGGAGTAGGCGCCCATGTCGCAGACCACGTCGGCGTCGAGGCCGAGGATCCGGCCGTCGGCGTCGAAGGCCGCTCGTGCGGTGTAGTGCTGTTCACGGGCGAGGAAGGACGCGGACAGGGCGTCCTTGCGGTCCTCGATCCACTTGACGGGCCGGCGGAGCCGCAGTGCGGCCGCCGCGGCGGCGATCTCCTCGCGGCCGACCACGCATTTGAGGCCGAAGCCGCCCCCCATGTCGGGGACGATCACACGCACCGCGCGCTCGTCGAGCCCCAGACAGCGCGAGGCGACGGTGCGCACCTGGTGCGGGATCTGGGTGCAGGTGTGCACGACGAGCTGTTCCTCGCGGGCGTCCCACTGCGCCACCGCGCCGCGGGTCTCCAGCGGGAGCGCGTTCTGCCGTCCGGTCCTCGCCTCGACACGGACCACACAGGGGGCGTTTTCGAAGATCCCGTCGATGCCCTCGGTGGCGAACAGGGAGACGTCGACCAAGGTGTTGTGTGCGGCCTCCTCGTGCACCAGGGCGGCGCCCGGAGCGAGGGCCTGCTCCTCGCAGGTGACGGGCGGGAGCGACTCGTATGTCACCCTGGCCGCTTCCAGTCCGTCCTCGGCTGCGTACGGGTCCCGGGCGACGACGACGGCGATGGGCTCGCCGACGTAGCGGACCCGGTCGCGGGCGAGGACGGGCATGGCGGTGGGCACGAATTCGGCCGGCGGGCGGTCGAGTCGGGCGGTGATGTCGCCCAGCCCGAGATCGGCGGCGGTGAACGCCGCGACGACGCCCGGCACCCGGCGTACCGCCGTGAGGTCGACGGCGGTGATCAGGCCGTGGGCGACGGTGCTGCGGACGAACTGCGCGTGCAGCATGCCGGGCAGCTCGATGTCGTCGACGAAACGGCCGTGTCCGGTCAGCAGCCGGGGGTCCTCGCGGCGCGCCACCGACCTGCCGACCAGCTGGTTCTCCGTGACGGACTTCATCGGGACATCGCCTCCTCGCAGGCGCGTTCGACCAGGGTGCGGATGAGGTGTTTGCGGTAGTGGGCGCTGCCGTTGGCGTCGCCCGGCGGGTCCACCGCGTCCGCCGCCGCTTCCGCGCAGTCGCGGAAGGAACCGCCCGCGGCCAGCACCGCCTCGGCCTCGGGGACCCGCACCGGCATGGCGGCCACACCTCCGAGGGCGACCCGGCCGCTGTGGACGGTCCGGCCGTCGGTGTCCAGATCGACGGCGGCCGACACGATGGCGAAGTCCCCGCGGCGCTCGGCGAACTCGGTGAGCGCCGCGTGCGGCGCGGGACGCGGGAAGACGATCTCGACCAGGATCTCGTCCGGGTCCAGGGCTGTCGTGTAGTAGCCGAAGAAGAACTCCCGGGCCGGGATGCGGCGTTGGCCGCGCGGGCCCCGGGCCACGAACTCGGCGTCCAGCAGTACGGCGAGCAGGCACCACTCGGCGGTGGCGTCGCCGTGGGCCATGCTGCCGCCGACCGTGCCGCGGGTGCGGATGGGCAGATGGCCGATCCACGCCATGGCGTCACGGATGACGTCGAAGCCCGCTCCCAGCTCGTGCGGCGAGGCGATCTCCACCGTGTGGTGGGTGGTGAGTGCCCCGATGCGCAGCTCGCCGTCGGCGCCGACGCCGAGGTGGTCGAGTTCCCGCAGGCCGCCGATGTCGACCAGGTGGGCGGGGCGGGCCAGCCGGAAGTTCATCATCGCGACCAGGCTCTGGCCGCCGGCGATGACCTTGGCGTCGTCGCCCAGCTCGGCGAGGAGCGCTGTGGCGCCCTCGACATCGCGCGCCCGGTGGTAGCGGAAGGGAGCGGGCTTCATGTCTCTCCTGTCGTACGGAGTTCGCGGGCGGGATGGGCCCGGTCAGGCGGGGAGCACCCTCAGAGCACCGCCTGACCGGGGGCCTGTGCCGGGGCCCGGCGGGTTCCCGGAACGATCTCGGGGCTGTCGTCCAGTGCCCGACCCCTGGTCTCGGGGGCGGCGACCGCCATCCAGCCGACGGACCCCACCACGGCGAGCGCGAGCACCGCGAAGGTCAGCGGCAGCCCCAGCAGTGGCCACATCACCGAACCGAACAGCAGCGGGGCGAAGCCGGTCAGCACCCGGCTGAAGGAGGACGCCCAGCCGAAGCCGCTGGCCCGCAGCTCCGTCGGGTACAGCTCGGACACGTAGGCGTACATGGCGGGGATGGTCAGCTGCATCAGGAAACCGAAGACGGCGAGGGCGACCACCGCCCCCGTGGGCATGTGCAGCAGCTCCGCGAACACCACCAGCGCCAGAGAGGCGAGTGGGGCCGTGACGCCGATGAGCCACTTCCGGCCCACCATGTCCACCAGCACGGTGGACGCCAGAACGGCGAGGATGCCGACGCCGCTCATCAGCGTGGTGCTCATGAACGCGACCCGGTCGCCGAGCCCCTGTTCCTCGAGAATGGACGGCATCCAGCTCAGCGCCGCGTAGTACACCAGCATGACGGTGGCGAACAGCAGCCAGGCGGCGGAGGTGACGCGGGGGCTGAACTTCCAGACGTCCCGCAGCTGTTCGAGTGCGGCCCGGGGCCCACGCGTCTTGCGGTCCTCCACCGGGGCGGGGATGACGTACGGCTCGACCGGCGCTCCGGTACGGGCCACCAGATCGTCGATGACGATGCGTGCCTCGGCCTCCCTGCCCTTCTTGCTGAGGAAGATCGGCGATTCGGGAACACCCCGGCGCACCCAGAACAACAGCAGCGCGGGAACGCTCATGGTGGTGAGCATCCATCGCCAGTTGTTGTCGAGGGTCAGCATCGCCGTCGACACCAGGCCGCACAGCGTCACGCCGATGGGCCACCACACGTCCAGCGCGGTGAGGACACGCCCGCGGTACTTCTTCGGGGAGAACTCGGCCACCAGGGCGTAGTCGACCGGGATACAGCCGCCGAGCCCGACACCGGCCACGAAGCGCAGGAGAAGGAAGACCCAGTAGCTCGGTGAGAGGGCGCTGAGCACCGAGAACAGCGCGAAGATCAGCAGCGTGACGCTGAACGCCTTCTTGCGGCCGATGCGGTCCGCGACGGCGCCCCAGGCCACCGCGCCCACGGCCATGCCGACCAGGTTGGCGGTGGCCACCAGGCCGCGCTCGGAGAGTGTGAGATGGAAGTGTCCACCCAGTGGCGGCATGAGGAAGCCGTTGAGGGCGATGTCGTAGGCGTCGAACAGGTAGCCGAGGCCGCCGATGATGAAGATCTTGCCCTGGACTCCCCATCTCCATGGGAGGTCCTGAACAATCTGGTCGCCTGTTTTCACGTTCACTCCACGGGTGTGCGAGGGGGACGCGCCCGCGCGGGGGCGGACACCGGGGATGGAGAGCGGGTGAGCGGGGAGCGGAGAGCGGGGGGGCAGGAGCGGTTGAGCGGGGAGGGGGCGGCAGAGCGGGTGAGCGGGGAGCGGAGAGCGGGGGCAGGAGTGGTTGAGCGGGGAGGGGGCGGCAGAGCGGGTGAGCGGGGAGCCGGCAAGGGCGCCCGTGGGGTCCGGTCAGCGGGCGAAGCGGTATTCGTACGCGCCCAGGTCCGGGTCGTTGAGTGGTGTGCCGCTCCACAACCAGTCGTAGGACACGTCGGACTCGCCGTCGAAGCCACGCCTGAGCAGCTCGTCCCGGGCCTCCTGCTGAGGACCGTCCGGGTAGTGGTAGAAGGTCTTGTTCTGCAACGACGCGTCCTGAACCATGCCCGCGTGCTTGGCGCGCCGGTCGACGTACCGGCGAAGCGCGACCTCGATGCCGTCGGCGGCGACCCGGCCCAGCTCCTCGGCGAGGACGGCGGCGTCCTCCATGGCCTGGGAGGCGCCCTGTGCCTGGTAGGGCAGCATGGCGTGGCAGGCGTCGCCCAGAAGGGCCACCCGGCCGTCCACCCAGATCGGGTCGCGGCGGCGGTGGTGGAGCGCGAAGGCCAGGACGTCGTCCTTCGCCTTGGACAGCATCGCCGCGACACGGTCGTCCCAGTCGGAGTACGCGTTGACGAGATCGTCGGCGGTGGCGGTGGTGGTCCACTTCTCGGCCACCTCGTCGGTGCACGGGACACAGCCGACGACGTTGAGGTACTCACCGCCACGGATCATGTAGTGGACGAGGTGCCGGCCGGGGCCGTACCAGATGGTGCTCTGGAAGCGGTCCACCAGGAAACGGGTCGCCGGGTCCGCGGCGATGAGGTCGCCGGGGATCAGGGCCCGGAAGGCCATCTCCCCGGAGAACTCCAGGGTGTCCGGCAGGCCCATGAGGTCGCGGACGCGGGAACGTATGCCGTCGGCGCCGATCAGTACGTCGGCTTCGAAGCGCCGCCCGTCGTCGGTCACCGCGGCCGGGCGGCGGGGGTTGCCGCGGTCCAGTTCGGTGACCCGGCTCGCCGTGCGCAGTTCGACGACCGGTCCCGGTCCGGCCGGGTCGACGCAGGCGTCCGTGAGGACCTGGTGCAGGTCGGCCCGGTGGTAGTGCCAGTACGGCGCGTTGTACCGCTGCTTGCAGACGTCGCCGAGCTGGGTCAGCCCGACGATGCTGCCGTCCTTCCACCGGCGCCGCACCTGGTCCTGGGGCTCGGTGCGGATGGCCTCCAGCCGCTTGCGCAGACCCAGCCCGAGCAGGACCCGGCTCGCGTTGGGCGCGGTCTGGATGCCCGCGCCGATCTCGCCGAACTGCGGCGCCTGCTCCAGCACGGTGACCCTCAGGCCCCGTTGCCGCAGCGACAGCGCGGCGGTCATCCCACCGAGTCCGCCTCCGACGATGACAGCTTCGAACGATTGGGTGGATGCCATGTGTGTTCTCCAGGTACAGGTGCGGCAGGCGGTATCAGAAGTCGACGAGTCGCCCCGCGGTGACGACGTCCTGGTCGTCGACGGAGACGGTGCAGCCGCGCATGGCGATGTCGAGATGCGCGTACGACTCACGGCCGAGCACGGGGTGCGGGCCGGTGGACCACAGGAAGTTGCCGGCGAACGCCCGGGCGTCCATGCCCATCAGCTCTTCCTTGCCGTACAGGGCGGTGGCGAACCAGTCGGCGGTCCGCATCAGGCCCCAGCCCATGTGGGACAGGCTGCGCGCCCATTGGTCGTTCGCGTCCTCGAAGAAGGTGTTCAGCAGCTGCGCCTCGGCCCCTCCGGACACCTTCTCGATGTTTCCGCCCGCGATCTCCAGGGTGACCGGCTGGCGCACGTACTCCTTGAACGGCAGCAGGATGTCGCCCTCGGCCAGCACGATCCGGCCGTCGGAGAGCCGCGGCCAGCACAGCACCATGGTGCTCGGCCAGTGGTCCCAGCGGCCCGGGTCGTCGGCGAAGCCGACCTGGAACTCCGGCTTGGAGCCGGGAAGTTCCACGGTCAGGTCGGTACCGGCCTCGGAGGTCACCCGCAGGACGGACGCGTTCTTCAGCAGTTCCACGCCCTTGAGGACCTCCGCCTTGTCCTCCTCCCTGGGCAGGTTGCGGATGAGGACGTCCGGGGCGTCACAGACGAAGAGGATGCGGGTGCCGGCCCGCAGGATCTCCTGCTGCAGGGGGGCGTGGATGAAGCCCTCCCGCGTGAGGTCCACGACCAGGTCGGCCGCCTTGAGCAGCTCCTGCGCGGTGGAGTCGTTCAACACCGCGGTCAGGCCGGGCCCGGCGCCGGTACGGGTGCTGTCCGCGGGCGACGGGTTGCCGCCGGGCACGGTGGCGGCGATGACGTGCGCGCCGCATGCCTTCGCCGCGCCGAAGGCGGCCGCCACGTAGTCACCGCGGCTGGTCGGCTCGGACAGGACGACGACGTGTTCGTCGGGCCGGAGCTTGCAGAGCTTCAGCTCCCGGGTGAACGCGTCGAGGAGATCGACGGAGGTGAGGTCGAGCATGTCTCGCTCCTAAGCGATGGGAAGGGGAAAGACGGCGATCGCACGGCTCGAGAGTGCGAGCGGGGGCATGGATCCAGCCATGCGGACAGACGCCGACGTCCTGAGTCGCGGTGCTCCGGAACGCCACTGACGGAATTAATCCGAGCACGCACGATCTCGATCCGGCAAGAGGCCGGCGTCGAGATTGACCCGACTTCCTCTAGTGACTTGCATCACATGCCATCGATATGCCCCGCCCGACCTGCATTTTCTCCCACCCTCACGTCGCCCACCCAGGAGCCGCGCATGAGCAGGCGATGAATGCAGTGGACACGGAACCTTGCGCGAGGGAAGCCGTACGTGCTCGGATTTGCTTCATCCGCATCCGGACGACGGCCGACGGAGCCTTTCGATGGCTGATTCCCGACGGTGCGTGCCGCCTGTGAGGAGAGCCCCGATGTCATCCCTTGCTTCCCCCCGGCCTGGCCGATCGCTGTCTCCCGTGATCTGGTCCGATTCGCTCGTCGGCTCGCGTTCACAGCGAGCGGTGGAAAAGCGGAACACCTGCGGAGGACATGCCCGCTGCTTCCCTTCCGGAACAGTGGTCGGATCTGCTCGCCGCCTTGCACGGGGTCGCTCCGCCTCCGCTGCCGACGCGTGTGCTGCGTGAGCGGTGCGAGGAGGCCTTCGCCCGGGTCGGCAGGCGGCTGTCCGAGCCTGCGATCAGCGCGCGGATGGACGTCACCGCGTGGGACAGGGCCATCCAGCGGTGCGAGCGGCTGCTGGACACGCAAGCCACGACCGTGCTGCTCCACGGCGACCTGCACCTGGGCAACGTGCTCGACGGCGGCGCGGAGCGCGGTCTCATGGCCATCGACCCGAAAGCCTGTGTCGGTGATCCGTGCTTCGACGCTGTGGACTACGTCCTGACCGGCGCCGGGCTGGAGGGCGTCGAGACCCGCTGCGCGCGCGTGGCGGCGGCGTGCGGGCTCGATGGCGACCGGCTCCACGCCTGGAGCCAGGTGATCGCGCCATTTGCGGCCATCGCCCACCTCGGTGACGGTGGTGAGGAATTGGTGATCGACGAACTGCTCGCGTTGGCCCGGTGAGCACACCGGAATGGGCAGACACGGCCGGCAACCTGTCCGCCGACAGATGCCGAGCGACTGGGTCGTTCTCCAGATCGGCGTTCGGCCGGTGCGACGACCCTGCCCGGTCTGTGATCACAGCCCCGCCCCGAGGACCGGGCCGGAGGCACACCGCCGCCCGCGACCGCCGAAGCCCCGGCGGCCCGGTGTTCACCGGGCCGGCGCCGTCCTCAATATCTACGGGAGGACGGCGCGCGGCCGGCTGTCAAACAACCAGGACCCGGCGCCCGCGCGTGTGACCGGCCTGGCTGTCGATGTGCGCCGCGGCGGCCTCAGCGAGCGGGTACGACTTCTCGACCGGGATGTGGAGCTTTCCCCGCGAGATAAGGTCGACGGCCTCGGCAAGCGCCTCCGGGACGCTCCCTGCCACGCCGGAGAACCGGACACCGAACTCCGGCGCGGCGAGATCGGCGATGGAGATCACCTTCTGCGGGTCCCCGGTCAGCTCGACGAGTTCGCGGATCACGCCCGAGCCGGCCAGATCGAGAGCCGCGTCGACCTGGCCGAGCCGCCGCACCCGCTCGACCCAGCCCTCGCCGTATGTCGTGGCGAGGGCGCCCAGGCTGCGCAGATAGTCCTGGTTCGCGGCCCCGGCCGTGCCGATCACCGTGATGCCGCGGTCGCGGGCGATCTGCAGCACCGCCGACCCGACTCCCCCGGACGCCCCGCTGACCAGCAGCGTCTGCCCGGGCTGCACACCGACCTGGCGGAGGATGCGCAGCGCGGTCTCCACCACGGAGGGGTATCCGGCCGCCTCTTCGAACGTCAGCCCCTCGGGCATACGGGCCCAGGCCGAGAGCACGGCGAACTCGGCGTAGGTGCTCGAGCCTTCGCCGAACACGTGGTCGCCGACCTCGACCCCTTCGACGCCCTCGCCGACCTCGTCCAC
The DNA here is from genome assembly GCF_039532705.1 of Streptomyces sparsogenes subsp. cuspidosporus. Classification (NCBI taxonomy): domain Bacteria; kingdom Bacillati; phylum Actinomycetota; class Actinomycetes; order Kitasatosporales; family Streptomycetaceae; genus Streptomyces; species Streptomyces sparsogenes. Next base: position 141,719 of record NZ_BAAASD010000002.1, on the reverse strand, counting down.
CACGCCGGAGGCGTCCAGCCCGACTCCGGAGGGCAGCTCGATCGGATGCGCCTTGAGGATCTGGCCTTCACGAATCCTCCAGTCGACGGGGTTCACCCCCGCCGCCCGCACAGCGATGCGCACCTGGCCGGGGCCCGCGTGGGGCTCCTCGGCATCCACGAATCGCAGAACCTCCGGACCGCCGAACTCGGCGAAGCTCACTCTCTTCATGCCACCGACCGTAATGCTAACGGTTAGTTTTTTGCAACGGTTATTTCTTTGGCTCTGATAGCGTGAGGGCATGACCGTGCCGTCCGGGCGACGCGAGCGCAAGAAGGCCGCGACCCGCCAGAAGATCGCCGACACCGCCCTGAAGCTCTTCCTGGAACGCGGGTACGACGCGGTGGGCATCCGCGACGTGGCCGCCGAGGCCGATGTCGCCGTCACCACGGTCTTCTCCCACTTCGCCTCGAAAGAGGCCCTGGTGTTCGAGCAGGACCAAGACTTCGAGCAACGCCTCACGCAGGCGGTCACCGGCCGGGCACCGCACGAGCCGCTCATCCCCGCGCTACGACGTGAGATCCAGGCCCTGGTACGCCATTGCACGGCGGACAGCGCCGCCCCGATCTGGCGCATGATCGACGAATCCCCCGCCCTGCGGGAGTACGAGGACTCGATGAGGCTGCGTCATGCGGAGTCGCTGGCAGCGGCCATCGCCGCCGATCCCGCCCTCTCGCGGACCCCCACGGCCTGCCGGGCGATCGCGAGGTTCGTGATCGACGCCTACTCGCTGGCCCGTGAGGCGGCCGACCCGCAGACCGCGGTGGACGAGATCTTCCAGATGATCGAGGCCGCCTGGGCCGTCACCTGCCACCCCGGAAACTCCACCGGCACCACCGGGCCGTAGCTTCGGCGGCGCCGTCAACGAGCACAGATGTGTCGCTCGGCCAGGACCGATGATCCCGTGTGTCGGGGCAGGGCCGCGGCGGCCCTGCCCCGACACACCTGGCTCCCCTGGCCCGCCTACCTCTGCCAGACGCGCACGTAGTCGACCGACTTCTGCGCCGAGACCGTCGCCGGGTTCGGTTCCAAGCCGGGGCGGGAGTACACGTACAGGTCCTCGATGATGTTCGTGTTCTCCGAGGGGGTACCCGCCACGGTGCACACCAGCTTGCCGTCAATGTAGAACCTCGTGCCACTGGGCGAGATGTCCGCACCGTAGGTGTGGAAGCCCTCCCCCGGGTCGAACCCCAGCGTCGGCTGGCAGCCGCCGCCGGAGCCCGCGTGCGAGGTCAGGTGGAGCTTGCGCGGGTTGTCGCTGTACTGCTCGTAGACATCGGTCTCCTGCCAGGAGTTCACGCCGTCCGCCTGCCAGGTCCAAAAGGCGGGCCAGAAACCGCGCTTGTCGGAGACGGGCTTGCCGCTCGCGTCCTTGACGTTGTACGTCAGCTTGGCGCGCGACTCGATGAAGGCGTGCTTGAAGGTGTAGCCGCTGGAGCCGGTCGAGGTGAGCAGGCAGGACGTCCAGCTGTAGTCCGTGCCCGACGGGGAGGTGTGGTTCTCCCGCTTCGCGGTGATGGTGACCGCGCCGTCCTTTTCCTGGCAGTTGCGATCGAGGTTGTAGTCCAGCTGCTGGTTGCCCTTGTTGCCGCGGCCGTTGTCGGCGAGGGAGCTGGAGTCACCGCGCCACTTGGTGCCCCAGTCGACCGAGGTGCCGTTGAACTCGTCCCACCACTTGATGTTCCAGCCAGTGCCGCCACCCTGCGGTTGCACCCCGGTCGGCGGGTTCTCCCCACCGGACGAGGACTGCCCGAACTCCTGTCCCGCCACGGTCGCGGCGGCCTGCCGGCTGCCGCCTCCCAGCGGATTGGCGAGGGCAGATCCCTGCGTGCTGAGGAGTGTTCCGAATGCAACGGGGATGAGTACCGCCCGCCAGGGTCGACGCATGTCCAACCTCCGTGTGGCTGCCGAATGATGCAACACAATGGGGCCGGTCTCAGCACGCGTCAAATCGGGTGCAGCAGCCCATGGAAACACGGCCATGACAGTTGCCGCGGTGGAGGGGCCGTACCGGCATCGCGGGCGCGGGCCGCACGGCGAACAGGGCGCCACATGCGTGTTCCAGCGGCTCCAGACCACCCGCCGCTCGGCGTCAGCCGTTCGCGAGCGGTGCGTTTACGGGACGTGAGTGAGACGTTTCCAGAACGTCAGTGGCCCCGGGAAAAGTGGTGTCCACACCGCGGGAGCCGCCACAGAGGCATCCCGCACGGAACGCAGGGGGATCCTGATCATGCGTACTTCCCGGATTCGCACCGCCGCCCTGGCCACCGTCACCGCCGCGCTGGCACTGGGCCTGACCGCCTGCGGCGGCGGCGACGGCGACTCGAAGGCATCGGGCGGCGAGAAGACCGCCGCCACCGCGCAGAGCCGGACCGCGTCCGACGGGGACGGCAAGGGCGGCGCGGAGCAGACCAACAGCGCCCCTGACAAGGCCGCGGGCGGGTCGGAGGAGGTCGCGACCAAGGGCGCGAGGGCCGGCGCCCAGCAGTGCGTGGGCGACGAGATGCTGGTCACCGCGGTCCACCGGTTCGCCGGACAGCAGGGCGACCACCTGCTGGTCACCGCGTCCAACCAGGGCACCAAGCCGTGCTGGGTCACCTCGTACCCGGCCGTGAGGCTCGGCGACGACCGCCTCGAACTGCCGCACTCGAAGAAGGACAACCCGGGCGGCGACAAGCGCATCACCCTCCAGCCCGGCGGCAAGGTCTACAGCGCCGTGAACCTCTTCGACTACGGCTCCCACCACCAGACGGCACAGTCGCTCGCCATCGCCCTGCGCGGCGCCGACGGCCACGAAAGCCCCTACTACTCCGTCGTCATGAAGGGCCAGAAGCAGCAGTTCAGCTGGAACGAGGCCGACGTGCTGAACTGGAACACCGAGAAGCCCTACGACTTCTGACAGAAGGCCCCGGCTTCCGGAACGGTGCCGGGGCCGACTGGCTCGACGAGCGGTTCCTGACGGTGGAGCGAGACCTGCGCCGGATGTTCAGCGAGATCCACGAGGCGGCCCCGGGCGCGGACACCGTGCTGGTGGGCTACCCCAGGATCGTGCCCGAGGACACCTCCGCGTGCCTCGAACCCATCCCGGGCGGCACCGAGAAGCCGCTCGCCTCGGACTGCCGCTGCCGTGGTACGTCCACCCGAACCGCACCGGCCGTGATCTGCAGGCCGAACTGGTCGCGGAGACAATCAAGCACATCACGACCGCCTGACCTGGGGCAGGTCAGGACCGGTGGTGGGTCAGGCCTCGCCGGCTCCCTGACCCGCCCTCAGGTGGTGCTTGGAGCCCGGTCGACCGCGGTCGGCCGGGCTCCGCCCGGTAGCCCCCTGCGGCGGCTATGGTAGGGGCATGTCTACGCCCCGAGTTTCCTAGCTGAGGACCCGCTTCCACGCCAGAAGTGTGTCCTTTTGCTTTCTCGGAGCGTCATCCCGTGATTACTGTTCGCGATGTCGAGTTGCGTGCAGGTGCCCGCCTGCTGCTCTCGGACATTTCTTTCACTGTCTCTCCCGGTGACCGTATCGGCCTGGTCGGCCGCAACGGGGCGGGGAAGACCACCTTGATGACCGCCCTTGCGGGGCGGACCAAGCCCGCCGCCGGGACGATCACCCGTACCGGCACGGTCGGGTTCCTGGCGCAGGACTCCCGAGCGGCCGACCCGACGGTCACGGTCACGGACCGGATCCTGTCCGCTCGCGGTCTGGATGCGGCGCTGCGCCGGCTGCGTGCGGCCGAGGCCGCGATGGCCGAGGCCGCCGGGTCCGGCGACCTGGAGCGGGCGATGCGGGCCTATGCCGGGGCCGAGGCGGCCTTCCAGGCCGGCGGCGGATACGCGGCCGAGGCCGAGGCCGCCCGTGTGGCGGCCGGGCTCGGTCTGCCCGAGCGGGTACTGACCGAGCCGGTCGGCAACCTCTCGGGCGGGCAGCGGCGCCGGGTGGAACTGGCACGGATCTTGTTCGCCGGCCACGAGGGTGTGTTGCTGCTGGACGAGCCGACCAATCACCTGGACGCCGACTCCATCGCCTGGCTGCGCGTTTTCCTGCGGGAGTACCGGGGTGGCCTGGTGGTCATCAGCCATGACACCGCCCTGCTCGCCGGTGTGGTCAACCGGGTCTTCCACCTGGATGCCACCCGGGCGACGATCGACATCCACAACACCGGCTGGGCCACCTACCTGACCCGGCGTGAGGCGGACCAGCGGCGGTGGGAGCGGGAGCGGGCGAACGCCGAGCGCAAGGCCGCCGCCCTGCATGCGCAGGCGGAGAAGATGAAGTCCCGCTCGGCCACCGCGGTCATGGCCCGCAGCATGGCCCGCCGCGCGGACCGCATGCTGGCGGATCTGGAGCCGGTCCGCCGCGCGGAGAAGGTGGCCAGGATCCGGCTGCCCGAGCCGCTGCCGTGCGGCCGGATGCCGCTGGGCGCGGTCAGCCTGTCCAAGTCCTACGGCGGCCACCGTGTACTCGACGGGGTGGACCTGGCCGTGGACCGGGGCAGCCGCCTGGTCGTCCTCGGCCTCAACGGTGCGGGCAAGACCACCCTGCTGCGCATCCTCGCGGGCGCGGAGCAGCCTGATGCCGGTCGTGTGGTGCACGGACATGGGCTGCGGCTGGGCTACTTCGCCCAGGAGCACGACGCCCTCGATCCCGGCCGCACGGTCCGGCAGAACCTGTCGGATGCCGCGCCGCACCTGACGGACGGCGAGGCACGGCGGGTCCTGGGCGCGTTCCTGTTCAGCGGGGACGACGCGGACAAGAGCGCCGGGGTGCTGTCCGGCGGGGAGAAGACCCGCCTGGCGCTGGCCGGGCTGGTCCACTCCGGCGCGAACGTGCTGTTGCTGGACGAGCCGACCAATAACCTCGACCCCGCCTCGCGTGCCGAGGTCCTGGCGGCCGTCGGCTCCTACCCCGGCGCGATCGTGATGGTCACCCACGACGAGGGCGCCATCGACGCCCTGCGCCCCGACCGCGTCCTGCTCCTGCCGGACGCGGACGAGGACCTGTGGAGCGAGGACTACCGCGACCTGGTCGCCCTCGCCTGATCCGCTCCCGCCCCCCTTCGTCCGCCGGGACCGTTTCCGGGCCCGGCGGATGGGGGCGGGCCCCCCGGGGCTGCCCCCTCCCCGGGGCTGCCCCAGGTCGTGCGCCGGGTTCTACTGCGGGCCGTAGGCCTCGAGTTCGACGAGGCGCGAGTAGTTGCCGCCGGCGAAGTGGATCAGGACGCGTACCGCGTCGGTCCGCTCGGCGGGGAACCTGGTGACGACGTGCTCCTCGGTGTTGCCCCCGACCTGCGCGACGGTGCGCCAGGTGTCGCCGTCACGCACCTGGATGTCGAAGTCGCGGATCCCGCTCGTGGCGGCGGGCGTCTTGGTCCACAGCTCGACCCGGTCGACCCTGCAGGGTGGCCTCCGCGAAGACCGGTTCGGTGCCGCTCGGTAACGGTATCGCCAGTACTTCAGCACGGACTGGCACCCAGTAGTGGTGGCGGGAGCGGCAGAGCCGCCTGGGTCAGGCGGCTCTGCCCGCCGGGCGCTGTGCTTCAGTCGCGCTTGGCCACCAGCAGGTTCCAGTGGGTGAAGCCGTCGAAGAACGGCGTGATCGATTCGACCTCGAAGCCGGCCGCGCCGACCATCACCCGGTACTCCGACTGGGGCCGGACCCTTCCTCCGTTGGTGGCGAAAACGGCGAAGTCGATGGCCGACTCCTGCTGTGCGTGGACGGGGTTCACCTCATCGCCGGTGACCTCGTCGGCGATCATCGAATCGATCACCAGCAGGGTCGTACCCGGTGCGGCGGCGCGGTGGATGTTGCCGAGGATTCGCGCGGCGTGCTCGTCGTCCCAGTCGCACAGCGTGCTCTTGATCATGTAGAGGTCACAGTCGCCGGGAACCTCCCGCAAGAAGTCACCGTCGATCAGGTCGACCCGGTCGTCCGTGCCCGCCTCTGTGAACAGCCCTTTCGCCCTGCGGATCACCTCGGCCCGCTCGTACAGCACTCCGCGCACACCGGGCACCCTTGTCAGCACGCCGTTCAACAGATTCCCATGGCCACCGCCGATATCGGCGATCCGCTGGAAAGGTGCGAAGTCGTATTGCCGCACCAGCGCCTGCGCGCAGTGCGCGGTGACGTGACTCATCGTCACGGCATAGTGCTCGGCTTCCTCCTCGTGGTGGTCGTAGTACTCCCAGAACTCATAGCCGTCGACCTTGGTGTCGACGCGGCGGCCCGCGCGCACCACCTCGGCGAACCGTTCCGCCCTGCGTGTGAGGTTGGGGCCGACTATGCCCATGGCGACGCTCTTCAAGCTGCCGTTGTCGGCCTCCATCGCGGACCCCAGCGGGCCGAGCTCAAAAGTGTCACCGTTCTCGCGGACCAGGCCCAGTGTTGCGGCGGAGCGCAGAAAGCGCCCCAGCGCGTCGGGGTCGGCATCGATCGCCTTGGCCAGTGCCTCGACACTTCGGGGGCCGTCGGCCAGGTGCTCGGTGATCCCGAGCTGCGCCGTCGCCCGCACGATTTGCGAGAAAATGTAGCCGGTGATGATCGTCCGCAGCGTCGTCGCCGCGTCGGTGTCCGCCGCGGGGGCGCCCATCTCGTCCTTGGTCATCGTCGGATTCTCCTCATGGTCGCGTAGCAGGCCTCGTCACCAGACGACCGGTAGTTCCTCGAGCCCGCACACATTGATGGATTCCTTGCACGAAAGGTGTTCGATCGGGGCGGCCGGCCGAAAATCCGGACGTCGGCGCAACAAGGTCTCGAGCACGATGCGGAGCTCGGTGCGTGCCAGTTTCGCGCCGACACACTGATGCGCCCCGTGACCGAAGGCCAGATGGCCGCGGCCCTGGCCGATACGCAGTTCATCGGGCTCGCTGAATGCCCGGGGGTCGCGGTTGGCCGCCTGTACCGACAGCACCACGCCTTCCCCCTTGCGAATCGTCACTCCGCCGACCACGACGTCCTCGTTCGCGACGCGCAGGAGCGCCTGCTGGGCAATGGTGAAGTAGCGGAGGAACTCCTCGATGGCCTCTGGGATGCGCGCCGGATCTCGCGCGAGTTCATGCCGGAGTTCGTCGTCGGTCAGCAGTCTCGCGACCGAGACCGTGATCATGCCGGCCGTGGTCTCGTGTCCCGCTATGAGCAGCAGGTTCGCGAGGGACACCAGCTCGTCGTGATCGTACTCGCCGGCTTCCCGAAGGAGCCGGATCTGCCTGCCGAGCAGGTCGTCCGGCGGGTCCGCCTCCTTGTCGCGGACGAGCCGATCCACATACGACATCAGCTCCGTGAAGATGCCCACCCGGTCCGCCGCGCTGGTCTCACGCCGGAATGCGGCGGTGGTGCGGTCGTTGAACCAGTCGTGGTCGGCGTAGGGAATGCCCAGCAGCATGCAGATCACAGCTGACGGGACAGGCAGCGCGAGTGCCTGGACCACATCGACCGGCCCGCCGCCCGCGTTCTCGATCGCGTCGAAAGCGGCGTCGACAATGCGCTGGATGGCCGGCTCCATGGCCCGGACCCGACGGGTGCCGAACTCTTCCTGGATTCTGCGCCTGATCACCGTGTGCTCGGGTGCGTCCATTCCCGCCATGGTCGGCGGCATGCTGGCCACGGCTTCTCGCTGGCCGGGCGCCAGCACCGGGTAGCCGTCCCGGCGGAGGTCCGCACTGAACCTGGGGTCGGCGAGGGCGGCGCGGACGTCCGCGTACCTGGTCACCAGCCACGGGTGGCCTTCGTGCGTCGTGACCGGGCACACAGGAGCGGTGTCCTGCACACGTAAGTACTCACTCGGCGGCGCGAAGGGCCATGGGCACGGAAGGGGGAATGACACGACCGCGTTCTCCGCGAGCCCTGGGGGCTCGACCATCGTTCCTCCTCGAAAACCATCAGTCGTCCGGGTACTGCCCGCCCACCTGCACCTCGTCCACACCGTCACCCGGAGCCGTAGCGGGCCGCCCGGTCCCGCAGGAGAGCAGCCGTCTCGGACATCAGGTGCTCCGCGACGGTGTCGACGTGGCGGGACCGCCACGGCTCGAGACCGGTGCCGGCCACCCAGGAGTTGAACGCGCCCATCGCGGGGCCGCAGTAGACCAGGTAGTCGACCTTCCGCTCCCGGTCCCCGCGCAGCGCCAGCCGGAAGCCGCGGTGGAGGTAGGACCGGAAGGCCGTGGCCATCCGGCGCTTGCCGTCGTCCCCCGGCCCCGCGTCCGACTCCGCGGCGGCCTCGTGAAACGATCCGTGCAGGAACTTCTCCTCGATCCGACGGCGGGTCGGCGCGTCGATGTCCTCGAAGGAGTCGTGGCGTCGCCACAGCTCGTGCAGCTTCGCCGCCTTCGCCGGGAGCAGCACACCGCGCTTGACCACCTGCGCACGCACCCCCAGTTCGAACATCTCCGGGGCGGGTGCGAGGGCGACGTCATGGACCTCCACCTCCTGCAGCAGATCCTTGACGGCCTCGCTGGTGGCCGCTTCGGGGGTGCACTGGTTGATCGATCCGGTGACCAGGAACTCCGCGCCCAGGACGAACGCGGCGGCCGCGGCCTCCGGGCTGCCGATCCCGCCGGCCGCGCCCACATGGATCCTCGGCCCGGCTCCGGCCCGCGCGGCCCGGGCGTCCCGCAGCCGGACCACGGCGGGCAGCAGCGTGGCCGGCGTGCCGGTGGCGTCGTACCAGCCGGCGCCGACCTCCACGCACAGGTCGTCGGCCATCGGCAGGTGTGCGAAGCGCTCGGCGTCCGCGGCGGCTATCCGCCCCTCGTCGAGCAGTTGCCGGACGATGCGCCGCGGCGCGGGTTCCAGGAACGCGGCCGCCATATCGGTGCTGGACACCTTGGCCAGCACCCTGCCCCCGCTCAGCCGGTACTTGACCAGCGCGGGGGTGATCCGCAGGAAGCCGGATGCCTCGATGGTGCGCACACCGGCCCGCAGGAACAGGTCGACCAGCGCCGATTCCCGTTCCGGGTCGGCGTACTGGTGCAGCAGGTTCGCTCCGTACGCCCCGTCGGCGCCCAGGGCTGCCCGCACCGCGTCGAGTCCCGCCCCGACCTCGTCCAGGGCCAGCCCGCCGCTCCCGAAGAAGCCCATCCCGCCGGACTTCGCCAGCCGGATCAGCAGCTCCGCTCCGGACACCCCGCCGTACATGCCACCGGCCAGGCAGGCGTACCGGAGACCGTAGCGCTCCCGGAAGGTCGCGGCGCCCAGCGTCTCCGCCCTGACCCCGCCAGGAGCGGCGGCCACCTCGGCGGCGACCGGCGGCGCGGTGACCCGAGCCTCAGCGAGCGGTGGTGCGGTGACTGGTGGCGCGGTGACCGGTCGTTCGGCGACAGGCTGCTCGGTGGCAGGTTGCTCGGTGGCCTGTGGCTCGGTGACCAGCGGTTCCGCCTCGGCCTTGATCTTGGTGACCAGCTTGCGGAGCACCGTGCCCGGTCCCAGTTCCTCGAACTCGAACTCGCCCTTGCCCATCAGGTATCTGATCGTGTCCGTCCACCGCACCGTCGAGGCGATCTGCCGGGCCAGCGTCCGCTTCACCTCGCCGGGCCGGTACGGGCGGGCATCCACGTTGGCGATCACGGGAATCTCGGGGTCGCGCAGCGTGAAGCCGTCGAGGTAGCGGGCGAACTCGTCGGCGGTCTCGCGCAGGTAGCGCGAGTGGAAGGGGGCGCTGACGTTCAGCGTCACGAAGTGTGCGCCGAGCCCCTCGAACACCGGCTTGGCCTGAGCGAGCTGGTCGGCGGGCCCGGCGAGGACGACCTGCGCGGGCGCGTTGTGGTTGGCGATGTCCAGGCCGGTCAGCCGGTGGTCGCGCAGCGCCTGTTCCACCCCGTCCAGGTCGCAGCCCAGCACGGCGGCCATCCGCCCGCCGTCGGCGCGGCTCATCAGCTCGCCGCGGCGCTTGACCAGCCGCAGACCGGTCTCGAAGTCGAAGGCCCCGGCGGCGAACAGCGCGACGTACTCGCCGAGGCTGTGCCCCACCAGGCAGTCCGGCGGGGTGGGGTCGTCGCGCAGCCTCCGCAGCCAGGTCAGGGCGCTGACCACGTACAGCGCGGGCTGGGTGAACTGGGTGAGCTTCAGCTCCCGCCGGGGATCCTGGGTGCACAGCTCCCTGATCGAGTACCCGAGCACGGCGTCCGCCACCGCGGTCTCTTCCGGGAACTCGTCGAACAGGTCCTTGCCCATCCCCTTGGCCTGGCTGCCCTGACCGGGGAATCCGTATACCTTCATGATGCCCTCCTGGGGGTGCGTGGGGGCGGGGCGGGTGCGCGGGGGCACGGCGGAGCGCAGCCCGGCCAGCGCGCGGGTGTCCTGGCTCAGCGGGCTGAGCAACGCGTGGGAGCGCGACCGCGAGTGGGCGGGCAGGCCGGCCCGGACGAAGTTGTGCAGGGTGCCGGACGGACCGAGGTCGATGTACCGGTACGGGCCGCCGCGCTCCAGCGCGGTCAGCGTGGCCGCGAACTCGATCGGCGCCCTGGTCGCCCGCCACAGGTGGTCGGCCGTCACCCGGCCGACCGGGCCCATGGCGGCGCAGGACACGATCGGGATCCGCGGCGGGCGCAGCTCCGTCTCCGCGAGGGTGGCCCGGAACGCCGGCTCGCCGGCGTCCATGAGGGCCGAGTGGAAGGCGTACGGGACGGGCACCCGGTGGCAGGCCACATCGCGCGCCCGCAGCAGTTCCTCGGCGGCGGTCAGGGCGTCGGCGGGGCCGGACAGGACGAGGTGTCCGGGGTAGTTGCGGGCGGCGACCTCGGTGTGGTCGCGCAGCAGCGGGATGTCCCGGTGCAGCCGCTCGTCGCCCAGGACCGCGAGCATCCCGCCGGGCGGAGCTCCGCGCGCCGCCCTGGCCTGCCGGATGAGCAGCCGCAGACAGGTGTCCCGGTCCACCACGCCCGCCAGCACGCAGGCGGTGAACTCGCCGAGGCTCGCGCCGAGCAGCAGGTCGGGTTCGATCCCGTACCCGGCGAGGGTGTCCGCGAGGGCGAGTTGCACCATGACGATCGCCGGATGGGTGAACTCCAGGTCGTCGAACGGCTCGGACGGGCCGCGGCCCGGGTCGTACATCCGGCCCAGGACGGACGCCCCGAGTTCCGCCTGGGCGACGGTGTCGAGGCGGTCGAGCGTCTCCCGGAACACCGGCTCGGCCCGGTACAGGTCCTGGCCCATCCCGTGGTACTGGGAGCCCTGGCCCGAGAACATGAAGACGGTGGGCAGGGCGGCGGTGGACAGGGAGTCGGGGGGCTGGGAGGCGGTGGACAGGGAGTCGGGGGGCTGGGAGGCGGTGGGCGGAGAGGCGGCGGGCGGGGAGTCGACGGACCCGGGACCAGTGGGTGCCGTCACCGGTCCTCGCCCAGCAGCGCGACGATGTCCTTGACCACGAACTCGCCCTCACGGAAGGCGAGGAGGTCGTCCGGGGCGGGCGCCCCCCGGAGGGCCGCCGCCAGCAGGTCCCGCACACCCTGCGGCCGGTCGGCCGCGAGGACTTCGAGCACCGAGGTGAAGGCGCCGATAAGACGGGTGATCGTGGCGTCCGTGAAGCGGTCCCGGTAGTACGACATGTGCAGCTTGACCGTCTCCGTCGGGAAGACGTCCAGCCGCAGCGGGAAGCCCATCCGCGAGATGTAGTACGCCGCGCTGAAGCGTTCGGAGTTGTCGAGACCGACGTTCTGGAAGACCAGGTAGCTCTCGGTGGGCAGGGCGTCCTCCGGCTGTCCGCCCCAGGCCAGCGCCCGGTGCATCGGAGTGTTCTCGTAGGCGCTCATGGCGACCAGTTCGTCCCTGACCCGGGCGAGGTACGCCGGGACCTGCTCGGCGGCGTCCAGCCGGGTGCGCAGCGGCAGGATGTTCAGGGTGGGGGCGACCATGCCGGACACCCCCTGGGGTCCGCCGGAGCGCCCGGTGAACAGCACGCCGTGGGTCAGGTCGGCCCGCTCCCGCCCCTGGGCGACGAAGGCCGCGACCGTCGCCGCCCATCCGGCCTGGAAGAGCACGTTGAGGGTCAGCCGGTGCTCGCGGGCCACCTCGCGCAGCCGGGCCGCGAGCTCCTTCGGCAGCGCTGTCCACTGCCGGCCGAATCCGCTCTCGCTGCCGACGGCGTTGCCGGGCACGTGCTCGGAGAGCAGGGTCGGCCCCGGCAGACCGCCCAGGGCCCGCTGCCAGTAGCGTTCGGCGGCGCGCTGGTCGCCACCGCGCACCGCGGCCACGAAATCCTTGAAGGGCAGGGCCGCGTCGAGTTCTATCGGCCTGCCCTGGGCGAGCGCGGGCAGGCCCTGGTCGAGCTGGTTGGCGATGATGTCGAAGCTCCAGCCGTCCAGGCACAGATAGCTCAGACTGACCACGATGACACAGGTGTCGTCGTCGACGTCGGCCACGAAATAGCGTATGGCGCCGGGCTCTTCCGGCTCGATCCCGCGTTCCCGGTCCGCCTTGAGGTGGCGTTCGAGCGCCTCGTCCTGCTCGGTGGGCGTCAGTGCCCGCCAGTCGACGAAGTCCAGCTCGACCCGCGGCTCACGGTGGACCACCTGGACCGCCCGGTCCGGTGCGATCCACCGGAAGGAGGTCCGCATCGCCGGGTAGGTACGGGCCTGGGCCTCCAGGAAGCGTCGGAAGTCATCCTTGTCGGCCATTCCCCGGGGCACCGCGGTGAGGCGGTGGACCTGGAACATCCCCGGCTCCGGGGTACGCAGCTTGCGCAGGGCCCACTCCTGGAACGGGGCCACCGGGTACACGTCCTCGACGTCCGGGTCCGCCCGGAGCTCGGCCAGCGCCGTGGCGGCGTCCCGGTCGCCGGGCTCGTCGTCGGCATCGGCCCGCGCGCCCGCCCCGGGGGCCGCTTGGGCCGCCGCCGCGAGTTCCGCGAGCGTGTCGTACTGGAAGATCATCTGCGGGGTCAGCTCGAGGCCCCGTTCGCGGGCCTTGGCCACCACGTGAATGCTGTGGATGGAGTCGCCGCCCAGCCGGAAGAAGTTGTTGCCCACGCCGATCGGCCCCACGCCGAGCACCTCGGTCCAGACCTCGGCGATGATCCGCTCGGCCGGTGTCCGGGGCTCGGTGGTGTCCCCGGACTCGTCGGCCGGCTCGGCCGACGGCTCCGGCAGAGCGCTCTGGTCCAGCTTTCCGTTGGCGTTGACGGGGTACTGCTTCAGCGCGACGTAGGCGGCCGGGAGCATGTAGTCCGGCAGCCGGTCCTTGAGGTATCCGCGCAGCTCGGGCACCACCGCCCGGGCCCACCGGTTGAACACCGGGTCGGTGGCGTACTCCTGCCACCGGCCCGTCGGTTCCGCCGTCTCGAAGGCGGCCCAGTCCCGGTCGTCGCCCACGGGGCCGAGCAGGACCGCGTAGCTTCCGTCGGCGCGGTCCGGCATCCAGTCGACGGTCGCGGTGCGTCCCAGGCGTTCGGCCAGCCGCCACCACTGTTCCGGCTGGACGCCCTGGTCGCCGGCCGTGGCCAGCCGGGCGTTGGGCACGTCGACCACGGCCAGCGCCCGGTCGGGCTCGGCGCGCAGCCGCTCCTCGACCGCGGCGCGGGTGTGCGTCCCGTCGGACCAGGAGATCCTGGCCTCGGGCACGGCCGGGGCCGCCGCCTCCCCGCCGACGTGCAGGAAGGCGTCGTAGCGGTACCGGCTCATCTCGTTCTCGTGCACGCCGCGCCGCAGCTGGGTCCGTACCCGCGCGAGGCGGGGCTCCTCCTGCTGCACGGCCCGGAAGAAGTCCGGGTGCAGCACCAGCTCCTGGTCCTGGGCGATGCGCCGGCGGACCCGTGCGCGCAGCCGCTCCTCGCTCGGCGTGGGACCGGGCTGGTGGAGCTCCACGTCCGTGTGGAACGCCTCCAGGAGGGCCAGGTTGCGCACATCGCCCACGAACACGGTGCCGCCGTCGTCCACGCAGCGCAGCGCCTTGCTCAGGACATCCCGCAGATATCCGGCGTCCGGGAAGTACTGGACCACCGAGTTGATGACCACCAGGTCGAACTGCCGGTCCTGGAAGGCGGAGAGGTCGTCCGCGCCACCGTGGTGCAGCCGTACGTGGGACAGCTCCTCCCGGCGCTCCACCAGCCGGCCGCGCACATGGTCCAGCGCGGTTCGCGAGATGTCGGTGCCGTGGTAGACCTCGCAGTGCGGGGCGACCCGGGAGAGCAGCAGGCCGGTGCCGCAGCCGATCTCCAGCACGCGCCGGGGGCGCAGGGCCAGGATGCGCTCCACGGTGGTGTCGACCCACTCGTGCATCTCCGCGTCGGAGAGCTGTCCGCCGTGGTAGCTGCTGTCCCAGCCGCTGATCTTGAAGTCGTCGGGGCCGGCGGCCTCTTCGTCCCTTCCTTCCCCCTCTCCTTCCCCGTAGACGCGGTCGAAGACGGCCTCCCACTCCGTCCCCCGGGCCGGCGCCCCCTCGGAGGCGGCCTCGGAAGCGGTCTCGGGGACGGCCTCGGAGGTGTCCGCGCCGTCCTGGGCTCCGTCCTGGGCTCCGTCCCCGGCCCCGTCCTGGGTCCCGTCCTTGCGGGCTTCCGGCACGACATAGGCGACCAGGCGCTTGTTGCCGGTGTCCCCGGGCTCCCGCCGGGCGAGCACCACCGCTTCCCCGACCCTCGGGTGCTCGGCCAGGGCCGCCTCGATCTCGCCCAGTTCGATGCGGTGGCCGCGGATCTTCACCTGGTCGTCGGCGCGCCCCAGGTACTCCAGCTCCCCCTCGGCCGTCCAGCGGGCCAGGTCCCCGCTCCGGTACCAGCGGGAGCCGTCGGGGTCGTGCAGGAAGCGCTGCCGGTTCAGCTCCGGGCGGTTGAGGTACCCCAGGGCCACCCCGGCCCCGCCCACGTACATCTCTCCCCGCACCCCGACCGGGGCGGGCTGGCCGTAGCGGTCCAGCACCCGCACGCGCAGGTCGGGAATGGGCCGTCCGATCGGGCTGTGCGCGGTGGCGGCGTCCACGTCCGCGCGGGTCACCGGGCGGTAGGTGACGTGCACGGTCGTCTCGGTGATCCCGTACATGTTCACCAGCCGGGGTGACTGGTCCCCGTGCCGGTCGAACCAGTCGCGCAGGCCGCGCACATCGAGTTCCTCGCCGCCGAACACGACCACCCGCAGGCACAGGGCGCCCCGCTCCACCTCCGACAGGTGGCGGAACGCCAGCGGCGTCTGGTTGAGCACCGTGACCCGCTCGTCCCGCAGCAGCTCGTAGAAGCTCTCCGGGGAGCGGCTCACCCAGTGCGGGACGACGACCAGACGCCCGCCGTGCGCGAGGGCGCCCCAGATCTCCCACACCGAGAAGTCGAAGGTGAAAGCGTGGAAGAGCGTCCAGGTGTCCGACCGTCCGAAACCGAACCACTGCTGGGTGGCGGAGAAGAGCCGCACCACGTTGGCGTGGCTGACCAGCACGCCCTTCGGTGTTCCGGTGGAGCCGGAGGTGTAGATGACGTACGCGGGGTCCTGCGGGCCTGCACCGTCCGCCCGCTCGGGGGCGTGCTCGTCGCTCTCCCCGTCGAGCACCACCAGCCGGGCCTGGTGCTCGGGCAGGCCGTCGACCAGGTGCGGCTGGGTCACCAGGATCGGCGCGGAGCTGTCGGCCAGCAGATAGGAGATCCGCTCGGGCGGATAGTCGGCCGCGATGGGCAGATAAGCGGCGCCGGACTTCAGGATGCCCAGGATCCCGACCAGCAGGTCCACGGACCGCTCGGCGCACAGCCCGATCACCGTGCCGGGACGGGCGCCCAGCCCGCGCAGCCGGTGCGCGAGCGCGTTGGCGCGCCCGTCGAGCTCGCGGTAGGTGACGTGCTCGCCGTCGTGGCTGACCGCCACCGCGCCGGGCGCCTCCGCCGTACGCTCCTGGAACAGCTCGTGCAGCAGCGCGGCGGGCGGCGGCTCCACAGCGGCCGGTGCCGTGGCGGACGGTGCGGTGGCGGACGGTGCGTTGGCGGACGGTGTCGTGGCGGCTGGGGCGGTGGCGGACGGTGTCGTGGCGGCCGGTGCGGTGGCGGCTGGTGCCGTGGCGCCGCGCCCGGCCCGCTCCAGCCGCTCGCGGTCGGCGGCCGGCATGACCGGCAGCTCCCCGACGCCCAGCCCCGGGTCGGCGGCGACCGCCTCCAGCACCACCTGGTAGCCGTCGAGCAGCCGCTGGACGGTCGCCTCGTCGAAGACCGCGGAGTTGTACTCCACCTCGACCAGGAAGTCCCGGTCGCGGTCCACCACGCTGATCCACAGGTCGAACTTCGAGGTGTCGTTGCGGATGCCCTCGATCGCCTCGACCGTCAGCTCCTCCCCGGAGCTGAGATCACGGGCCGGCAGGAAGCTGAAGGACACCTGGAACAGCGGGTTCTGGCTGAGGTAGCGCTCCGGCTGGAGGGCCTCCACGACCGCCTCGAAGGGGACCTCCTGGTACTGGTGGGCCCCGTTCACCACGTCCTGCACCCGGCGCAGCACCTCGCGGAAGTCCGGCTCCCCGTCCAGCCGGGTCTTGTAGACGAGGGTGTTGACGAACAGCCCGATCAACTGCTCGATGTCCAGGCGGGTCCGGTTGGTGACCGGCGAGCCGACCGCGATGTCCTCCTGCCCGGTGTACCGGTGCAGCAGGACGTTGAGCGCGCCGAGCAGCACGGTGAAGAGGTTGACCCCCTCCCGCTTGCACAGCCCGGTCAGCTCGGTGCGCAGCGAGGCCGGGAAGACGGTCCGGAGGTCCCGCCCCTCGAAGGTCTGCACCGGAGGGCGGGGCCGGTCGAAGGGCAGCTCCAGCGGCTCCGTGCCCTCGCCCAGCTGCTCGCGCCAGTACGTCAACTGCTGCTCGAGCCGGTCACCGCTGAGGTGGTCCCGCTGCCAGAGGGCGAAGTCCGCGTACTGGATCGGCAGCTCGGGCAGCGGGGACGGGCGCCCGGCCGCGAAGGCGTGGTACAGGGTCAGCAGCTCCTGCCAGAACAGGCCGAGCGACCACCCGTCGACGACGATGTGGTGGGCGTTGAGCAGCACCACGTGCAGCTCGGGTTCCAGCCGGTACAGGGTGACCCGCAGCAGCGGCCCCGTGGCCAGGTCGAACGGGCGCCGCGCCGCCTCGTCGATCCGGCCGTCCAGCGCGCCCGGGTCCGCGCCGAGGTCCACCAGCTCGACCGGCACGCCGAGCCGCGGCAGGACCTGCTGCCAGGGCTCGCCGTCCTCGCTGGGCAGCACGGTGCGCAGCGACTCGTGCCGGCGGACGATCTCGTCGACCGCGCGCTGCAGCACCTCGTGGCGCAGCGGCCCGCGCAGCCGGAAGCTCATCGGGACGTTGTACGCGGCGCTGTCGGGCACCATCTGGTCAAGGAACCACAGCCGGCGCTGGGCGAAGGAGAGCGGCGGACGGACGCCGTCCGGGCGGCGCGGGATGCCGGTGGTGCGCGCGGTGCCCGCCGGCCGCTTGGCGCCGCTCAGCTTCTCCAGCAGCGCCCGCTTCGCCGGGGACAGTTGCGCCTTGCGCGTGGTGGCGAGGTCTTCGGGGGACATGGCGGGAGAACTCCTTCGGGATATGCGGCTTTCCTCAGCTTTTCGCGCCTGTCCGCGGCTTTCCGCGACTCACGCGAGCAAGGTGGCGACGGTGTCTTCGGGCAGTTCTTCGATGCGCTCGATCAGCTCCGCTTCGAGCATGGCGACCATGTCGGCCAGGGTGCGGGCCTGGAACAGCTCGCCCAGGTCCAGCTCGATCGGGAAGCCGCTCTTGAGCCGGGAGATGATCTGGGTGGCGAGGATCGAGTCGCCGCCGAGTTCCTGGAAGTCGTCCTCGGGGTGTGCCGAGGCGACGCCCAGCACCTCCCGCCAGGCGTCGACCACCATGGCCTGGAGCGAGCCCCCGGCGGCCTCGGCGGTCTCGGCAGCTTCCGCGACCTCCGCGACCTCCGCGGTCTCGGCGGTCTCGGCGGTCTCCGTGGGCGGTACGGGGTCGGTGGACGATACGGGGGCCGCCGCCACCGGCGGCTCCGCCGGGGCGGCCACCGGGGCCCGCGCCGGGAGGGCGGCGGCGGTGGTGTCCATCAGGGCCCCCTCGTTCTCCGCCAGGACGACGGCCTGATACGCCTGGTCCTCGCGCACCGGCGCCAGCGACAGGCTGCGCACCGCGCGGAAGCCGCCCCGCTCCAGGGCCTGGCGCCACATGGCGACGCTCAGCAGCGGCGAGCCCGGCAGCCTGTGCTCGTGGTCCTGGAACGCCCACCAGCCGGCCATCAGACCGAAGGTGAGGGTGAAGAACTCCTGCACCCGGGTGGTCTCCAGCAGGATCATCACCCCGCCCGGGCGCAGCAACTGCCGGGCGTGGGCCAGCGAGTCGTCGATCCGCCGGGTCGCGTGCAGCACGTTGCAGGCCAGGACGACGTCGTAGCCGCCCGCCTCGAAGCCCTGCCCGGCCGGCGGGGACTCGATGTCCAGCTGCTGGAAGCTCAGGAACGGGTGGTCCTTGGCGTACCGGTTGCGCCCGTACAGGGTGAAGCTGCGCGAGATGTCGGTGTACATGTAGCGCACCCGGTCCTGGAGGCCGTCCAGCGCGGGCAGCACCTTCGCGGTCGTGCCGCCGGTGCCCGCGCCGATCTCCAGCACGGACACCCGCGCGTCCGGGTCGTGGGCCGACCGCGCCCGCGCGTACGCGGCGACCAACTCGGCCACCAGGGTGTTGGTGTCCTGGTCGCTGTGGTAGACGGCCTCCACGGCGTCGAAGGAGCCGTCGGGGAAGAGGACTTCGTGGGCCTTCCTGCGGCCGGTGAGGATGGCTGGGAACTCCTCCAGGCAGTTGGTCAGCAGCCGGAAGTAGCCCTCCATCTCCGGGTAGTGGCCGGTCACCTCGGTCCTGAGGGCCTCCAGCCGGTCCGGCTCCCAGCGCAGCAGCCCGGGGGCGGCGACCCGGTCGGTGGTGACCAGTTCCTCGCCCTCGGCGCGCAGCAGCCCGTGGTCGGCGAGGATGCCGAGCAGCGCGCGGAACAGCGAGGTGTGCTCGTCCACGACGCCCAGCCGCCGGATCAGATCGGGCGCGCTGTGGCGCTCGCCGGGGGCCTGGAACACCTCCATCCGGCGCAGCGAGGCGAACAGCATCTCGCGGCAGACCCTGCCCAGCTCGCGGACCATCACATCGTTGCGGAGCGCCGCTTCGATGTCCGCGGCCGACGGGTCGGCCCGCAGGTGTTCCTCGGCCGCCGCGTCGAGTTCCGCCAGGACCGAGGGCACGGCCCCGGCGGCCGGGCGCGGCGGCGCGGTGTCACGGCCGGGGGCGTCGGCGGGGGCGCCGTCGGCCCAGGCGTGGCGGAACACCTCGCGCTCGAAGGGGTGGCCGGGCAGCTGGATCCGCCGGGGCGCGGCGCCGGTGTGCAGCCGTGGCCAGTCGACCGCGGCGCCGGTGCTCCAGGCCGCGGCGAGCTCGTCCACATCGCGCCCGGCCGCGGTCGGGGCCTGCCCGCCCGTACGGTCCTCGGGGACCCGCCCCCGGTGGGTGCCCGGAACGTCGTCGGCGCCGCCCGCGAACGCCTCCAGCCGCTCGATCAGTTCACTCATCGAGTCGGCCGACACGGCGAGCCGCTCGGGGAACGCCTCGCGGCCCACCTGGAGGGTGTAGGCCACATCCCGCAGCGCCGCGGCGTCGCCCGGCTCCCCGTCGCGCAGCCGCGCCGCCAGCGCCCCGGCCTTCCGCCGGAGCTGCGGGTCGGTCTTCGCGGACAGCGGTACGAGCTGCCGCCGGGGCGGGGCCGGGGCGCGGCGCTCGGCGGCGCGGTACTCCTCGATGATCACGTGGGCGTTGGTGCCGCTGTACCCGAAGGAGCTGACGCCGGCCAGCCGGAGACCGGTGTCGTCCGGGGCCCAGTCGGCCGACTCGCGGTTGACGTAGACCGGGCTGTCGGCGAAGTCGACGTGCTTGTTCTCGTCGCGGAAGTTGGCCGCCGGGGGGAGCTTTCCGTGCCGCAGGCACAGCAGCACCTTGATGGCGCCCAGCACCCCCGCGGCCCCCATCGTGTGGCCGATGTTGGCCTTGATCGAGCCGATCGCGCAGAACTGCTTGCGCTCGGTGAATTCCTCGAACGCCTCGGTCAGGCCGTGCACCTCGATGGGGTCGCCGAGGCTGGTCCCGGTGCCGTGCGCCTCCACGTAGCGCAGCCGGCCCATGTCGACGCCGCTGCGCCGGTAGACCTCGCGCAGCAGGGCGCTCTGGGCGGTGGAGCTGGGGGAGGTGATCCCCGAGGTCCGGCCGTCCTGGTTGGTGCCGCTACCCCGGATGACGCCCAGGATCCGGTCGTTGTCCCGGACCGCGTCGGACAGACGCTTGAGCACCAGCACCCCGACGCCGTCGCCCACCAGCATGCCGTCGGCCTCCGCGTCGAAGGGCCGGCAGGTGCGGCGCGGCGACACGGTGCCCAGGGCCTCCATGGTGACGAAGGTCCCGGGGTGGTTGACCACGTAGACCCCGGCGGCCAGGGCGAGTTCCGCCTCGCCGGACAGCAGCAGCCGCCGCGCGATGTCCACCGCGACGAGCGAGGACGAGCAGGCGGTGTCCACGGTCAGCGCGGGCCCGGCGAGGTCGAGGTGGTAGGCCAGGCGGGCGGCCATGATGCTGGTGTCGGAGCCCATCAGCGCGTGCGCGGAGTACTCGGACTGCGGGGCGAGCCCGGTGGAGCCGACGACGGTCGCGACTGCGCGGCCGCGCAGCGCCGAGGCGTCCTGGGCCGCGTCCTCCAGCGCGTGGTAGCAGGACTCCAGCAGGACCCGCTGGGCGGCGTCCATCGCGGCGGCCTCGCGCGGTGAGATCCGGAAGAACGCCGGGTCGAAGCACTCGGCCTCGGCCATGGCGCCGTAGGCGGGCGCCGCCGCGTCCGGGAAGTGCTCGCGGAACAGCGAGAGCGCCACCGGGTCGGCGACCGGGCCGGTGCAGTCCCGGCCCTTGCTGATCACCTCCCACAGCTCCTCGGGGTCGGCGGCGCCGGCGGTACGGCAGTGCATGCCGATCACCGCCACCGCCTCCGGCGGGGCGGCCTGCCGGGCGAGGGTGGCCTCGACGTGCTCGGCGAGCCGGCCGAGGTCGCCCGCCCCGGTCACCGCGCTGGTCGGAAGCGCCGTGCCGAACCGGGCGTTGATCTCCTCGGTCAGCTCCACGGCCGTGACCAGGCCGAGGCCCAGCTCCTGGAAGGATGCCTCGGACGCCCGCTCGGGGGAGGTGTCCAGCACCCGGGCCGCGAGCTGTGACAGCGTCTGCTTGACGTGGGGCGACATCGTCTCTGAATCTCCTTCAGCTCGCCGCGGCGCGCGGACGCCCGGTGGTCTCGGCCAGTTGTGCCCGGTTGAGCCGGAGCCGTTCCTCCTCGGTCGAGGCGGTCACCTTGCGCAGCCGGAAGAGGTGGTGCCGTATCCAGCCCCGGCGCAGCGGCTCGGCCAGGTCGGGGTCGGGCGCCTGGGTGTCGTGCGGGATGAGTTCGTCCACCACGAGCCGGTTCCGGGCGAACACCTCGGCCCAGGTGTGCGCCGTGGGGACGCTGATTCCGAGCCCGGGGTCGACCAGGTCGCCGCTCAGGGTGCACAGGAAGTCAGCCAGCAGGACCTGGCCGCCGTCCACGACGGCGGCGTCCAGGTTCGCGAACAGCGCCTGCTTGTCCTCGGCCCGCAAGCAGGCGCCGATGCCGAACGCCAGGTCGTAGTGGCCGGGGAAGGGTTCGGCGGGGTCCGCGTGGAACACCGCGGCCCGGTCCCGCAGGCCGCGCTCCCCGATCTCCCGGTCCGCGCCGTCGGCCAGTTCCTTGTCGCCGGTCACGCCGTGGACCACCAGGGCGGGGTGGGCCTCCGCGAGGTCGGCGGCGTCGCCCGCGCCACGGCAGCCGAACTCCAGCACCGCGCCGAGCCGGTCCAGGTCCTGACCGTCCAGCAGCAGTCGGCGGATCTCCTCCTGGGCGGGGGCCGGGGGTGCCGCGACCACCGGGGCCGGGGTCGGGGCGGGTGCCACGGCCGCCGGGGCCGTAGCGGGTGCCGCGGCCGGTGCGGGTGCCAGGGCTTGTGGCTCGGCCAGTGTGGGTGCCGCGGCCGGTGCGGGGGCCGGCGCTTGTGCCGCGGCCGGTGTGGGTGCCGGGGCCGGGGGCCTGCCGCCCTTGCGGGCGGCCGTGGTGAGCCGCTGCCGCAGATACTCCGCGAGCGCGCCGGGCGCCGGGTGGTCGAAGACCAGGGTGACCGGCAGCCGCAGCCCGGTGGCCCGGCTCAGCCGGTTGCGGAGCTCCACCGCGGTGAGCGAGTCCAGGCCCAGCTCGACGAACCCGGTGTCGGGCCCGACGTCCTCGGGATCGACCACCAGCACGGCCGCCACCTGTTGGCGCACCAGCTCCATGACCCGCGCCCGCTGTTCGTCCTCGGGCAGACCCGCGAGCCCGTCCAGGCCGCCGCCGGTGTCCGGCGCGGCGGCCGCCGACCGCGGCGCGGTCCGCACCAGCGCCCGGTGGATGGGGTGGCCGGTGCCGGACTCGGCCTGGGTCCGCAGCGCGGCCAGGTCGATGCGCATGGGGACCTGCAGCGCCTCGTCGGCGCCCCGGGCCACGTCGAACAGCGCGAGCCCCTGTTCGTCGGAGAGCCCCAGCAGACCGCCCCGGGTCATCCGGCCCGTGTCGCCCTCGGTGAGGTGCTTGGTGAGGCCGGTCGCCTGCTCCCAGTAGCCGTAGGCCATGGAGACGCCCGGCAGCCCCCGCGCCCTGCGGTGGTGGGCGAGCGCGTCCAGGAAGGAGCTGGCCGCGGCGTAGTTGGCCTGGCCGGGGTTGCCGAGCACTCCGGCGGCCCCGGAGAGGAACACGAACTGGGTCAGGTCCGTGCCGCGGGTCAGCTCGTGCAGATTCAGCGCGCCCTCGGCCTTCGGCCGCAGCACGTGGGCCAGCCGGTCGGGGGTCATCGCGTCGAACACCCCGTCGTCGAGCGCGCCCGCGGTGTGGATGACGGTGCCCAGCGGATGCTCGGCCGGGATGGCGCCGAGCACCTCGGCCAGCTTGTCGCGGTCGGCCGCGTCGCAGGCCACCACCGTGACCCGGGCGCCGGCCGCGGTGAGTTCCGCGGTCAGCTCGGCCGCGCCGGGGGCGTCGGGTCCGCGCCGGCTGAGGAGGACCAGGTGCCGGGCACCGTGTTCGGCCACCAGGTGCCTGGCGAGCATTCCGCCCAGGGTGCCGGTGCCACCGGTGATCAGCACCGTGTGCGACGGGTCGGGGCGCCGGGGCACGGTCAGCACGATCTTGCCCACGTGCCGCGCCTGGCTCATGAACCGGAAGGCCTCCGGCGCGCGCCGCAGGTCCCAGGTGATCCTGGGCAGCAGCTCCAGCACGCCCCGCTCGAACAGGTCCACGATCTCGGCGAGGATCTCCCCGATCCGCTGCGGCCCGGCGTCGACCACGTCGAACGCCCGGTAGCGGACCCCGAAGTGCCGGGTCGCGACCTGCTGGGCGTCACGGATGTCGGTCTTGCCCATCTCCACGAACCGGCCGCCGCGCGGCAGCAGCCGCAGCGAGGCGTCGACGAACTCGCGCGCGAGCGAGTTCAGTACGACATCCATCCCGCGGCCCTCGGTGCGGGCCCGGAACCCGGCCTCGAAGCCCAGGTCACGGGAGGAGGCGAGGTGGTCGTCGGGCACTCCCAGCGCCCGTACGGTGTCCCACTTGCCCTCGCTCGCGGTGGCGAACACCTCCGCGCCCACATGCCGGGCCAGTTGCACGGCGGCCATGCCCACCCCGCCCGCGGCGGCGTGGACCAGCACCGACTCACCGGCGCTCAGCGCGCCCATGTCGAACAGGCCGTAGTACGCGGTGACGAAGGCGACCGGGACCGTCGCGGCCTCCTCGAAGGACCATCCGGCGGGCATCCTGACCACCGTGTGGGCGTCGGCCACACACACCGGGCCCAGGCCGCTCGGGAACAGCCCCATCACCCGGTCCCCGACCGCCAGCCCGGTCACCCCGGGGCCGACCTCGAGGACCAGTCCGGCGCCCTCCGCGCCGAGCGTCAGCTCCCCCGGGTACATGCCGAGCGCGCCCAGCACATCGCGGAAGTTCAGCCCGGCCGCGCGCACCTCGATCCGTACCTGCCCCGGGGTCAGCGGCGCGTCGGCGGCGGGCCAGGGCAGCAGCGCCAGGTTCTCCAGGGTGCCCGCGCCCGTGGTGTCCAGCCGCCACGCGCCGCCGCCCGGGGGCGGCACCAGCGTGCCGTCCGAGCCGACCGGGGCCAGCCGGGGCACCAGCGCCGCTCCCCCGCGCAGCGCGAGCTGCGACTCGCCGGCCGCCACCGCGGCCGCCACCGCCCCCGGCAGCGCGGCCACCGACGCCTCGTCACCGTCCAGGTCGACCAGCAGCAGCCGGTCCGGGTTCTCCGCCTGTGCCGTACGCAGCAGCCCCCAGACCGGGGCGTGCACCAGGTCCGTGATGTCCTCGCCGACACGGACGGCCACCGCTCCCCGGGTCACCACCACCAGCCGCGCCGCGGCCTGCGCCTCGTCCGCGAGCCAGCCCTGCACCAGGTCGAGGGCGCGCGCGGTGGCGGCCCGGATCCCGGCGGCCAGGTCCGCCTGGTCCGCCGGGTCCGCCGGGTCCGCGGGCCGCTCCCCGGTGGCCAGCGACATCAGCGCCACGTCGGCCGCGTCCTCGGACACGGTGGCGCCGGCGCGGCGCAGGGCGGCCCCCAGCCGAAGGTCGTCCGGGCCCGGCAGGGACCAGGCGCCGTCCCGCCCGGCCACCTCGGCGAGCGCGAGCGCGGTCCAGTCCAGCCGGAACAGCGAGTCGTGCGGTGCGGCCGTGCCGGCGGTGCCGGTGCTGGTGCTGGTGCTGGTGCTGGTGCCGGAACGTTCGCCGGACACCGGGTGTTCGCCCGAGACGGGGCGCAGCACCAGCGAGTCCAGTGCGGCCACCGGCCGTCCCGCGCTGTCGGCGACCTCGGCCGAGACCGCGTCGGTACCGGCCGCCGTGAGCCGCACCCGCACCGCGGCGGCCCCGCGCCCGAACAGCCGCATCCCGGACCAGGAGAAGGGCAGCAGTCCGCCGCCGTCGCGTACGAAGCCGCCGAAGCCCATCGCGTGCAGGGCCGAGTCCAGCAGGGCGGGGTGCAGACCGTAGCGGGCGGCGTCCGGAGCGTCGGCGATCTCGGCCTCGGCGAACACCTCGTCGCCGCGCTTCCAGACCGCGCGCAGCCCGCTGAACGCCGGGCCGTAGGCGTATCCGGCGTCGGCCATCGCCCGGTAGTAGCCGTCCACCGGCACCGGCTCCGCGCCGGCGGGCGGCCACGCGGTCAGATCGGGGCCCGTCTCCTGCTCTCCGGCCCCCAGCAGACCACTGGCGTGCCGTGTCCACGGCCGCTCCGCCGCCTCGCCCGACGGCTCCTCCTCCGCCCGTGAGTACACCTCCACCGGGCGGCCACCCGTGGCGTCGGGCGCCCCGACGGTCACCTGGAGCCGTACCGAGCCGCGCTCGGTCAGGACCAGCGGGGCCTGGAGGGTCAGCTCGTCCAGCCGCCCGCAGCCCAGGTCCCGCCCGGCGTGCAGCGCCATGTCGACGAAGGCCGTGCCGGGGAAGAGCACCGTGCCGGACACCGCGTGATCGGCGATCCAGGGGTGGGAGGCCAGCGACACCTCGCCGCTGAACACCGCCCCTCCGTCGGCGAGCGGCACGGACGACGTCAGCAGCGGATGGCCGTCCGGCGCCTGCGCGGCCGGGTCGGCCGGGAGGAGGGCCGTGGTGGCCGGCTCGGCGGGGAGGGGGGTCGTGGTGGCCGGGTCGGCCGGAAGAGGGGTCGTGGTGGCCGGGGCCCCCCTCGCCGGCGCGGGCCGGGCCGGGGTGCCGGCGGCCGTGGCGGCGGGAAGCGGCGCCGGGGCGGACTCGTCCACCCAGCAGACCTGGCGCTCGAACGGGTAGGTCGGCAGCCCCGGCACCCGGCCGGGTACGTCGTCGCCGTACAGCTCGCTCCAGTCGACCGTCGCCCCGTGCGCCCACAGGCTCGCCACCCGGCCGAGGTCGCGCTCGCGCAGCGCCGCGTCAAGCTCCGCGGCCTTCACCCGCCCGGCGGTGGCGGTGACCACCGCGCTGCCCGGGCGGCCCCGGCGCCAGCGGGTGAGCTGCCCCAACAGCTCCTCGGCG
This sequence comes from Streptomyces sparsogenes subsp. cuspidosporus, assembly GCF_039532705.1. Classification (NCBI taxonomy): domain Bacteria; kingdom Bacillati; phylum Actinomycetota; class Actinomycetes; order Kitasatosporales; family Streptomycetaceae; genus Streptomyces; species Streptomyces sparsogenes. The sequence goes on along the minus strand of NZ_BAAASD010000002.1, from coordinate 115,642 downwards.
CCCTTGACGACCACCGCCAGCCGGTGCGTCAGATCCACCCGGCCGACCTGGAGCGTGTGGGCGATGCCCGCGAGGTCGACCCGGGGGCCGCCGCGGAGGAACTCGATCCACTGGTCGACATAGACGCCGAGCCGCTCCTCGGTGTGCGCCGACAGCGTGAACACCACCGGCCCGCGCACGGCCGCCCGCGAGGGCGCGGGCTCGGGCGCCTCCTCGAGGACGACATGGGCGTTCGTCCCGCCCCCGCCGATCGAGGTGATGCCCGCCCGGCGCGGCGCCGGGGTGCCGTCCACGACCACCGGCTCCCAGGGCACGGCGCTGCCGGAGAGCTCGAACGGGAGCCTGTCGAAGTCGATGGCGGGGTTGAACTCCTCGGGCAGCCGGGTCGGCGGCAGGGTGCGGTGCCGCAGGGCCAGGACGACCTTGAACAGCTGGGCCATGCCCGCGGCTGCCTCGCCGTGCCCGATGTTGGGCTTGACCGACCCCACCCCGAACCGCCCGCTGGCGCCCGGCCGCTCGTCGAACGCCTGGGTGAGGGCCGTCATCTCGACCGCGTCGCCGATCTCCGAGCCGTTGGCGTGGGCCTCCACGTAGCCGACCGTCCGCGGGTCCACGCCGCCGTCGCGCAGCGCCTCACGGATCACATCGGCCTGCCGCTGCGCGCTGGGGCTGGTGAACCCGATGGTCCGCCCGTTGTGGTTGACGGCCGTGCCGCGAATGACGGCCCGTATCGGGTCGCCGTCGCGCAGCGCCTGCCGCAGCGGCTTGAGCAGCACCGCCGCGACGCCCTCGCCCGGAACGATCCCGTTGGCCTCCGCGCCGAAGGACCCGCACTCCGAACGGTCGGACAGCAGCCCCACGGTGCCCAGCTCGACATAGGTCGAGGGGTGCAGATAGAGGTTCACCGCTCCGGCGAGGGCCAGTTCGCACTGGCCGGCACGCAGACTCTGCACCGCCTCGTGCAGCGCCACCAGGGCGGAGGAGCAGGCGGTGTCCACCGCCTTGCTCGGTCCGCCGAGGTCGAACTGGAAGGAGACCCGGTTGACCATGTCGCCGAAGGAGGTGCGCGGCATCTCCAGCCGCCCCTCCGCGCCGAGCCGGGTGAAGCCGTGCTTGGCGCCGCCCGCGAAGACCCCGATGCGCCGGCGCACCGGGGCGGGCAGCTTCGACGGGGCGTAGCCCGCGTCCTCCAGCGCCTTCCAGCACTCCTGGAGGAACAGCCGCACCTGCGGGTCGGTGTTGCGTGCCTCGTCCTCGGTGAACCTGAACAGGGCCGGGTCGAACTCGTCGAACCCGTCGAGGAAGGCACCCCACTTGGAGTGGCTCTTGCGCACCACGTCCGCGCCCTCGGGGCGGGGGTCGTAGTGCTCCCGCCAGTCCCAGCGGCGCGGCGGGACCTCGGTGACGACCGACCGGCCCTCCATGAGCAGGGACCAGTACCGGTCCAGGTCGGGGGCGCCCGGGAAGCGGCCGCTCATCCCGATGATCGCGACGGCGTCCGCCGCCGGGTCGTTGTTCCCCTCGCCCTCGTGCTCCTGGCTGTCCCGGTCCTCCCGGGGGGTCAGCTCGGCGGCCGGGGCGGGTTCGGGGGCGTGCTCCGCGGCGGGAGCGGGTACGGGGGCGGGAGCGGGCTCGGCGGGGGCGGCGACCGGGACGGGCCCGGCGGCGGGGCCCTGCCCGACGTACGCCCGGCACTCGTCCGGGAACCGATCGGCCAGGTGCTCGGCGACGCCCTCGACCTTCGGGAAGTCGAAGAACAGCGTCCGGGAGGCGGCCGGAAACGCCTCGCCCAGCGCGTGGTTCATCCTGGTCCGGGTGATGGAGTCGATTCCGTAGCGGTCCAGGTGGTCCTTGATGTCGAGGTCGGCCGCCGACGCGCCGATCATCTCCGCGGCCAGCAGCGCCAGCCGCTCCTCGACGGCAGCCGCCAGCCGCTCGGGAGCATACGGCTCGGCCCCGGCGACGGCTTCGGCCAGAGGCTCGGCGACGGGCTCGGCGACGGGCTGGGGCAGCGGCGCCGGGGCGGGCTCGGCGGCCGGTTGTGCCACGGGCCGCACCGCCTGCTGGGTGAACAGCTTGCCGTGCCGGTTCCTGGCGAACGGATAGCCGGGCAGCGGCACCCGGCGCCCCGGGCCGTCCTGCCGCGCCCCGCGCCAGTCGATCGGCCCGCCGCGCACCCACAGCTCGGCCGCCTGGGTGAGCTTGCCGCGGTCCAGCCATCTGCCCACGGCCTCCCGCAGGTCATCGTCGTCGTCGAAGAGCCGGACCACCTCGCTGTCGTGGTCCGCCCGCCCCAGCCGGCAGGTGTCGGGAAGCTCCTCCCCGGCCGCCACGGCCCGGAGCCCGGCGACCAGTTCCGTCAGGTCGCGCACGACGAACGCGGCGCGCGCCGGCAGCTCCGTCCGGCCCAGTTGAAGGGTGCGAGCCACATCGGCGAGCAGCGGCCGCCCGCCGGCGCCGGCGGCGCGGTCCTCGGCGCCGCTCGCTCGCGGTGCCCCGCCCGCCTCGGCGATCAGCCGGGCCAGTTCCCCGGCCGTACGGCCCTCGTGCGGGACGTCGGCGGCCAGCCGCACCCCGAACCGGGCGTCCAGCGCCTCGCCGATCCGGGCGAACTGCCCCGGCCGCACACCGTAGGAGTCCAGCGGCTCGTCCGGGTCGATCTCGTCGGCCGCGACGCCCAGGACCTCCGCCACCACGCCGCACACCTCGGCGGGCGCCACCGGTGCGGCGGCGGGCTCGGGCGCCTCCTCAGCCGTCGGGTCCAGGAACTCCGCCAGCACCCCGGCGTATTCGCGCAGCCGCTCGGGGTCGCGCGCCGACAGCGGCACGAGCCGCGGGCTGCCGTCGTCCGCGGGGGTCGCCTCGGCGGCGGTCGGCTGATACTGCTCGACCACCGCGTGCACATTGGTCCCGCTGTGCCCGAAGGAGTTGACCGCGGCCATCAGCGGGGCCCCGGAGTCGCTCTGCCAGGGCCGCGCCGCGTCGTCCAGGACGAAGGCCGAATCGGCCAGGTCGATCAGCGGGTTGAGCCGGCGCAGGGTCGGCATGCCGACCAGGCGGCCGTGGCGCATGGACAGCAGGACCTTGATCAGCCCGACCAGCCCGGCGGCGGCGCCCGTGTGCCCGATGTGGGACTTCGCGCTGCCGACCGCGCAGAACGCCCGCTCGCCGGTCAGCCGCCGGAACGCCCGCACCAGCGCGTTGGCCTCCACCGGGTCGCCGAGCGGGGTCGCGGTGCCGTGGGCCTCGACGTATCCGACGCGCTCGGCCGGAATGCCGAAGCGCCGGTAGACGTCGAGGATCAGCTCTTCCTGTGCCGCCCCGTTCGGCGCGGTGATGCCGTTGCTGGCGCCGTCCTGGTTCATTCCGGTCGCGCGGACGACGCCGTGGATGTGGTCGCCGTCGGCCACCGCGTCGGCCAGTCGCTTGAGCACCACGACGGCCACGGCCTCGGAGTAGACGGTGCCGTCCGCGTCCGCGTCGAAGGTGCGGCACTGGCCGGTGGGTGACATCGCGCCGCTCTGCAGCAGCAGGTCGAGACCGCGCCCGTCGAGGCCGGCGTTCGCGCCGCCGACCAGCGCCAGGGAGGACTCGCCCGACCGCAGGCTCTGGCAGGCCAGGTGCAGGGCCGCCAGCGAGGACGAGCAGGCGGTGTTGACCACCAGCGCGGCCCCGCGCAGGTCGAGGAAGTACGACAGCCGGGACGCCACCAGGGCGTCGGAGGCGCCGGTGAACGACTCGTGCGGATAGCTGGTGGGCTCGGCGCCGACGAACAGCCCGGTGCGCGAACCGGCCAGGGCCCTGGGGTCGATCGCGGCGTCCTCCAGCGCGTGCCAGCTCTCCTGCAGCAGCAGCCGCTGGTGGTGGCTCATCAGGTCCGCCTCGTGCGGGCGGATGCCGAAGAACTCGGGGTCGAAGCTGTCGCGCTCGGCGAGCACCCCGCCCCAGCTGTAGGCGTTCCGCTCCTCGGGGGCGAGGTAGTGGTCGGGCAGCTCGCCGTACCCGACGCGGCCCTCGGCGAGGTTGCGCCAGAACTCGCGGACGTCCACCGCCCCCGGGAACTGCCCGGACATGCCGATCACCGCGATGTCCAGCGTCCTGGGGCCCTCGGCCGGCCCGGGGGCCGCGTCCTGCCCGGACGACGCCGGAGCCGTGGGGCGGCCCGGGTCCTGCGCCGGGCGCCGCGCGGCCAGCAGGTCGCGCGCCTGCTCCGCGCCGACCGCTCCCCTGGCGTACCGGTCGAGGATGTCCCGGAACTCTGCGGTGCTCATCGTCGCTCCCTCGTGGCCAACTCGGCGTCGAGCAGTTCCAGCACCTCCGCGGCGGAGAGCTCCCCGGCCGCGAAACGTGCCTCCAACGTCGCGATCAGTTCGTCCGGCGCCGCCGGATCGCCGGTGCCGCCGGCCGGCGGCTCCTCGCCGGACCCGGCCCCCGGCTCGTCGAACCCGGCCGCCGGCTCGTCGGGGCCGACCAGTTCGACCAAGTGGTCCGCCAGCCGCTCGACGGTCGAGTACTCGTACAGGGCGGCCGCGTTCAGCTCCACGTCCAGCTCCTCGCCGATCTGTGTCACGAACGTCGAGCCCGTGATCGAGTCGACGCCCAGGTCGGAGAAGGCCACCGAGGGCGAGAGGTCCCCGGCCGGCACCCGCAGCGTCCTGGCGAGCCGTTCGACCAGCAGCCTCCGGATCGCCCGGCGCCGCTCGCCGTCCCCGGCCGGGCCGGCGCCGCCCGGCCGGGCGGGGGCCGCCGGCGCAGGGGCCGCCGGCGCGGGGGCGGTGGTGGGGGCGGCCGGGGCGGGGCGGACAGCCGGGGCCCGCATGGCGACGACCTGGCGGTACCGGCCCCCGCGCAGCAGGCGCACGGCGGTGTCGAAGCAGGCCGCGCCCTCGTCGTCGTCCAGGAAGCCCAGCGTCGGGTAGTCCCGCGCCGCCTCCCCGAACGAGGCCCGCCAGGCACCCCAGTTGACGATGCCGACCGGGAACGCGGAGCGTGGGCCGACGCTGCGGGCGAACGCGTCGGCGAAGGTGATCCCGGCCGCGTACGCCGCGTGGGTGCCGGCCCCGCCGAAGGCGAAGGCCTGGGCGGAGGAGAAGTAGCACAGGAAGTCCAGCGGCTCCTCGGCCACGGCCTCGTACACATGGCGGCTGCCCGCGGCCTTGACGTCGAAGTGCTCGCGGAACTCCGCCTCGCCGAGCGCGGTCAGGTCGCCCGGGCCCCCGGTGATCCGGGTGGCGCCGGCGAACAGCACGCCGTGGAGCCCGCCGAGCGCGGCCTTCGCCGCGGCGATCGCCTGCCGCGCCTGCCCCGGGTCGGTGACATCGGCCTGTACGTAGCCGATCCGCCCGCCCTCCAGGGCCTCCCGCACCGCCGGGTCGCTCTGTGGCCTGCGTCCGACGCAGACCACCTGGGCGCCGTGGCGCTCGATCAGATGGCGGCTGACGATCCGGCCGACGAAGCCACTGCCGCCGACCACCACGTACTTGCCGCCCGGCCGTATCCCCGGCAGCCCCGCGTCCGCCGCCTCGGCCGGGTCGACCGGGCGGACCTCCTGCCGGTACCGGCGCCCGCCGCGCAGCGCGACCAGGTCGCCGCCGGGGGCCGGGGGTTCGGCGGCGACCGCCGCGGCAACCTCCGCCCGGCCGGCGGGCGTGGTCAGGTCGGCGCCCGACACATCCAGGTTGCGCACCGCGAACCGCCGGGAGTCGCGGGCCAGGAAGTAGACGAGACCGGCCAGGCCCGCGCCGCGCGCCCCGCTGGGCTCCCCGGCCACCGACTGGGTCTCCTGGGTGACGACGCTCAGGTCCGTCGGGCGGTCGGCCTCCAGCCGGCTCAGGGCCTTGACCAGCCGGAGCAGGGCCAGTTCGTGCTCGGCGGCGGCGTCCCGGCCGATCGGGCCCGCGCCCACCACGAGGTGCACCCGATCCGGTGCCGGGCCATCTGGGCCGTCCCAGGGCAGCGGTGCGCCCAGCGCGCACTCGGCCACCTCGGAGGCGTCACCGACGCCCCGGTAGTGCTCGGCCAGCGCCAGTGCCAGCGGGGTGCCCGTCTCCTCCGCGACGATCAGCACCCTGCGCGGCGCACGCGCGGGGGCCGGTGCGGGGGTCGACTCCACCCAGCGCACCACGGTCAGCAGGCCCGGCGGCGGGACCACCGGGGCGACGGCCCCGGCGACCGGGGCGGCACCCGCAGCCGGGGCGGCACTCGCGGCCGGGGCGGCACCCGCGGCCGGGGCGGCACCCGCAGCCGGGGGCGTGGTGTGCGGGACCGTGGCGGCGGGCGCGGCCGGCGACGTGGCGTGCGGGACCGTGGCGGCGGGCGCGGCCGGCGGCCGCCCCTCGTCCTCCCCGCGCCCCGCCGGGATCCAGTGCCGCTCGCCCGCGAACGGGTAGGTCGGCAGGCTCGTGCGGCGCGGCCGGCCCGCCCCGTCCGCCCCGTACAGCGCGGCCCAGTCCACCGCTCCGCCCTCGGCCCAGCGCCGGGCCGTCTCCCCCGGCTCCGTGCCCGACGGCCCGGGGCGCGCCCCGGAGACGGCGAACTCGTCGAGCCGCGCCACGAGTTCGGCGACGTCGCGCACCACGAAGGCGACCCGTACGGGCCACTCGACCCGGCCGACCTGGAGGGTGTGGGCGACATCGCGCAGCGCCGGCCGGGCGGTGCCCGCGGTCAGGGCGCCCCGCAGCCGCGCGGCCATCTCCCGCAGTTGGTCCTCGGTGCGCGCGGACAGCGGCACCACGGCCGGGCCTTCGGCGAGGTTTCCGGCACCGGCGGGCTCGGGGGGCAGGTACTCCTCCAGCACGATGTGCGCGCCTGCTCCGGTGGCGCCGAAGGAGCTCAGGCCGGCGCGCCGCGGCCCCTCGGGCGGCGCGGGCCACGCGGTGGTGTCGCGCTGCAGCCGGAAGGGGGTCTCGTCCAGCCTCAGCAGCGGGTTCACGGTGTCCGCGTGCAGGGAGGGCACCAGCGTGCGGTGGTGGAGTTGCAGCACCGCCTTGGTCAGGCCCGCGATCCCGGCCGCCGACTCCGCGTGTCCGATGTTGGACTTCACCGAGCCCAGCGCGCAGAACCCGGTGTCCGAGGTGTCCTTGGCGAAGGCGGCGGTCAGCCCCCGCACCTCGACCGGGTCGCCGAGCGAGGTGCCCGTGCCGTGGGCCTCGACGTAGCCGATCGAGCGGGCGTCGACGCCCGCCGCGGCCAGGGCGGCGGAGACCACGGCGGCCTGTCCCACCGGGCTGGGGACGCTGAATCCGCTGACGGCCCCGCCGTGGCCCACCGCGGTCGCCGCTATGACGGCGTAGATGTGGTCGCCGTCGGCCTCGGCGGCGGCCAGCGGCTTGAGCACCACCGCGCCGACCCCCTCGGACGACACATAGCCGTCCCCGCCCTCCCCGAAGGAGCGGCAGCGGCCGTCCGAGGAGTGCATGCCGACCGTGCCGTACGTCCGGTACTTCCCGGGGTGCAGCGAGAGGTTGACCCCGCCCGCGAGCGCGACCTCGCACTCCCGGCGGCGCAGGCTCTCCACCGCGAGGTGCAGGGCGGTCAGGGAGGAGGAGCAGAGCGTGTCCACGGTCATGCTCGGGCCGTGGAAGTCGCAGAAGAAGGAGACCCGGTTGGCGATCTGGCCCTGGTTGAGGCTCAGCGGAACCGGCTCAGGCGCCTCCGCGGCCACCAGGGTGTAGTCCTTGTGCATCACCCCGGCGAACACGCCGACGGCGCGGCGCCGGTCGGGCCCGGTGGCCCCGGCGAGCGTGGCCGGGGTGTACCCGGCGTCCTCGATGGCCTCCCAGCAGGTCCGCAGGAACCACCGCTCCTGCGGGTCGGTGATCTCCGCTTCGGGACGGGAGATCCGGAAGAAGTCGGCGTCGAACCGGTCGACGTCGTCGAGGAACCCGCCCCAGCGGGACACCCGCTCCCCGGCGGGGGTCCGCCAGCGCTCGGCGGGCACCTCGGCGACGCTGTCCCGGCCCGCCTTGAGGTTGTCCCAGAAGGCCGCCAGGTCGGGCGCGCCGGGGTAGTGCCCGGCCATGCCGACGATCGCGAACCGCTCGGCGCCCGGCGCCGGCAGCCGGCGCCGGTTCAGCCTCGGGCGCTCCAGCGGCCGCCGGGTGGCGGCGCCGGCGCCGCCGGCGGCCAGGACGGCGTGGGCGTTGGTGCCGCCGTCCGCGAAGCTGGACACGGCGGCGACCAGCGGCGCGTCCGGCCAGGGGGTCAGCTCGCGGTCGAACCTGAGGGGTGTGGCGCCCATGTCGAAGTGGGCCGGCGGCTGCTGACCGCTCAGGAACGGCACGATCCGGCGATTGCGCAGCATCAGCACGGTCTTGATGACCCCGGCGATGCCCTCCGCGCACTGCGGGTGGCCGATGTTCGGCTTGACCGACCCCAGGCTGCACGGTGTGTCGGAGCCGTTCCGGTAGACGGCCTGGATCGCCTTCAGCTCGATCAGGTCGGGGACGGCCGACCCGGCCGCGTTGGTCTCGATGTACGTCACGTCGTCGGCGTCGACACCGGCCCGGGCCAGCGCGGTGGCCATGACCCGCTGCTGGGCCGCCGGGTTCGGGGTGGCCGGTCCGGCGGTGCGGCCGTCGTTGTTGACCGCCACCGCCTTGATCACGGCGTGCACCTGGTCGCCGTCCGCCTCGGCGGCGGCCAGTGGCTTCAGCAGCAGGACGCCGACGCCCTCGGCGGGCGTGAAACCGCGGGCCCGCCGGTCGAAGACGTGGAACTCCGGCTCCTGGTTCAGCAGCCCGCGCTGGTCGAACAGCCGGTGTCCGCCCTCGTCCGGCAGCAGGCCGATCCCGGCCACCACGGCCGCCTCGGCGTCACCTGACCGGAGGGCCTGGACGGCGTGGTGCATCGCGACCAGCGCCGAGGAGCACGCGGTGTCCACGACGGTGCTCGGGCCCCGCAGGTCGAAGTAGTGGGACAGGTTGGCGGCCAGGTAGTTCTGGCCGATCGCGACCACCGGGTTGCGGCTGCGGGCCAGAACCTGCTCGCCCGGGTCGTGCCGGGTGCGGCCGCCCACGTACACGCCGATGTCGCGCCCCTTGAGTTCCTCGGGGGCGTATCCGGCGTCGGCGAACGCGAACAGCGTCTCCTCCAGCAGCAGCAGCGCCTGGGGGTCCATGGCGGCGGCGTCGCTGTCGGAGAGGTGGAAGTGGCCGGGGTCGAACCCGTCGATGTCGATCAGGCCCGCGCGGTACCCGGTCGCCCGTCCCCAGCGCCGGGCGGGCACCGGGGCGATCGCGGAGCGGCCCTCGCTGAGCAGCCGCCAGTAGGCGTCCAGGTCCCTGGCGCCGGGGAAGCGGCCGGACATCCCGATGATCGCGACGGCGGACTCGTCGCCGGCCGTGCGCCCGGCCGTCGGCCGGGCCGCTGCCGTGCCCGCTGCCGTGGCCGCTGCCGGGGCGGCTTCCGGGGTCGCGGTGGGCACGGTCATGGTGGCGGCGGCACGGGCGGGACGGCCTGCGGCCGGTACGGCGGCTCGTACGGACGCCGCCTCCCCTTCCGTACCGAAGCCTTCCGTACCGAAGCCTTCCGTACCGAAGCCTTCTGTGCCCAAGCCGTCCGTGCCCAAGTCTTCCGTGCCGAAGGCCGCCGCCAAGGCCTGGCCGTGGTTTTCGGCCAGCCAGCCGACGAAGGACTCCACCGTGGGCTGTTCCGCCAGCACGGACGGGTCGAGTTCGACGCCCAGCCGGCCGCCGACCTGCCGCAGGAGCTGCACCATCATGATCGAGTCGGTTCCGTAGTCGGCGATGGGCACATCGGCCGCGAGCCGGTCGCGGTCGAAGCCCAACTGCCCGGCCAGCAGGGCGAGCAGCCAGGACTCGGCCTCCCGCACGGCGGCCCGGGCCACGTCGCCGTGGGCGGACGGCTCGGTGGGGGGCGCGGGGGCGGCGGTCCTGGCCGGGGCCTTCGGCCCGCGGACCCGCAGGGCTTCCGGGGTCCACCGCTCGGGGACAATCGCGGGCAGCACCACCGGGCCGGCCCCGGTGGACAGGATGTGGTCGAGCAGCCGCAGCCCCTCGGCCTCGGAGAGTTCGCCGAGCCCGGTGGCCTGATAGCCGGGGCCGGGCCGCTCGGTGCCCATGCCGGTGTCACGCCAGCTCGGCCAGGCCACGCTCACCAGGGGCAGTCCGTGCGGCTTCCGCCTGGCCACGGCGTCCAGGTGGGCGTTGGCCATCGCGTAGTCGCTCTGGCCGACCGCGGCGGCCGGTACCGCCGAGGCGACCGACGAGAACAGCACGAAGAACCGCACCGGATCGGCCGCCACCGCGTCCACCAGCGCGTCCACTCCGGAGGTCTTCGGCGCCAGCACCGCGCGCACCGCGTCGACCGGCTTGGTGACGAAGGCGAGGTGGTCCCGGTCCACCAGTCCGGCGGCGTGCAGCACACCGCCGATCGGCCCCAGTTCGCGCCGGACGCCGGCCACCGCCTCGCGCACGGCGGCCGGGTCCTCGCCCAGGGGCAGCGACAGCACCCGGAGCCGGACCCCGTCCCGCTCCAGCTCCCGCAGCCCGCGCAGCTTGCGGCCCAGCGCCGTGTCCGGGCCGTGGCGGTGCCAGTCCTCGCGCGGGGGCAGCTGCTCACGGCCGGTGAGCACCAGGGTGCGGGCCCCCCACCTGGCAACGGCGTGGCGGGCGAGCGCCAGACCGATGCCCCGGGTGCCACCGGTGATCAGCAGCGCCTCGTCGGCCGGGAAGCGGACCGGGGCGCCGGTGCCGACCGGCAGCTCGGCGAGGCGGGCCCGGTGCCGCACCCCGTCCAGGTAGCCGACCTCGGTGTCCTCGCCCCCGTCGGCCAGTTCCCGGGCGACCAGGCCCGGCAGCCCGGGGTCGGCGGGATCCGCCTCCAGATAGCGGGACCTGACGCGGCCGTACTCGTGTCCCAGCATCCGGTAGAGCCCGGCCCTGGCGTCCCCCGACCCCACGCCGAGCAGCAGGGCCTCGCGCCCGGCCATCCGCTGTACGGCCGGCAGCCAGGTGTCGAGCGGCAGTCCGCCCAGGTCGACCAGCGCGTCGAAGCGGTCGTCCAGGCCCGCCGCCGAGGCGACCGGCGTCGCGTCGGGCAGGGCCTCGGCGAGCCGCCGGGCCGCGGGCCCGGCGCCGAGCACCGCCACCGCCGTGGGGCGCCGTCCGCCGGTGGCCGGAGCCGGCTCCCACTCCCGGGCTAGCAGCCGGGTTCCGGCGGGCGCCGGGACCTCGACCGGCCGCTGCGCGGCGAACACCTCGCCGAACGCGTCCGGCGCCGCGACGGGCCGCCACACCGCCCCGAAGCCGCTGTCGCCCAGCACCTCCTCCCAGCGGGGGCCGGTGAGGATGGGCGCCCCGGGGACGCGGACCTCCTCGTCGTCGTACAGCCACCAGCCGTCGAGCAGCCCGAACGTCAGCGTCAGGGCCGCGGACTTGCGGGTGACCTCGTTGATCACCAGGACCCCGCCCGGGCGCAGCGCGGCGGCCAGGTTGCGCAGGACCAGCCGGATGTCCCGGGTGGCGTGCAGCACGTTGGTCGCCACGATCACATCGCAGCCGCCGCCGGTCAGCCGCTCGCCGGCGCCCGGCTGCTCCACGTTCCACCGGCCGTAGCGCAGATACGGACGTCCGGGCCCGAAGCGGCGCTCGGCCTGGTCGAGGAAGGCCGGGGAGAGGTCGGTGTACCAGTACTCGAGCCGCTCGGCGTGTGCGTCGAGCCGGGGCAGCACCACGGCCGTCGTGCCCCCGGTGCCGGCGCCCACCTCGGCCACCCGCACGGCCGCCGACGGGTCCTCGGCCAGGCGGTCGCGCACCGCCGCCGCGGCCACCTCGGCCACCACCTCGTTGAGCCGGTCCGCGACCGGGTTGCCCTGGTAGACCGCGGTGAGCTTGGCCATGGAGCCGCCGGGGAACAGCACGTCGGTGGCGGGCAGCGCGCCGGACAGGATCTCGGGCAGCCGGTCCACGCACTCGCCCACCAGGGAGAGCTGCGCGTTCCAGTAGGGGTCGGTGGCGAAGCGCTCGCGCGCCTCCTCCCACGTGGGGTCGCCGACGGCCGGCCCGGCGCCCGGCTCCAGGACACCGTCGCGCAGCCGGGCCAGGCCCGTGGCGTCGAGCAGCCGGGCGGCCTCCTCGAGCCAGCGCCGGTACTTGTCCACGACGGACAGCCGGTCGGCCAGCCCGGTCAGCGACTCGCCGCGGCCCTCCGCGAACGTGCCCGCCTCGCGCAGCCGCGCCAGCACCCGGGAGGCGATCAGGCGGTCGAGTCCGTCCGCCGTGAGGCCGGTCGGGGCGGGGGCCGGCGGGATGCGCGTGGCCGCCTCGATCCGGCTCAGCCCGCCCGGCAGGCCGGGACGGGCCGGCGCGGGGCCGTCAGCCGGCGTGGGGCCCTCGGCCGGTGCGGGGCCGTCGGCCGGTGTCGGTGCGTCCAGCGGTGCGAACGCGTCCGGATACCGCTCGGCGAGGTGGGCGGCCAGCTCGCGGATGGTGGTGTATTCGAACAGGAGCGTCGGGTCCAGCTCCCGGCCCACCTCGCGGTGCAGCTCTTCGGCCAGTTCCAGCACCTGCACGGAGTCGATCCCGAGCTCGTAGTACCCGGTGTCGACCGGGACCGCCTCGGGCTCGCGGCCCAGGTGACGAGCCACCAGCCGGCGCAGCCGGTCCCGGACCCCGGCCGCCGCGCCGGGCCGGGGCTCCGGCCCGCCGGCAGGCACGGTGGCGGGTTCGGTGGCCGATACGGTGGCCGGCGCGGTGGCGGGCTCGGCGGCCGGGGTGGTGGCGGGCTCGGCGGCCGGGGCGGTGGCGGGCTCGGTGGCCGGTGCGGTCCGTACGGACTTGCTGGACAGCCCGGACAGCTCGGCCACCTGCCGGCCGGTCTCGTCGAAGAAGTCCACGGAGAGCCGGACGAGTTCACCGCGCCGACTCACCGAGGAGCGGCGCACCCGGGCCGTGGAACTCCCGGTCAGCGGGCCCGTGGTACGGAACGAGGCCACGTGCAGCGGCAGGAACGCCTGACCGCCGGTGTCCAGCAGGGAGCCCGCCGCGACCGCGCCGCCGAGCAGCAGGGCCGGGTGCACCAGGTGGTCGCCGGGCGCCGCGGTGAGTTCGGCGACCAGCTGTTCCCGGTCGGTCCACAGCAGGCCATCGGCCCGTGCCGCGCCGCTGTACTGCTGGCCGTTGCCGCCGTCCCGCCGGTAGATCTCGTCCAGCGGCCGCGGGGCGCCCTGCGGACGGCTCGGGGACAGCCGGTCCGCGAAGGCGGGCGCGCCGGTCAGCTCGACCTCGGCCCTGGCGTACGGCTCGCCGCCGGCGACGGTGACCTGCCAGCGGCCGGGCCCCGAGACGGTGGCCCGGATCTCCACGGACACCGGCCCGTCCGTCACATCCAGCGGTCGCAGCGCGGTCAGGTCACGGAAGGTCAGCTCTCCGAGCGGGTGGCCGTGGTCGCGGAAGACGCCCGCGACGAGGTCGAAGTAGGCCAGCGCGGGCAGCAGAGACCGGCCCTGGACCCGGTGTCCGGCGATGACGGGAGTGTCGGCCGAGAGCAGCACCTCACCTCGCAGGTCGCGGTCCCGGGCGGGCGCGGGCCCCCGCACCGCGTCGGCGGCGGGCAGCCAGCAGCGCTCACGGGCGAACGGGTAGCCGGGCAGCGGAATCCGCGGGCCGCCGCCGGGCCACTCGACCTTCGCGCCGCGTACCCAGGCCGCGGCCATTTCGTGCGGCGTGCGGTCCGCGGGCGGTGCGGCGGAGCGGGCGGCGGCGCCGGTCAGCACCCGGGGCGAGCCGCCGGACAGATGGCGTTCGAGTTCGCCCGCCAGGTCCTCGACGTGCTCGAAGACCACGGCCAGCCGGCGCACCAGCGGCTCGCGGGTCTGCAGGGTCCGGGCGAGCGCCGCGGGGTGCGCGTGGCGCCCCTCGCCGCGCAGGTACTCGGCCGTCCGCGCGGTGTGCTCGGCCAGCCGCTCCTCGTCGCGGGCCGAGAGCACGCACACATAGGGCGGCGGGGCTTCCTCGGGGCTCGGGCTGGACGACACGTACTCCTCCAGGATCACGTGGGCGTTGCTGCCGCCCGCCCCGAACGCGCTGATCCCGGCGGTGCGGGGCAGCGCCCGGCCGGCCGGGTCGACCCGCGGGGTCCACTCGGTCAGCTCGCGCTGCACCCGGAACGGGGTGGCGTCCAGGTCGAGGTTGGGGTTGAGCCGTTCGGCGTGCAGCGAGGGCACCAGCTCCCGGTGGCGCAGTTGGAGCAGCACCTTGGTGAGCGCCGCGATGCCCGCCGCCGACTCGGCGTGGCCGATGTTCGACTTCACCGAGCCGATGGGGATGCGCACGCCGTCCAGGTCGTGGCCCTGGAAGCCGCGCAGCAGTCCGGTGATCTCGACCGGGTCGCCGAGCGAGGTGCCGGTGCCGTGCGCCTCCAGGTAGTCCAGGTCCGCGGGGGCGAGACCGGCCCGGTCCAGGGCCTGGCCGATCAGCACGCCCTGGGCCTTGGGGTTGGGCACGCTGAAGCCCTTGCCGGCCCCGCCGTGGTTGACCGCAGTGGATTTGATCACGGCCAGGATGCGGTCGCCGTCCGCCTCGGCCGCCGAGCGGCGCTTGAGCAGCACCGCGCCGACCCCCTCGGCGGGCACATAGCCGTCGCCGCCCTCGCCGAAGCTGCGGCACCTGCCGTCGCTGGACAGGAAGCCGCCCTTGGCGAGCTGGAGGTACTTCACGGGGTGGCTGGAGACGTTGACGCCGCCGGCCACCGCCGCCTCGCAGTCCCCGTCCCGGATCGCCCGGCAGGCGAGGTGGAGGGCGGTGAGCGAGGAGGAGCACATGGTGTCCAGGGCGATGCTCGGCCCGTCGAAGTCGAAGAAGTACGACACCCGGTTGGCCACCGAGGCGTACGAGGACGAGGTGGCCGTGCCGACCCCGCGCAGCGCCTCGTCGACCCCGTACAACTGGTAGTGGCCGTACATCAGGCCGACGAACACCCCGGTACGGACCCGGGACAGCGCGGCCCGGGAGGTGCCGGCGTCCTCCAGCAGATGCCACACGGTCTGCAGGAAGAGCCGCTCCTGCGGGTCGATGTGGACCGCCTCCACCTGGGACATGCGGAAGAACATCGGGTCGAAGGAGGTGACGTCGGAGAGCCAGCCGCCCCATTTGGCGTAGGTCTTGCCCGGGGCGTCGCGGTCCGGGTCGTAGAACCGGCCGTGGTCCCAGCGGTCCTCGGGGACCTCCTCGACGCAGTCCCGGCCCTCCCGCAGATTGCGCCAGAACTGCCCGAGGTCGTCGGCCTGCGGATAGCGTCCGGCCACCCCGACGATCACGATCTCGTCCTCGGCGGGCGCGCGGCGGTCGGGCGCGATGCGGGCGGGCACGGCGGCGGCGGGCACGGCGGCGGCGGGCACGGCGGTGGCGGGCACGGCGGTGGTTGTGGTGGCGGTGGTTGTGGTGGCGGCCGGCGACCGGTGTTCGTCCGGGCGCTTGGGGCCGACGAGTTCGCGCAGCGTCTCGCCGTGGTGCTCGACCAGGAACCCGGCCAGCTCGGCGACGGTCAGATACTCGAAGAACAGCGTCTTGGACAGCGGGCCGAAGTGGCGCTCCAGTTCCCGGGTGAGGCTGAGCACCAGCAGCGAGTCGATGCCGTAGTGCTCGAAGGACTCGTCCGTGGCGATGTCGTCGGCCGCCATCTTCAGCTCGGTCGCCAGCAGCCCGCGCAGGAACTCCTCGGCGGGGCCCCGCAGATCGCCGGCCGGCTGCTCCGGGAGTGCCGGTGCCGTCTCCACGGCCCTCCGCGGCGCCGGGTCCACGGGCTCCCGCCGCAGCGCCTCCTCGATCCGGCCGCGGTCGCCCGCGGTCAGCAGGACGCGGGAGGCCCCGCTCGCCAGCGCGCCTTCCAGCGCGTCGAGGGCGGCCTCGGCCGGCAGCGGTTCCATGCCGAAGGAGCGCCGCATCGCCTGCCGTGCCTCGGCGTCGATGGTCATCCCGCCGTCGCGCCACAGCGACCAGTCCACCGCGAGGCCCCGGCCGGGCCGCCGCTCCAGGTAGTGGGCGAGGAAGCTGTTGGCGAAGGCGTAGTCGGTCTGCCCGACGTTGCCGAACACCGCGGCGGTCGAGCCGAACGCGACGAAGTAGTCGAGCTGGTCCCGCCTGGTCGCCTCGTCCAGCAGGACCAGGCCGCGCACCTTGGGCGCGAGCACCGCGTCGGCGTCCGCCCCGCTCTTGTGCAGCGCCAGCGAGTCCCGCAGCGTCCCTGCCGCGTGCACGACGCCCGCGATGCGCCCGAACCTACGCCGGGCCTCGCGCACCACCCGCTCGACGTCCTCCCGCACCCCGACGTCGGCCCGGAGGTACAGCCAGCCCTCCGGCAGGTCCTCGGCCGGCTCCGAGCGGCCGACCAGCACGACGCCCGCGCCGGGGTGCCGGGCGATCCGGTGGGCGACCAGCCGGGCCAGCTTCCCCGAGCCCCCGGTGACGATGTGCGCCCCGTCCCGGGCCAGCGGTGAGGCCCCGGCCGCGGGCAGCGTCAGCGCCCGCCAGCCGCGGACCGTACGCCGTGCCCCGTCGACCCGCAGCTCCGGCTCGGCGCCGCGGAGTTCGGCGAGCACCAGGCGGGCCAGGTCGGCGGCGGACGCGGACGCGGCACCGGGGTGCGCGAGCACGGTCATCCGGATCCCGGGGTGCTCCTGCCCGATCGAGCGCGCGAAGCCGTCCAGCGCGGCGTGTGCCGACCCGGCCGCCCCGGGCTCGTCCGCGTGGACGTACAGATAGCGCAGCGGCCCGCCGCGTCCGGCGATCCGGGCCCGGCACACCTCCAGCGCGGTGTGGAAGCCGCCGCGGAGGGCCTCCTCGAGCCCGCCCCGGGGGGCGAGGTGGACGAGGTGCGAGGCCGCGCCCGGGTCGCCGACGCGGACGCTCAGCCCGGGGGCCAGCCGCAGGAGTTCCTCGCGCAGCTCCGCCGCCCGCCCGTCGCCGGTGTCCAGGACGGCCAGCAGCTCCACCTCGGCGCCGGTGTCACCCTCGTCGCCCTCGTCGTCAAGTTCTCGCCACACCGGCTCGAAGGCATGCACACCCGGCTCGGGCCGGGACACGGCACGCAGGGTGAACCGCTCGATGCGGGCGACCACGGTGCCGTCCTCGGCGGTCAGCGCGATGTCGAAGACCTGGCCGTCGGCGCGCCGCTGCACCACCGTGACGTGCGCGTAACAGACCTCGGGCAGCTCGGCGTGCAGCGCCACGGACCCGATCGAGTAAGGCAGGTGCGGCACCGAGCCGGACACCAGCCAGCCCGCGGTCTGCAACGCGCCGTCCAGCAGCGACGGGTGGAAACGGTGGTCGCCGACGTCGGGGCGGCGCAGCCGGGCCAGGGCCTCGGTGTCGTCGAGCGCCAGCTCCTCGATCACGCGGAAGCTCGGCCCGTACCGGAAGTCCAGGCTCTCGAAGTAGTCGTAGGCCTCCTGCCGGCTCCTGGTGCGCGAGCACCGGCTCCGTACGGCGGCCAGGTCGATCCGCTCCGCCGCCGCGCCCGCCTCGTCCGCCTCGTCCGCCTGCTCGAACACGAGCGTTCCGCGGGCGTGCGGGTGTTCCCCGGCGATGTCGAACGCGCCGGAAGGGGTCACCACGACGCGCAGGTCGTGGCCCTGCCCGGGGGCGAGGGCGACGGGCGCGGCCCAGACGACGTCGTCGATGCGCCTGACCCGGGCGGCGCCGTGTGCCCGCTCGCCCGCCAGCCGGGCCATTTCCAGATAGACCACGCCGGGCAGGACGCGCTCCTCGCCGACCACGTGATCGGCGAGGAAGAACTCGGCCCCGGTCAGCCGCTTGGTGAAGGCGGACTCGCCGAAGGTCGACACGTTCTCGTCCAGCAGCGCGGCCCGGCCGCTTCGGGCGGTGGATTCCACCCAGT
This sequence comes from Streptomyces sparsogenes subsp. cuspidosporus, assembly GCF_039532705.1. Lineage (NCBI taxonomy): Bacteria > Bacillati > Actinomycetota > Actinomycetes > Kitasatosporales > Streptomycetaceae > Streptomyces > Streptomyces sparsogenes. Next base: position 97,786 of record NZ_BAAASD010000002.1, on the reverse strand, counting down.
GCCGGGTCCGTTCGAACGGGTAGGCCGGCAGCCCGATCCGCCGGGCGGGCGGCAGCCCGGACCAGTCGACGTCGGCGCCCTCGGCCCACAGCTGGGCCAGCGCCTCCAGGTCGCGCTCGGCGCACAGCGCCCGTACGTACTCCCGCCAGGCGGCGCCGCGCGAGGCCGCGTCGCGCCGCGGGCCGGCGGGCACCCGGCCGGTCAGCGCCCCGGGCCCGGTCCGGCCCTCGGCGTGGGCGTCCAGGTGGTCGAGCAGTTCTGCGTGGCCGCGGGCGACGAAGGCGAGCCGGTGTTCCATCGGCTCGCGGCCGGTGCGCAGGGTGTGGGCGACGTCGGCCGGGGCGGGCCGCTCGGCGCGGACGAACGCGGCCAGCCGCCGCGCCTGCTCCCGCAGCGCGCGTGCGGTCCTGGCGGACAGCACGAACAGCTGCCCCTGCCCGTCGTCCGTACCGGCCGGGGTGGGCTCCGCCTCCTCGACCACCACATGCGCGTTGGCGCCGCCGAAGCCGAAGGAGCTCACCCCCGCCCGGCGGGGCAGCGGAGTGCCGTCCGCGGCCACCGGGGCGGGCCAGGGGCGGGTGGAGTCCACGATCTCGAAGGGGCTGCCGGACAGCTCCAGGTACGGGTTGGGCTCGTGGAAGTGGAGGCTGGCCGGGAGGGTGCGGTGGCGCAGCGCGAGAACGACCTTCAGCAGCCCGGCGATGCCCGCGGCGGCCTCCAGGTGGCCGATGTTGGTCTTCACCGAGCCGATCCCGCAGCGCGGCCCGCCGGTCTCCGCGCCCCCCTCCGCGTCCCCCGACAGCTCGGCGAACGCCTGCTTCAGGGCGCCGAACTCGATCGGGTCGCCCAGGGCCGTGCCGGTGCCGTGCGCCTCGATGTAGCCGACCGTCCGGGGGTCGATGCCCGCCGTCCGGTACGCCTCGACCAGCAGCTCGGTCTGCGCGTTGGGGTTCGGGGAGGTGAGCGAGGTGGTGCGGCCCCCGTGGCCGACGGCGGTCGCCTTGATCACGGCGGCCACCGGGTCGCCGTCCCGGCGGGCCGCCGCGTGATCGCGCAGCACCACGACGCCCACGCCCTCACCGCGCACATAGCCGTTGGCCGCGGCGTCGAACGCCTTGCAGCGCCCGTCCTCGCTGAGCATCTCGCCCTGGCTGAGCGCCGCGTAGAGACCGGGGTCCAGGATCAGGCTGGCCCCGCCCGCGATCGCCAGGTCGCAGGTGCCGTCGCGCAGGGCTGCGACCGCCTGGTGCACGGCGGTCAGCGAGCTGGAGCAGGCGGTGTCCACCGCCACGCTGGGGCCGCGCAGGTCGAGGAGGTAGGAGATCCGGTTCGGGATGATCGACTGGGCGGCGCCGGTGAGGGTGTGGGCGTCGACCGCTCGCCCGGCGGCCCGCTGGACCTCGGGATAGTCGGAGTTGGTGGTGCCGATGAACACCCCGACCCGCTTGCCCGCGAGGTCCGAGGCCTGGTAGCCCGCGTCCTCGATCGCCGACCACACCACCTCGAGCAGCAGCCGCTGCTGGGGGTCCATCAGCTCGGCCTCACGGGGCGAGATGGAGAAGAAGGCCGCGTCGAAGCGGTCCACGTCGGTGAGGAATCCGCCCCAGCGCGAGCGGGACTCGTCCGCGTGCGCCCGCCAGTCCCACCGGTCGGGGGGGATCTCGCCGACCAGGTCCCGGCCCTGCTCCAGGTGGTCCCAGAACTCCGCCAGGTCGGCCGAGCCGGGCAGCCGGGCGGCCATGCCGACGATCGCGATGTCCCCGGCCCCGCCGGGGCGCCCGGGAGCCGCCCGCTCGGGCGCCGGCCGTACGGTCGCCTCGGCGACCCGGGCCCGGCCCGCGTCCGGGTGGGCATCCGGGTGGGCGTCCGCGCCCGGGTCGTACGCCGCGGGGTCGTACGCGGCGGGGTCCGCGGCCCCGCCGCCGGCCAGGTGGGCGGCCACCGCGGTGAGCGTCGGGAAGCGGTAGAACAGCGTCGGCAGCACCTCGATCCCGTACCGCTCGCCGATCCGCGTGCTGAGCGCGGTGAAGCTGACGGAGTTCATCCCCAGCTCGCCGAGCGGGGCGTCGGGGCGCACCTGTGACACGTCGACGGCGAGGATGTCGGCGACCATCGCGGCCAGCTCGTCGGTGCCGACCGCCGGACGCCGCGCGGGGGCGGGCGCCCCACGCAGCTCGTCCAGGGGCGCGTCGGTCAGCCTGACCCGGTCCACCTTCCCGTTGAGGGTCTGCGGAAGCGCCGGCAGCGCCACGAGGGCGTCCGGGACGAGGTGCGCGGGCAGGTGTACGGCGAGCGCGTCCCGCGAGGGCACGGTGGCGCCGTCCTCCAGCACCAGGAACGCGTACAGGACGTTCTCGCCGCCGACCCGGCGCGCCACCACGACGGCCTCGCGCACCCCCGGCCGGCCGCGCAGCACCGACTCGACCTCGCCCGGCTCCACCCGGAAGCCGCGCACCTTCACCTGGGCGTCGAGCCTGCCCAGATACTCGACGCGGCCGTCGGGGAGGGCCCGCACCAGGTCTCCGGTGCGGTAGCGGCGGTCGCCCTCCACGGTGACGAACCGCTGGGCGGTCAGCTCCGGGCGGCCCAGGTAGCCGGTGGCCAGCCCGGTGCCCCCGATGTACAGCTCGCCGGGGACGCCGGTCGGCACCGGCCTGCCGTGGGTGTCGAGGATGTGGAGCCGGGTGTTGTCGATCGGGTGGCCGATGGTGACCCTGTCGCCGGGGACCAGCCGGCAGACGGTGGACCAGATGGTGGTCTCGGTCGGCCCGAACATGTTCCACACCTGGCCGGCACGGGCGAGCAGTTCCTCGGCGGTGTCCTGGTCGAGCGCCTCGCCGCCGCACAGGACCTTCAGCCCGCTGTTCCCCCGCCATCCGGCGGCGAGCAGCATCTTCCAGGTGGCGGGGGTGGCCTGGACGACCGTGGCCCGGCCGGCCTCCAGCAGCCGGCGCAGCAGCACGCCGTCCCGGGCGATGTGGGTGGGCACGATCTCCACCCGGCCGCCGGTGATCAGCGGCAGGAACAGCTCCAGCGCGGCGATGTCGAAGCAGACGGTGGTGAGGGCCAGCAGGTGGTCGTCGGCCGTGAGCCCCGGCTCCTCGGCCATCGACAGCAGGAGGTTGGCCAGGGCCCGGTGCGGGACCTGGACGCCCTTGGGGCGGCCGGTGGAACCCGAGGTGTAGATGACGTACGCGGGGTCGTCGGGGGTGGCGGCGGACTCCCCCGGCCGGCCGTCCGCGGCCGGGGAGGGATCGTCCTCCACCACGTCGAGCAGCAGGACTTCGGCTCCGAGGTCGGCCCGCGCCGAGGACTGGGTGACCAGCAGGCGCAGCCCGGCGTCCTCGGCCATGTAGCGCAGCCGCTCGGCGGGGTAGTCCGGGTCGAGCGGTACGTACGCGCCGCCGGCCGCGAGCACCCCGAGCAGGGCCACCAGCATGTCGTGGGAGCGGTGGACCAGCACCCCGACGGTGCTCCCGGGGGCCACTCCGCGCCGCCTGAGCCGGCCGGCCAGCCGCTCGACGCGCTCCATCAGCTGCCGGTAGGTCAGCTCGGTGTCCGGGTCGGACACCGCGACGGCGTCGGGGGTCCGGCGGGCCTGCTCGGCGAGCAGCTCGGGCAGGGTGCGGTCGTCGCGCACGGCCCGGCGGCCGACCAGGGGCGCCTGGGACGCCTGGTGGGCCGTGGTCCGCTCGCCGCCGGCCGGCCGGGTCAGCCGGTCGAGGGGGGCGTCCGGCTCGGCCAGCGCCGCGTCGAGCAGCCGGGCGAACCGCTCGCCGAGCCGGCGCACGGTGTCCTCGTCGAACAGGTCCGGGTTGTACTTGAGGCAGTACCGGGCGCCCTCGGGCTCCTCGACCACCTCCAGGGTGATGTCGAACTCACCTTCCTGGTGCACCCCGGGGAACACCCCGGCCACCGGGGCGGTGTCGCCGCCGTCCTTGACCCAGTTCTGGAAGTAGAACGCGGTGTCGAACAGACGGCCGGGGGCGCGGAGTTCCTGCGCCAGCGTCAGCAGCGGGTAGTCGCTGTGCTCCAGGGCCTCGACGACGGTGTCCCGCACGCCGCGCAGTAGGGTCCTGAAGTCACGCTGGGGGTCGAGGTCGTGCTTGAGCACGACCATGTTCATGAAGTAGCCGAGAACACCGGCGTACCGGGGTGACGGGCGCCCGGCGACGGGCGTGCCGACCAGGACCCGGTCCCCGGGGGCGTAGCCGTGCAGCAGCATGACGTAGGCGGCGAGCAGCACGCAGAACAGCGAGGTGCCCTCGTCGTCGGCCAGCCGCCCGGCCGCCTCGACCGGGCCCGCCTCCAGGCGGCCTTCGAGGGAGGCCCCCCGGTAGCTGGGCACGACGGGCCGCGGGCGGTCCAGCGGGAGGCGCAGCGCGGGCAGTTCCCCGGCCAGCTGCCGCAGCCAGTAGTCGCGCAGCCGCCCGCCGCGCTCCGAGGCCAGCAGGTCCCGCTGTTCGTGTACGAAGTCGGCGAAGGTCGCCTCGGGCGCGCCGGCCGGCGGGGACTGCCGGTAGAACGCGGACAGCTCGCGCAGGAAGACCGGGATGGACACGCCGTCGAAGACGATGTGGTGGAAGGTGAGCAGCAGCACGTGGCGGCCGTCGGCCAGGCCGAACAGCGTGGCCCGCAGCAGCGGCCCGGCGGCGAGGTCGAAGGGCTCCCGTACGCAGGCCAGGGCCGCCTCGCGCACCGCGTTCACGTCGCTGGTGTCCAGCCGCCGCTCGGTGAACGCGAGCTCCCCGTCCGGGTCCACCACCTGCCGCTCGCCGACCACGCGGGCCCGTAGCTGGGGGTGGCGGTCGACCATGGACCGCAGCGCCGCGCGCAGGGCGGTCACGTCGACGTCCGGGTCCAGCCAGAAGGCCAGGGGCAGGTTGTAGGCGTAGTTGCCCGGTGCGGTCCGTTCGATGACGCTCAGCGCCCGCTGGCCCGCCGAGAGCGGGAAGGACACCGGTTCCCGCCGGTGGACCGGCTCCTCGGGCGCGGGGGGCGCCGCGGCCGGGGCGGCTCCGTTCGCCCCGTTCTCCGCGAGGTGGTCGGTCAGGTCGCGCAGGGTGGGATGCCGGAGGAGGTCGCCCAGCCGGACCCGGGCCCCCAGATCCTCTTCGATCACTCCGGCGATCCGCATGCCGCTCAGGGAGTCGAAGCCGTACTCGGACAGCGGACGGTCCGGGTCGAGCGGCTGATCCAGCTTCAGCGCCGCCTCGAAGATCGCGGCGAGCCGGGGCAGCAGCGGGGCGGCGGCGCTGCCGGTGGCGGTGGCGGTTTCGGTGTTGGTGTCGCGGTCCGCGACGGTGGCGGTGGCGGACACCGGTCGTGCGGCCGCGGCGGACACGGCCGGGGCGGTGGGGGGCGCGGGGCGGGCGCCGTTCTCACCGATGATCACGTGCTGGCCCAGCCGGGGGCCGCGGTCCAGCACCAGCGTGTCCGTGAAGCCCTCTTCGACCAGCAGCCGCTGCCAGGTGCCCGCGTGGGCCAGGGGCGCGTCCTTGATGCGCAGCTCGCCGTCGGCGAAGGCCCACCAGCCGTCCAGCACCCCGCCGGTGACGGTGATGCCGGCGCGGATCGCGGTCAGCTCGTTGAGTACCAGCCAGCCGCCCGGGCGCAGCAGCTGACGCGCCTTGCGCAGGGTCGCGCGGAGGTCGGAGGTGGCGTGCACCACGTTGGTGGCCACCACGACATCCACGCTGCCCGGCTCGAACCCCTGCCCGGCCAGGTCCAGTTCCAGGTTCAGGGTGCGGAAGCGGGTGAACGGGTAGGCCGCGCCGAACCGGCGCTCCGCGCTGTCCAGGAACTCCGGCGAGATGTCGGTGAAGACGTACTCGACCCGGTCGGCGTGTGCGGACAGGGCCGGCAGCACCCGGTCGGTGGTCGCCCCGGTGCCGGCCCCGAACTCGACCAGGCGCAGCCGTTGCCCGGCGCCGAGCGCGGGCAGGGGGGCGCGCGCGTGCTCGGCCACCGCCCGGGCGACCAGCTCGTTGAAGGAGTCGGTGAGCGGATTGCCCCGGTAGAAGTCCTGGACCAGCTCCATCGAGGCGCCCGGGAACATGATCTCGGTGGCGACGACCTCGCCGCGCAGCACCTCCGGGTAGCTGCGCAGGAACAGCCGGGTCAGCGTCACGGTGGCCGCGATGTCGGGGTGGTCGGCGGCGATCCGGTCGAACTCGCCGTCCCGGCGGTGCGGGTCGCTCTCGTCCGGGGCGGACACCACCTCGACCTCGTCGCCCCGGACGGTGAGGTGTCCGGCGTCGGCGAGGATGTTCAGCAGGGCCGAGTGCAGCCGGTGGTATTTGGGCACGATGCCGAGCCGGTCGGCGAGGCCGGACACGGTGTGCCGCTCGCCCGGCCGCAGCAGGGCGCCCATCCGCTGGTAGACGCCGAGCAGCGCGGACTCGCACAGCGCGGTCAGCCGCTCGTAGCCGGCCACCACCGCGTCGGCGCCCGCGCCGGCCGGGGCCGGCCGGCCGATCCGCTCGGCCAGGGCCGACCTGCGCAGCCCCATCGCCTCAAGGGCCCGCCGGTCCGCGCGGATCGGCATGACCTGCACGAGGGGGGCGGCCAGCACCCGCTCCAGAGCGTCGAGCCCTTCGCGTACGGAGAACTCGGCGACGCCGCTGTTCCGGAAGATCTGCTGCAGGCCGGGCTGGGCGCCGGAGCCGATCCGGCCCCAGTAGCCCCAGTTGATCACCCGTACGGGATGGGGGCGCTCGGTGGCGAGCAGCCGCCCGTAGGCGTCCTGGAAGGCGCTGGCGGCCACGTAGGCGGCGTTGCCCGCGGCGCTGACGAACGAGCCCACGGAGCTGAAGAACGCCAGGAAGTCCAGGGGTTCCCCGGCCACGGCGGCGGCCAGCGCGAGCGAGCCGTCGACCTTGGCGGCGATCGCGGCCCGCAGCTCGGGCTCGGTGAGTTCGGCGATGGTGCTGGTGTTGAACGTCATCGCGGCGTGGAACACGCCGTGCAGCGCGCCGAACCGCCGCTTGGTCTCCGCCACGGCCTCGCGCAGCGCGGCCGGGTCCGCGACGTCCGCCCGCAGGTGCAGCAGCCGGCCGCCGGCCTCCCGCACCCGCCGTGCGGTCTCCCGCTGTTCGGGGCCCAGCTCGCCGCGGCTGAGCCACACCAGGTTGGCGCCGTGGCGCGACGCGAGGTCCTCGGAGAGGGCCTGGCCGATGCCTCCGGTCCCGCCGACGACCAGGTAGGTGCCGCCGGTGCGGTAGGGGGAGCGCTCGGGCGCGGGCAGGGGGGCCGCGACCAGCCGCCGTACGTGTCGGCGGCCGGCGCGTACCAGCACGGCCTGGCCGGCCGGGTGCGGGGGCTCGGCGAGCACCGCGGCGAGCGCCTGCTCGGGGTCGGTGTCCGAGACGTCCACGCAGGTGATGTCGAGGCCGGGGCACTCGGCTGCCATCACCTGGGCGAAGCCCAGGATCCCGGCCGCGTGGGGGTTGTCCTCGTGCGCGCCCGCGGTGACGACGGTGAGCCGGCCCCGGGTGACGCGGGTGCGGAACAGCGTGAGCACGCCGTCCCGCAGCGCCCCGTCGGAGGTGTCCGGGCGCCGGGTGCCGCCGAGGTGGTAGAGGTGGTCGACCGGCTGGGCGAGCAGGGACGCGGGGTCGTCCCGGTCCAGCCGGAACAGCCGGGCCCCGGGGTGGTGGCGCAGCAGCGCCCGCGCCAGGGCGTCGGGCTCGCCGGGGCTGAGCACCGCCACCCGGTGCGGCTCGGCGGCGGGGGGTGCGGGGGCCGTCTGGTCCTCGGGGCACCAGATCGGCTCGTAGTAGCCCAGTTCGGGGACGTTCGGCGGTACGGGCGGCCGGTCGTCGGGCGCGGGCTCCGGGACCCCCACCGCTTCGGTGGGGGTCCCGTCGGCGGCACGCGCCGGGGCCGGGGCGGGCGCGGGGGCCGGTCCGTCGTGGCCGGGCGGGAGCGGGATCCAGTAGCGCTTGCGGGCGAAGGGGTAGGCGGGCAGGCCGATCCGGCGGGCGCCGGTGTCGGGCCAGTCGGCGGGGGCGCCCTGGGTCCACAGCCGTGCCGCGGTGCGCAGGTCGCCCTCGGCCAGGGCGCGCGCCAGCCGGTCCCCGGCGTCCCGGTCCAGCGATCGGCGGGTGCGGCTCGCGTCGTTCAGCTCGACGTCGGCCGGCTCGCCCGCCGCGACCGCCCGCAGCAGTTCGCGCACCCGGTCCAGACCGGTCGCGGGGAACGCCAGCCGGACGTCCAGCTCTTCCCGGCCGACCCGCAGCGTGTGGGCGACGTCGGCCAGGGCCGGGGCCGGTTCGTCGCCCGCCTCGCCCGCCAGGTCGCGCAGCGACATCTCCCCGGAGACGGTGTGGTCGAGCCCCAGTCGCTCGCTCAGCGCGACCAGTTCGGCCGCGCCGAACCCGTGGTCCACCAGGTCCAGGTCGAGGTCCAGGTCCTCCGGGCGCACCCGGAGCACCGCGGCGGCCGCCCGGGCGCACTCCGTGAGGGAGGCGCCCGTGGTCGGCCGCCGGCCGAGGAAGTCGGCCAGCTCGCCCGCGTAGGCCCGCAGCCGCTCCTCCGTGAGCGCGGAGAGCACGATCAGTTCGGCGTGCCCGCCGTCCCGGGTACGGGGTCTGGTGTCCCGGTACTCCTCCACGACGAGATGCGCGTTCGCCCCGCCGCCGCCGAAGGAGCTGATTCCGGCGCGGCGCGGGATCTCCACCTCCCGGCCGTCGCGGTCGCGCGCTACGGGACGGGCCCAGGGTTCGGCCTCCTGCTGCACCCGGAACGGCGTCTTCGACAGGTCGATGTCCGGGTTCAGCTCGGCCGAGTGCAGTGAGGGCGGAAGGACACCGTGCTTCAGCTGCATCAGCACCTTGGTCAGGGCGGCGATGCCCGCGGCTGATTCCAGATGGCCGATATTCGACTTGAGTGAGCCAATGGCGCAGCCTTCACCGCCCGCACCGGGTACGGCACCGCTTTCGTCACGGAAGGCCTCCCGCAGCCCGGCGATCTCGATCGGATCGCCCAGCGGAGTTCCCGTACCGTGCGCCTCCACGTAGGTGACGGTCCGGGGGTCGACTCTCCCCCGCCGCATCGCCGCGCGGATCACCTCGGCCTGGGCCGTCGGGTTGGGCACGGTGTAACCGCTGGTTTTTCCGCCGGCGTTGATCGCCGAGCCCTTCAAAACCGCATAGATTCGGTCACCGTCGGCTTCCGCCGCGCTCAGCGGCTTGAGCAGAACGGCGCCCACGCCCTCGCCGTCCACGAATCCATCGGCGCCCGCGCCGAAGCTGCGGCATTGGTCACCGTGCGAAATCATCTGGCGGTCCGCCAGCATCCGCAGATGCATCGGGTGCAGGATCAGGTTCACCCCGCCGGCCACCGCCACCCGGCACTCTCCGCGCCGCAGGCTTTCACAGGCCAGATGCACGGCGGTGAGCGAGGCGGAACAGGCGCTGTCCACCGTCAGGCTCGGCCCGCGCAGATCGAGCACATACGACACCCGGTTGGCGATCGACCAGTGCGCGGAGCGCGCGTTGGTGTGCACCCCGAACGCGCTGCTCTGCCCGGCCAGCCATTCGTAGTCGTTGTTCATGACGCCGGCGAAGACGCCCACCGGATTGCCCGCGCCGAGCCCGCGGGGCCGATATCCCGCGTCCTCGATGGTCGCCCACACCGTCTCCAGGAACAGCCGCTCCTGTGGGTCCATCTCCTCGGCGTCCGACGGCGAGATCTGAAACAGCAGCGGGTCGAACTTGTCGACGTCCTCCAGCCAGCCGCCCCACTTGCTGTAGCTGCGCCCGTCCCGGCCGTCGGGGTGGTAGTGCTCCTCGGCCCGCCATCGGTCGGCGGGCACCTCACGGACGCAGTTGCGGCCTTCGACGACGTTGCTCCACAACTCGTCCGGGGTCCTCGCCGAGGGATACCGCCCGGCCAGGCCGATGACCGCGATGTCCTCGCGCTCCGCCGTGGCCCCGGGCGCCGCGCGTTCCTGTACGGATGCCAGCAGTTTCAGAAGAAGAGCACGCTTGTCGTCCATAGGCCTTTGTCTCGTGGTCACAGCGACTCATGGCTGGAACGTTTATGACGGCACACTCAAAGCGCTGCTCCGCGCGGCGGCACAGCGAAAGAAGAATTATTCGTTAAACGCGCAATAAAAGTCGGATGACTTCAGCCCTGCCCCCGTCGGCATCACTGTCCGCGAACTACTCTCAGTAGCCGCTCCCCGTCAGCTTGCTTCGCCGTTGCAACGTAACATCGAACATCAACACGCGGCAACCATCTATCGACCAGCGGTTTCTGATTCGCCTTCAGCGCAAACGCCCCATGTCCGCTTCTATCTCCTATCCACCCCAACCGCTATCCGATTCGCCCTCACCGCACGGAGAAACAAACAGGTTGCCAAGGGCGCCCAGCCGTCGGCAGTCCACCGGCATTCGCCCCGAATGCCATCTGGCGCGCCCCAGAAGGCGCGTGATAGGGTCCGAGGCCGACGGGCCGATATGAGAAAATGGCGCCGCATTTGTGAGTCATCGCACACGGGGGCCAGGTGGCGATTTCCGGAATGGCGCACTTACGATCCGTCTGCCGCTGGGCATCGAGTCTTTCCGGCCCCTCCCCCATGCCGACGACGAGACCTGCCCGGGTTGCTGTCCGTTCGATCCACTGGTGAACCGCACTCGCGGAGGTATGTGGTGAGCAAGGAAGAGCCGACCCCTCGGCTGGCCGTACTGGGGGCCGGTGTCATGGGCACCAGCATCACGACCCTGGCCCTGATCCACGGCGTCCCCGTCGTCCTGGTCGAGAGCGACCCCGAGAAGCGGGCGGGGGCCCGCGCCAGGGTCGAGCGCGAGCTGCGGACGGCCCAGCTCCTCGGCGCCCGGCCCGACATACCCGAGGGGGAACTGGTGATCAGCGCCTCGGCAGCCGACTGCCGGGGCGCTGATGTGGTGATCGAGGCGATCACCGAGGAGTCCGGCCTGAAGGTCAAGGCGCTCACCGAGGTCGACGCGGCCGTCGGCGCGGACACCGCGCTGGTCACCAACACCTCCTCCATCCCGGTGGACGAGCTCGCGGAAGCCCTGCCGCGCCCCGGGAACCTGCTCGGGGTGCACTTCATGAACCCCTCCTACCTGATCCGCACGGTCGAGGTGATCCGCGGCTCCCGCACCGGCGAGCGGGCCCTGGCCTCGGTCGAGCGGCTGCTCACCGCGCTCGGCCGGCGCGGCGTCCGGGTCGGCGACGGCCCCGGGTTCGTCACCAGCCGGGTACTGCACCGCATGATCAACGACGCGGCCCGGGTGGTCCAGGAGGGACGGGCCACCGCCGAGGACGTCGACACGCTGATGCAGGAGTGCCTGGGACACCGCACCGGGCCACTGCGCACCGCCGATCTGATCGGCATCGACAACCTGGTTGACTCCCTGAAGGTGCTGCACGAGCGCACCGGCGACGAGGGGTGCCGCCCCTGCGAGCTGCTCCTGCGGAAGGTGGCCGACGGCGAGCTGGGCCGCAAGAGCGGGCGCGGCTTCTACACCTACGCGGTCGGCCTCTGATGGCCGGCCAGCTCCAGCTCACCGACGAGCTCCAGGACTACGTCCGGCACATGTCGCTGCGCGACGACGACATCCTGCGCGACCTGCGCGAGGAGACGGCCGGAATGCCGATGCTCCAGGCGATGCTCGTGCTGCCGGAGGAGGCGCAGCTGCTCGCCCTGCTGGTGCGGCTGACCGGCGCGTACCGGGTCCTGGAGGTCGGCACCTTCACCGGCTACAGCAGTCTGTGCATGGCGCGCGCCCTGCCCCCCGGCGGCACCGTGGTCACCTGCGACATCAGCGAGCGCTGGACCGCCGTCGCGGCCCGCTACTGGGAGCGGGCCGGGGTCGCCGACCGGATCGACCAGCGGCTCGGGGACGCGGCCGACACCCTCGCCCAGCTGAAGTCCCAGTCGGGCGAGGACAGTTTCGACCTGGCCTTCATCGACGCGGACAAGACCAACTACCTGCGGTACTACGAGCAGTCCCTGGAGCTGGTGCGCCCGGGCGGGCTGCTGGTGCTGGACAACACGCTGTTCTTCGGCAGGGTCGTCGATCCGGACGCCCAGGATCCGGACACCGTGGCCATCCGCGAACTCAACACCCGGTTGCGCGACGACGAGCGGGTGGAGATCTCCATGCTGCCCGTCGCCGACGGCCTCACTCTCGTCCACAAGAAACCTGGGAGGAAGCAGAGATGAGCAACCCCACCGCCGACCGTCAGCTCACGGCGGAAGGAGTCGCGGCCGAGTTGCAGAAGTTCCTGCGGGAGCGCACCAAGACCGACTGGGAGCCGGACACCGATCTGTTCGCCTCCGGGAGCGTCTCCTCCATGTTCGCGATGGAACTGGTGGTCCACGTCGAGCAGACCTTCGGGGTCGCCATCGCCGGGCCGGACCTGAAGATCGACAACTTTCGTACGGTGAACGCCATGACCGCCCTCGTCCTGCGTCTGGCCCGGGCAGATGACACCGCGTGAGGAACTGGCCGCGCTGCTGAGCGAGGAGGTCGGGGACCGGGCCGGCGACTGGGACCTGGCGGGTGCCATCCCGCTGGAGACCCTCCGCCGGCTCGGCGCCGAGGGCGTGCTGTGCGCGGAGGTCCCCGCCGAGTTCGGCGGGCGGGGCCTGTCCGGCCTGGACAACGGCGAACTCACCGCCCACGCCGGGACGCTGTGCAGCTCGCTGCGGTCCGTGATGACCTCACAGGGCATGGCGGCCTGGACCATCCAGCGGTTCGGCACCCGGGAGCAGCGCTCGAAGGAACTCGCCGCCCTCACCCGGGGCGACCTCGCCGCGGTGGCGTTCAGCGAACCGCAGGCCGGCAGCGACCTCGCGGCGATCGCCACCACGGTCGTGGACGACGGCGACTCGGTGGTCCTGAGCGGACACAAGGTGTGGTCGACCGCGTCCGCCTACGCCGATGTGCTGGTGGTGTTCGGCCGCTACCAGGACGGCGCGGCCGCGGTGCTGGTGCCCACCCGGGCGCCCGGAGTCACCGTACGGCCCGTCCCGCAGCCACTCGGCTGTCGCGCGGCCGGCCACGCCGACGTACTCCTGGAAGACGTGCGCCTGCCCGCCACGCGGGTGCTCTCGGGAGCGAGCGTGTCGCTCGGCCTGCTCACCACCATCGCGCTCACCTACGGCCGACTGTCGGTGGCCTGGGGCTGCGTCGGCATCATCCGCGCCTGCCTGACAGCCGCCGCCACCCACGCCCGCGCTCGCGAGCAGTTCGGCAAGCCCCTGGCCGAACACCAGCTCGTCGCCCGCCACCTGGCCGAGATGTACGTGGCGGAGCAGACCGCGACCCGGCTGTGCGAGCACGCCTCCGGCTGCTGGGACAGCCGTTCCGCCGAGCTGAGCAGCGCCTCGGTGCTCGCCAAGCACGCCGCCGCGGGCCACGCGGCGCACGCCGCCTCCGCCGCGGTGCAGATCCTGGCCTCGGCGGGGTCGGTGGACGGCGGGACGGTGGCCCGGGCGTACCGGGACGCCAAGCTGATGCAGATCATCGAGGGCAGCGAGGAGATCTGTCAGCTCATCCTCGCGGAGCGCGCTCTGGAGAGGGTGACATGACCATCGGAACCGAAACCGCGGGGACCGTCGGCCTGGGGGCGGTGTACTGCCTGCTGCCGGAAGAACGGGTGGCCGTCGAGGACCTGCCGGAGCTGGACCTGCTCGGCGACGAGGAGCTGAAGTTCGCCGAGCAGGCGGGCATCCGGACGGTCGGGGTGTTCCCCGACACCGAACCGACCGAACTCGCCGCCCGCGCCTGCCGGGAGCTGATCGCCGCCCATCCCACCACCCCCGACCTCGTCCTGCACATCGGCTCGCGGGCGCCGGACGTCCTGATCGGCTCGGACGCCGGGAAGATCTCCCACCTCGCCGGGCTGACCGGCACCTTTCCGTTCACCATCGACGGCCTGGGCTGCGCCGGCTCCTCGGCCGCCTGGGGGCTGGGCCGCGATCTGATCCTCGGCGACCCCGCCCGGCAGAGTGTGCTGATCACCTACGGCAGCCGGCCCACCGCCGCCGCCCGGGTCCGCCGCCCGGTCACGGTGATCGGGGACGGGGCCTTCGCCATGACCCTGGTCCGGGGCGGCCGCCCGGTGCTCAAGGCCCACCGGATGGAGGCCGACGGCTCCTTCCACGACCTGTTCAAGGTCGAGTACAAGGACCGGCCCTGGTCCCAGTGGCGCGAGGAGTGCGCCGACAACGACCGCTACTCCTTCGAGCTCGCCATGCAGAGCCGTACCCGCCTCGGCCCGCTGGTCGACCAGGTCCTCGCCGACGCGGGCGTCGGCAAGGGCGAGGTGGCCACCATGCTGATGCAGAACGTCACCGCCAGCGCGTTCGACTTCTGGCACGCCACGCTGGGCGTGCCGATCCACCCGGTCTGCGCGGCACACCTGGCCGAGCTGGGCCACCTCGGCCCGATGGACGTCGTGCTCAACCTCGACCGCCTGCTGGCCACCGGGGAGCTGAATCCCGGCGACCACGTCCTGGTGATCAGCAACAGCCCGGTCGCCGCCTGGACCGTAACCCTGTGGGAAGTGTGAACCGGGAGGGATGGACCACGTGACCGAGCAGCACCCCACCGTCAAGTGCCTGGTCTGGGACCTGGACAACACCCTGTGGCGCGGCACCCTGCTGGAGGGCGACGAGGTCGAGATCCCGCCCGCGATCAGGGACGTCGTGGTCGAACTCGACTCACGCGGCATCCTCCAGTCGGTCGCCAGCCGCAACGACCACACCCACGCCTGGGAGCGGCTGGAGAAGCTCGGGCTCGCCGAGTACTTCGTCCTTCCGCGCATCGGCTGGGGGGCGAAGTCCGCCTCCGTCCGGGCCATCGCCGACGAGCTGAACTTCGCGCCGTCGGCCGTCGCCTTCATCGACGACCAGCCGACCGAGCGGGCGGAGGTCGAGTTCCACCTCCCCGACGTGCGCTGCTACCCGGCCGAGGACGCGCTGTCCCTGCCCACCCGCCCGGAGTTCAGCCCGACCGTGGTCACCCACGACGCCCGCCGCCGCCGGGAGATGTACCAGGCGGGCTTCCGCCGGGAGGCCGAGCGCTCCGAGCACAGCGGCACCGACGAGGAGTTCCTGCGCTCCCTGTCCCTGGAGCTGCGCATCGAGCACGCGGGCGACGAGGAGATCTCCCGCGTCGAGGAGCTCACCCTGCGCACCAGCCAGATGAACGCCACCGGCGTCCACTACTCCGACGCGGACCTGCGCTCCCTCATCGAGGACGAGCGGCACGAGGTGCTGGTCGCCTCCCTCACCGACCGCTTCGGCCCGCACGGTGCCATCGGCGTCATCCTCCTCGAGCGGCGCCCCGACGCCCACCACATCAAACTGCTCGCCACCTCCTGCCGCGTGGTGTCCTTCGGTGTGGGGGCGGCCCTGCTGCGCTGGCTCACCGACGAGGCCGCCCGCGCCGGCACCGCCCTCACCGCGGCCTTCCGCCGCACCGAACGCAACCGGATGATGGAGGTCGCCTACCGCTTCGCGGGTTTCGAGGACGCGCCCGGCCGGCCGGACCCGGCGGAGGACGGCGTCCAGACCCTCCTCCTCAAGCCCTCCCGCCAGTCCGCGCCGCCCCACCTCAAGGTGGTCGCCCCGCGCCTGTTCTCCCCCGGGCGCGAGCTGATCGAGTGGGGCGCGGCCGACGGCTGACCCGACCGCCGGCCGGCGATGTCTCCAGGAGGAGCGGGCCGGGTTCGCCGACACCGTCGGCGAACCCGGCCCGTTTGCTGTAGGGGGTGTCTCCCCGATCTCTGTGACGGTGACATCAGCGGCTGACGCCGCGGGGCCCGCGGCGTCTGGTGCTCCCCCAGCTACCGCTGGGCGGTACCCCCCGATCGCAAGGCGGAGGGTCGCCCTCGCGGGGGCGCCCCCAGCCTTCGGCCGGGAGGTACCCCCGCCCAGCGGTAGCTGGGGGCGGGCCTACTCGGGCGGGCCCGACAACGCAGCGAGAGGGGGCACCTCCCAGCGTTAGCTGGGGGAGCGTGCCAGGCGTCGCGGGCCCGCAGAGATCGGGGAGACACCCCTAGGTCAGGCCTGGCCGGTGCGGCGGGCGGCCGCGCGCTGGGCCCGCCGGGAGGTCCGGATGGTGTCCTGCTGCGCCGGGGACTCCTCCACCAGGCCGAGGTCGATGGCCAGGTGCTCGGAGAAGGAGCGGATCGTGGGGTACTCCACGAACGCGGACGCGTCCACCTGCTCGCCCAGCGCGTCGCCGAGATGGGCGGTCACGTCGATCAGGATGAGCGAGTCCAGGCCCATGTCGAACAGATTGCGGTCGGTCTCCGGGAGCCCGCCCGCCTCCCCGCCCAGCACCGTGGCGATCTTTCGCTGCACGAACTCGGTGATGATGTCGACACGTTCGTGGCCGACAGCCGCGGCGAGCCGCTCGGGCAGGGCGTCGGGCGCCGGTGTGCGCCGCGCGGCGCGGTGTTCCGGTTCGATCCAGTGGCGCGTGCGCTCGAACGGGTAGTGCGGCAGCGGGACACGGCAGCGCTGCTCGCCGCCGTAGAACGCCTCCCAGTCGACGTCGGCTCCCGCGGTCCACACCGTCGCCAGGTCGTGTGCGGTGCGGTGCAGGCCCAGGGAAGCGGTGCTCTCGGGCTGGAGGCGCAGCAGCAGGGCGCCCGTGGGGATGTCGGAGGGCGTCGGCGGTACGCCGGTCCAGGTGGCCGGGTCCTCCTCGATCAGGCGCAGGGCCTCCGGTACGGTGAGCCCGCCGGCCAGGCAGGCGGCGACGAGCCGGGCCACCGGGCCGCCGGTCACGGCGGCGGGCCGCACACCCCACGCGGTGAACAGGCGGGCGGCGGCCAGCTGGGCGACCAGGGCCGCAGCCAGGTCGTCCGAGCCCAGCAGCGCTTCGGCGTCCCCTCCGTCCGTGCCGGTCACCGCCTGGATCTCCGTGCGGTAGGCGGGCAGTTCGCGCAGCAGCGCCACGGCGTGGGCGCCACCGTCCCCGAGCCGGTCGGCCACGCCGTAGACCACGTCGGGGCGGTCGCCCGCCAGCTCCCCGGTGATCAGCTGCTCGCGGTCCGCGAGGGCGAGGGCGAGGGCTGCCTCGCGCAGGTCGGAGCAGACCACGGCGCAGCGATGGCGATGGGCACGGCGGCCGACGCCGAGGGTCTTGGCCACGTCGGCGGGTGAGAGTTCCGGATGCTTCCGCAGGTGCCGGGCCAGGTCGGCCATGGCCCGCTGGAGGGCCTGCGGTGAGCGGGCCGAGAGCACCAGGAGCTCGGCCGGACGGGGCTCGGACGGCGCCGGGCGGGCCGGCGGCGCCTCCAGGACGACGTGCGCGTTGGTGCCGCCGATCCCGAACGCGCTGACGCCGGCGCGGCGCGGCGCGCCGTCGGTGGCGGGCCAGTCGGTGAGTTCGGTGGCGACGTGGAACGGCCCGGCGTCGAAGTCGATGTCCGGGTTGGGCGACTCGAAGTTCAGGCTGGGGACCAGCTCGGCGTGGCGCAGCATCAGCGAGGTCTTGATCAGGCCCGCCATGCCCGCGGCGACGTCGAGGTGGCCGATGTTGGTCTTCACCGAGCCGATCGCGCAGCGGCCGACCCCCTCGGTGTCCTCGGTGAACACGGTGTTGAGCGCGGTCACCTCGATGGGGTCGCCGAGCGGTGTGCCCGTGCCGTGCGCCTCGACGTATCCGATGGTGTGCGGCGGGCAGTCGGCGATCTCCTGGGCGTCGCGGATGACGGCCGCCTGGCCCTCGACGGTCGGAGCGGTGTAACCGGCCTTCGCCGCGCCGTCGTTGTTGACGGCGGTGCCCTTGATGACCGCGTGGATGAAGTCGCCGTCATCGAGGGCGTCGCGGAGCCGCTTGAGGACCACCACGCCGACGCCGTCCCCGACGATGGTGCCCTGCGCCTTGGCGTCGAAGGCGCGGCAGTGCCCGTCCGGGGAGAGGATCATGCCTTCCTGGTAGCGGTACCCCTTCCGCTGGGGCACCTTGATGTGCACCGCCCCGGCCAGTGCCGCGTCGCAGTCGCCGCTGATCAGGCTGAGGCAGGCGGTGTGCACGGCGACCAGTGAGGTGGAGCACGCGGTGTTGATGCTGAGACTGGGGCCCCGCAGGTCCAGCTTGTAGGACACCCGGGTGGCCAGGAAGTCCTTGTCGTTGGCCAGCATCAGCCGGTAGTCGTCGAGGGTGGAGGCGTCGCGGTAGCGGTCGTGGAGGTTGTTGAGCAGGTAGGTGTTCAGGCCGGCGCCCGCGTACACGCCGATGGTGCCGTCGTAGGCGCCGGGGTCGTATCCGGCGTCCTCCAGCGCTTCCAGGGCGCATTCGAGGAACTGCCGTTGCTGCGGGTCGAGTATCTCCGCCTCGTCCGCGGTGACCCGGAAGAGGTCGGCGTCGAACGTGTCGATGTCGGGCAGCAGTTGGGCGGCCTTGACATAGTTCGGGTCATTGATGAGCTGCGGATCCACGCCCGCGGCGAGCAGTTCCTCGTCGGACAGGAAGGTCGTCGACTCCACGCCCTCCCGCAGATTGCGCCAGAAGGCCTCCACGGAGGGAGCGCCCGGCAGGCGGCACGCCATGCCGACGATGGCGATATCGGTTTCCCTGATGTCGTGCTGGTCCATCTCTGCCTCCTTCAGGCGAGCTTTATTCCCATACGGGTGGCCGTCGCGCGCATGTCGAGGAAACTGCGGGCCACGAAGTGGGCCGCGTTCTCGTCCCCATGGAGTTCCCTGAAGATCTCGACCAGCGCCGGCTCGTGCACCCGCGGGTCGGCATCGCCCCGGGCGATGTCGAAGATGATGTCCTGGAGACGCTGCTCGAGGTCCGGCAGATTCGCCGCGCGCGGGAACTTGATGCTGTAGGTGGAGCGGTCGTAGTTCTTGTTCTTCTTCACCGCGCGCAGGTAACTGGAGGCGTTCAGCTTGTAGAACATGCAGCCCCAGTTCTTGAACGAGTAGTAGTTCAGCAGGGGATACAGGGTGCAGTGGGTCTCCAGCGGCGAGGACTGGTACAGCCCCTTGGCCTTCAGTTCCCGCACCATCGCGTCGGGGTCGTAGTCGTAGCGCATCGCGATGAACGGGAAGACGACCTTCGGGAGCTCCTCGTCGGTGGCGAACAGCACGTCCTCCAGTTCCTCCCCGAAGAGCCGACCGGTCAGCTCGCGGCCGAACGTCTCGTAGAAACCGCGCACGATCTCCCGGACGTTGGACTCCATGGTGAGGATCTGCTGCGGGTCCGCGCACAGGGCGATGTACGGGATCTTGTTGCGGATCGCGCAGAGAATGGCCCGGATCACGAAGAACGTGCGACAGGACACGCACGGCAGTTTCTCGTCGAGATACTCTCCGGGCTTCTGCGGCGCGGGCCGGTTGAAGACGTCGCGCATCATCGTCGTGATGCCGGCCTCGTCCGAGTCCAGCACGAAATGCGCGGGGATCTTCTCCTTCGCCAGCTTGATGTTGTCGGCGGCGTGCTCGCTCTCGAAGGGGATGTCGAAGGTATAGGCAAGGACCCGCTTGCCGTATTCGTTGACGAACTTGTCCAGCATGTACGTGCTGTCCTTGCCGCCGCTGTACATGAACAGGCAGTCGAACTCGCCGTCGCGGTTGGGGCCGGCGGCGGTGAACTCCTCGAAGACCCGGTTGGTGTAGGTGAAGTTCTCCAGCAGCTCATCGGCCACTTCGAGGTTGCACAGGTTGCAGGTCCCGTTCTCGTCCAGGGTGATGCCGGGGTGGCCCTCTTGCAGAGAGCACACGGCGCAGTGGGCCATGGTCCTTCCCTTCACGGATGGGCGTACGCGGAATGACGCGGGCGGAATGACGTGTGTCTCAGGTGGCGGTGGGGCCCGTTCCCCTCGTGGTGCGCCTGCGGCGCAGCCGTTCCAGCGACTCGCGCCGGGCCCGGGTCGGCCGGGCCGGGGCGGCCGGCCGTTCGCCGCCCCGCCGCGCGGCCAGGTGGCGGGCCATCTCGCCGACGGTGGGGTAGCGGAACACGTCGACGCGGGTGACCGACGGATCCAGCGTGTCCCGCAACTCCTTGACCACGTGCATCATCAAGAGGGAATTGCCGCCCAGGTCGAAGAAGTTGTCCCGCGGGCCGACCAGGGGCACGCCGAGCACCCGGCGCCAGACGGCGGCGACCGCCCGCTCGGTGTCGGTGGTGAGCGCGGCCGGGCGCTCCGGCCCGGCCTGGACCGGGACGGGCAGGGCCTTGCGGTCGACCTTGCCGTTGTGGGTGAGCGGCACCTCGTCCAGGACGACCACGGCCGCGGGCACCATGTAGCCCGGCAGCACGCCGCGCAGGGCGTCGCGCAGCGCGGCGGTGTCCGGTGCCGTGCCGGGGTCGGCCACCACGTACGCGACGAGCCGGCGGTCGCCCGGGCTGTCCTCGCGGACCACCGCGACCGCCTCCCGGATGCCCTGCCGGGCGCGCAGGTGGTGCTCGATCTCGCCCAGTTCGATGCGGTAGCCGTGCAGCTTGACCTGGCTGTCGACGCGGTTGAGGTACTCCAGCCGGCCGTCGGCGAGCTGCCGGACGAGGTCGCCGGTCCGGTACATCCGCGTACCGCCGGGCCCGAAGGGATCCTTCACGAACCGCTCGGCGGTGAGCTCGGGCCGCCCGAGGTATCCGTCGGCCACTCCGTCCCCGGCGATGTACAGCTCCCCCGGTTTCCCGGGCGGGACGGGTTCGCCGAAGCGGTCCAGCACATAGCAGCGGGTGTTCGCCAGGGGGCGGCCGATCGTCACCCGGTCACCGCGTTCGACGCGGCAGGCCGTCGACCAGATGGTGGTCTCGGTGGGCCCGTACAGGTTCCACAGTTCCCCGGCCCTGGCGAGGATTTCATCGGCCAGGTCCGACGGCAGCGCCTCACCGCCGCACAGCGCCTTCAGGCCCGGATGTCCCGTCCAGCCCGCGGTGAGCAGCATGCGCCAGGTGGCGGGGGTGGCCTGCATCATGGTGGGCCGGGTCCGCTCCAGCAGGGCTCCCAGGGCGAAGCCGTCCGCCGCGGTCTCGGCCGGCGCGATCTCCACCCGCGCCCCCGTGATCAGCGGCAGGTACAGCTCCAGTCCCGCGATGTCGAAGCACACGGTGGTCACGGCCAGCAGCCGGTCGTGCCCGGCGCAGCCGAGTCGCCGGGCCATGGCGCACAGGAAGTTCGTCAGCGCGCGATGCCCGATCCGCACGCCCTTGGGCCTCCCGGTGGAGCCCGAGGTGTAGATGACGTACGCCAGGTCGTCGGGACCGGCCGGGACGCACCGGCCGGCCGGGCGTTCGCGGTCCTCGTCGAGGAGCAGCAGGCCGGCGTGTACGCCGCTCAGCGTGGGCCGCAGCGCGGACTCGGTGACCACCAGCCGCAGTCGCGCGTCGTCGGCCATGGCCGCGATGCGCTCCGGCGGGTACACGGGGTCGAGCGGGACGTAGGCGGCACCCGCCTTCAGCACGGCCAGCAGGCCGACCAGCAGTTCCGGGGAGCGGCTCAGCGCCACCCCGACCAGCTCACCGGGGCGGGCGCCGCGTGCGGCGAGTTCGGACGCGAGCCGGTCGGACCGCTCGTCCAGTTCCCGGTAGGTGAGCGTGCGGTCCCCGCAGGCGACGGCGACGGCGTCGGGGCGGCGCCGGGCCTGGTCGGCGAAGAGTTGGTGCACACAGAGGTGGGAGGGGTAGTCGGCCGCGGTGTCGTTCCACTCCTCCAGCACACGGGTGCGCTCGTCGGGGGTCGGCTCCGCCACCTCGGTCACCGGCCGGCCGGGGTCGGCCGCGACGGCGTCGAGGAAGGCCGCGAACCGCGCGGCCGCCGCCGGGTCGGGGTCCGCCCAGTCCACCCACGAGCCGTCCTCGGCGATCCGCACCAGCCGGGCCGTCGCGCCGCCGGTCGCCTCGCCAGGGAGCGCGGCGCCGCCCGGGGCGGGTCCGGTGTGCAGTTCGACGCGGACCGGCCAGCGTTCCGTCCGCGGGTCCCGGGCGGGGACGCCCATCGTCTCGTCGTCGTGCAGGAGGGACCGCACCTCGTCGTGGATCCGGGCGAAGGGCCTGCCGTCGTCGAGGAACGGCAGGGGGAACGGAACGTGGGTCGCCACCGCCGGGTGGGGCGGGCAGGCGGCCAGGTGCCGCCAACGCAGGGCGACCCCGGTGTCCGCCTCCTCCGTGCCGCGGGAGACGAAGGCCAGGACCGCGGCGAGCAGCAGCTCCGGATCGGCCGTGTGCCGGGTGTCCAGCCGGACCACGGGGGCAGGCCCGGTGGGGTCGGCCTGTGGGGGGTTCGGGGGGTTCAGCCGGGCCGTCCGCTCGGCCCAGTGCCGCCGCGCGTCGGGGCCGCACGCCGCCCGGCGCCGGGCCAGCGCGCCGGAGCCCGGGCCGGTCCCGGCGCACAGCTCTCCGGTCGGCAGGTCGGGTGTCTCGATCAGCGCCCGGAGCAGCGTCACCGTGTCGTCCAGCACCTGCCGGGCGACCGCGTCCGTCAGCCGCCGCCGGTCGTGGCCGAGCTTGAGGAGCAGCCGCTCGTCCTGGTAGGCGCTGAGGGTGAGCGGGTAGTTGCTGCGTTCCTCCAGGTGGAAGTCGCGGTCCCGCCAGGCTCCGCCCCGCTGCCGCAGCTCGGCCTGGACGGTACGGCTTTCGAAGACGACGACGCTCTCGAACAGGGTGGAGTCATCCGGAACGGCGCTGAGCCGGTGGATGCGGGGCAGCTCGATGTGCTCGCCGCGGCGCAGGGCGAGATGCCCCTCGCGCAGGGCGCGCACCAGGTCGGCCCCGGTGGCCGAGGCGTCGAGGGCCACGCGCAACGGCAGGGTGTTGATCAGCAGGCCCACCATGTCGCGGCCTTCGGGCGCGAAGGACCTGCGGGACTTGGTGACGCCGAACACCACCTCGCCGCTGCCGCTGTAGCTGCCGAGCAGCAGGGACCACGCGGCCTGGACGACGTTGTTGAGGGTGCCGCCGCACCGCTTGGCGAGCGCGGCGGCGGCTTCCACCGTGTCCGCGTCCAGTTCCGCCCGGACGGTACCGAAGGCGTCCTCGCCGGGGCCGAGTGCGCGCTCGGCGGCCACCACGAGCGGCGTGGGGCCGCGGAGCCCATCCAGGTACTCCCGCCAGAACGTCTCGCCCGGCGTGGGGTCCTGCTCGGCGAGCCGGCGCACATACGCCTCGAACCCGGGCCGCGGGGGCAACACGGCTTCCCGGCCCCCGACCGCGGCGTCGTACGACTCGAACAGCTCGGACAGCAGCAGTGCGTAGGAGCGGCCGTCCATCAGCGCGTGGTGCGACGTCCACAGCAGCCGGTAGTCGGCCTGGCCGATGCGCAGCAGGGCGAAGCGCGTCGGCGGTTCCTCGGCGAAGGCGAAGGGACGCCGGGCGTCCTCGCGCAGAAAGCGGCGCAGGCGGCCCTCGGGGTCCGCGTCGCCGCGCCAGTCGTCATGGAACAGCGTGGCCCGGCCGTGCGGGTGGACCACTTGGCGGGGGGCGGACGGGTCGTCCAGTGCGAAGGTGGTGCGCAGCACCGGATGCCGGGCCACCAGGTCGTCGAGCGCCCGCTGCAGCACGGTCGCGTCCACGGTGTGGCGCAGGGTGACGATCTTCTGCTGCACGTACACGCCGTCGTCCGGGGCGCTGAGGCTGTACAGCAGCATCCCGTGCTGAAGCGCGGTGAGCGGTGACTCGTACGGCTGTGCCGCCTGGTACGCCGTCATGACGGGCGGTTCCCTTCGTCCGTGTCGGGGCCTGCGGCGGACGGGCGCGGCAGGGCGGTCATCGTCCGCCTTCCTCGGGCTCGCCGTACTGGGAGAGCAGTTCGGCCAGCAGTTCATCGACCGCCGCGTCGGACAGGGAGGCGACCAGCCGCTCGGCGTCGTCGCCCCCGGCGGCCCCGGGTTCCGCGGGAGCGGGGGACGCGGGGACGGGGGGCGCGGGGGCGGGTTCCGCGGGAGCTGGGGACGCCGGGGCGGTGGACGCCGGGGCGGGTGTCTCGACGCGGAGGTGGTCGGCCAGCTGCCGGATGGTGATCCGCTCGAAGAGGAGGGTCGCCGGCTGGGGTCCGTACACCGCTTCCAGGGCCCTGGTCAGTTCGAGGACGACCAGCGAGTCCACTCCGTAGTTCTCGAAGGTGAGGTCGGGGTCGAGCCGGTCGGGGGTCATCTCCAGGACCCGGGCGAAGACCTCCGTCACCCGCCGGAGCTCGTCGTCGCCGCCGGAAACCGGAGCCGGGGCGGGGGCGGGGGCCGGGGCCGGGGCGACGGGGGCGGGGGCCGGGGAAACCGGGAGGGGGGACGGGGAGACGGGGGCGGGGGCCGGGGAAACCGGGAGGGGGGACGGGGAGACGGGGGTGGGGGCCGGGTCCCGCCGCTCGGCGACGGACACCACGCCGTCGCTGACGGCGGCGATGACGCTCTGGAAGGCCGCTCCGGCCTCCGTCGTCGGCGCCGCCGCGCTGATGTGCGTGAATCCGCACGCCGCCAGGACGTCCCGCCACTGCCGCTCGCTCGCCAGTGGCGACCGGGGCAGCCGCTGCTCGGGGTCGGCGAACAACCACCAGCCCGCCGTCAGGCCGAAGATCAGCGCCAGTTGGTGCCGGGGCCTGGTGCCCTCGACGAGGAGGAGCACCCCGCCCCTTCGCAGCAGCGCCTTGGCGCGCGTCAGGGTGTCGGACAACCGCCGGGTGGCGTGCAGGACGTTGGTGCCGAGCACCACGTCGTGGGCGCCGGGCGCCGGCCCCCACCCCGCCGGGTCGGCCTCGATGTCCAGCGTCTCGAAGCGTACGAAGGGGTACCGCGCGCCGAACCGGCTCCTGGCCTTTCGGACGAAGGCCGGGGAGACATCGGTGAACACGTACTCCACCGCGTCCCGGTAGGGGGCGAGCGCCTCGAGGACGGTCGCCGTCGTGCCGCCCGTCCCGGCGCCGACCTCCAGGATCCGGACCGGTGTGGTGGGGTCGGCGGCCCGGCGGGCCTCGACCTGTTCGACCACGAGCCGGGCCACCTCCGCGTTGCAGCGGTCGGTGACCGGGTCGCCCCGGTACACGGCGGCCACCCGCTCGGCGGAGCCGTCGGGGAAGAGGATCTCCATGGCGGGGCGGCGGCCGGTGAGGATGGCGGGCAGCTCGGTCAGGCAGTCGCGCAGCAGCGTGCCCACCGGCGCGAGGGCCGGGTGGCGGGCCGTCAGCCCGTCCAGAGCGGCGAGCGACACCGCCTCGGGCTCCACCGCCCGGCCCGTCGGGCGGAAACCACCGGTGCCGGTGACCGTCAGCCAGCCCGTCTCCACGAGGATGTCGAGCTGGGCCCGGAACAGCGCGGCGTGCTCGGGCACCACGCCCAGGCGCCCGGCGAGTTCCTCCCCGGACGCCTCGCCCGCGTCCCCGGACGCCTCGCGCGCGTCGGACAGGCCCGCCCGGTGCAGCACCGACGCCAGCAGTGACGCCGCCAGTCGCTCCAGCTCGGCGACGGCGTGCTGGTGCGTGACCAGTTCGGCGGACGCTCCCGCGGAGCGGACCTCGGGCAGCGGGTCCGGCGCGACGCCCGGCAGCACGCTCAGGGTGCGGTCGGGGTCGATGCCGAGGTTCTCCAGGATGGGCCGGTCGGCGTCCAGGGCGAACACCTGGGGCAGCCCGGCCGCGAGGGTCCGCTCGACGACGGTCATGCCCTGCTCGGCGCTCAGCGGCCGGATGCCGGCGGCGCCGAAGCGGCGCAGCACCCGCTCCCGCTCCGGGTCGCCGCCCGCGTGCCAGTAGCCGAGGTTGAGGACCCGCACCGGGAAGGGCAGGGTGCGAGCGGCGTGCAGGGCACAGGCGTCGGCGAAGGCGCAGCCGGCGGCGTAGCCGGCCTGGCCGTGGTTGGCCTCGAAGGCCACGCCGGACGAGTAGAAGAGCGCGAAGTCCAGCGGCACCTCGCGCACCGCCCGCAGCAGGCTCCACGTGGAGTCGGTCTTGGACTCCAGGGCGGTCCGCAGCCCGGCCTCGGGCAGCTCCCTCAGCACCTGGTTGACCAGCACCATCGCCGCGTTGATCACCCCGTGCAGGGCGCCGAACTCCTGTACGGCGCCCTCGACGGCCTCCTTCAGCGCGTCCGGGTCGGTGGCGTCGAGGGCGAGGTAGCGGACCTCGGCGCCCGCCTTCTCCAGCTCCGCGACGATCTGCCGCCGGGTCTCGTCGAGCGGTGAGCGACCGACCACGACCAGCTTCGCTCCGTAGGCACGGGCCAGGTACCGGCAGGTGTCCCGGCCGACGGCGCCGAGCCCGCCGACGACCAGGTAGACGCCGCCCGGGCGGAACCGGGGGGCCGCGGCGGGCAGTTCGACCCGCTCCAGGGAGCGCACCCGGCGGACGCCCGCGCGCAGCGACACCGGCACCGGCCGGGCCGGGAACGGCTCGGCCACGATCGCGTCGGCGGCCCGGGCCGCCTCCGCCGCGCGGACGTCGACGAGCGCCACGCGGAGCGCGGGGAACTCCTTGGCCGCGACGGCGGCCAGGCCGGCGGTTCCGGCGGCCCACGGGGAGGAGTCGTCGCCTGCCTCCAGCGGGTGGACGTCGGTGGTGACGACCTTCAGGCGGGTCTCGCGCTCCAGCACGCCGTGCCGGGCCAGCGCCCGCACCAGGCGGTACAGGGCGACCGGGCCCCGGTCGGTCAGGGCGCGCAGCTCGGCGCGGTCGGCGGGCTCGTGCCCGGGGGCCGGGCTGAGGAAGTAGACCAGGTCCGGTGCGTCGGCTCCGGCCAGGGCGCGGTCGAGTTCGGCGTCCGTGAGGCCGCGGGGGCCGGCCGGGAGCCGCCGTACGTCGGCGCCGTGGTGGGCGCGGGCGATGCCGGCGGCGGGCTCGGCGTCCAGCCGCTCCCCGACCAGCAGCACGCTGCGGGCGGCCGCGGCGCGCTCCTCGGCGGGCCGGGCGGTCCACACCGGCCGGTGCACGACCACCGCGGACGGTTTGGCCTCGCGGTAGGTCAGACCCTCGAACCGGACCCGTACCGCGCCGGTGTCGTCGCAGAGCAGCACCTCGCAGCGGTCGGTCGCGGTCTCCCGGACGTACGACCAGCCGGTCGCCGGTACCGGGCCGAACACCTCGACGCGGTCGGCCGCGAACGGCAGCATCGGCCGGGCGTCCCGGTCCCGGCGGCGCACCAGCAGGGCGGCGACGGTGTGCAGGGCGGCGTCCAGGACGCCCGGGTGCAGGGCGTGCGCCGGGTCTGTGCCCGCGGCCTCGCCGATCCGGCCGAGCACCTCGTCCCGGCCGGTCCACACCTGCCGGACGCGGCGGAAGAACGGCCCGTACGGCAGCCCCTGCCCGGCCAGCGCCCGGTAGAAGGAGTCCTCGTCCGGGCCCTCGTCCAGGCGGGCGCGCAGCGCGGTGACGTCGAGGGGGTCGGGCGCGGGCGGGGCGGCGGCGAGGCGGCCGCAGGAGCGTACGGCGTCGTCGGCGCCGCGGATCTCGTACCGGTCGCCGTCGAAGGCCACCGCCACCCTCTCCTCGGCCCCGCTCAGGGCCAGCGGGACGACCCACCGGACGTCCAGGCAGGCCCGCCCGGCCAGTCCCCCGCTCGCCTCGGCGACCAGGTCCAGGTGGCCGACGCCGGGCAGGATGGGCCGCCCGTCGACCACGTGGTCGCGCAGCACCGGCTCGTCGGCGGCGAGCCGGCGCTCCCATCGGCGCGGGCCCCGCGCGGGGGCGGGGGTGGAGGCGGGCGTGGTGTCGAGCCAGTGCCGTGCCCGCTCGAAGGGGTACGTCGGCAGCGGCACCCGGCGGCGCCCGGCGGGGCGCAGGCGGTCCAGCAGGTCCCAGTCGACGGTGACGCCCGACACCCACATCCGGCCGAGGAGGTCGTCGGCGCCGGCCGCGATCTGGCCGGCGAGGAACTCCTCGCCGCCGACGCCGTCGGTCAGCAGGCCGGCCAGCGGCGGGTGCTGCTCCACCCGGCCCCGGTGCAGCCACTGGCCGCCCTCGCCCCGGCCGACGGCGGCGAGCTTGCCGGCCGCGTCCGCGAGGTCGGCGGCGACGAACGCCAGCCGTACGGCGAGGGGTTCGCGGCCCACGCGCAGGGTGTGGGCGACGTCGGCCAGCCTGGGGGCGCCCGGCTCGGCGAGGGCGCGGCCCAGGTCGGCCGCGCGGGCGCGCAGCCGGTCCTCGTCGCGGGCGGACAGGACGATCAGCTCCGCCTGCTCGGGCCCGGCCGGGGCCGGCTCGGGGGTCAGGTACTCCTCCACCACGACGTGCGCGTTGGTGCCGCCGGCCCCGAACGAGCTGACGGCGGCGCGGCGCGGCAGCGGACGGCCGTCGCCGTCGTACGCGCGCGGCCACGGCGCCGTCTCCCGCTGCACGGTGAACGGCGAGTTCTCGAAGTCGATGACGGGGTTGAGTTCCTCGGCGTGCAGGGTGGGCAGCAGTGTGCCGTGGCGCAGTTGGAGGACGGCCTTGGTGAGCCCGGCGATTCCGGCCGCGCCCTCCAGGTGGCCGATGGCGGACTTCACCGAGCCGAGCGCGCAGAACCCGGTGTCGCCGGTGTGCCGGGCGAAGGCCTGGGCCAGCGCGGTGTGCTCGATCGGATCACCGAGCGCGGTGCCGGTGCCGTGGGCCTCGACGCAGCCGATGGTGCGGGCGTCGATGCCCGCGGCGGCCAGCGCCTGTTCCACCAGCGCCTGCTGGGCCTGCGGGTTGGGGACGGTGTAGCCGCTGGTGCGGCCGCCGTGGTTGACGGCGCTGGCCCGGATCACGGCGTGCACGGTGTCACCGTCCCGGACCGCGTCCGACAGCCGCTTGAGCAGCACCGCGCCGACGCCCTCGCCGGGCACGTACCCGGTGCCGCCCGCGCCGAAGGCGCGGCAGCGGCCGTCGGTGGACAGCATGCTCTTGCGGCTGAGGTGGACGTACTTGTCGGGGTGCACGGCGACGTTGACGCCGCCGGCGATGGCGTACGAGCACTCGCCGCGGCGGATCGACTCGCAGGCCTGGTGCACGGCGACCAGGGACGCGGAGCAGGCGGTGTCGATCACCACGCTCGGGCCGCGGAAGTCCCCGAAGTAGGAGACCTGGTTGGCGATGGCGGAACGGTTGGCGAGCACGACCTGGTGGTTGCCACGCGCGGACTCGGTGGCGGCGAGGATCGCGTAGTCGTCCCACATGACGCCGACGAACACGCCGACGTCGTGCCCCTGCCCGCCGAACCTCGGCGCCGGGATGCGCGACGGGGGGTAGCCCGCGTTCTCCAGCGCCGACCAGGCCGTCTCCAGGAACAGCCGCTCCTGCGGGTCCATCGTGCGGGCCTGCTTGGGCGAGATCTGGAAGAACAGCGAGTCGAAGGAGTCGACATCGGACAGGAAACCGCCCCAGCGGCCATAGCTGCGGCCCGGCGCGTCCGGATCCGGGTCGAACAGGGCCTCCGCGTCCCAGCGGTCCGCCGGGACCTCCGTCACACAGTCGCGGCCCTCGGCGAGGTTGCGCCAGAACTCCTCCAGGGTGTCCGCCTGGGGATAGCGGCCGCTGACGCCGATGATCGCGATCGGCTCGTCGGCGTCTCGGCCGGCGGGCGGGGTGTGCGGGCCGGGGGCCGGCGCGGACGCGGGAGCGGGAGCGGTGTCCTGCCGCGCCAGCGGTGTCTCCTGCCGTGACGACGGCGTCTCCTGCCGAGACGGCTCGGTCTCCTCGGGGAACAGGCGGGTGACGGCGTCGGCCTGCTCGGCGAGAATGTGGTCGGCCAGCTCGTCGACCGTCCGGAACTCGAAGAACACGGTGCCGCGCAGGCCCGGGAAGTCCTTGCCCAGCAGTGAGTTGGTCTCCATGACCAGCACCGAGTCCAGGCCGTAGTCGTCCAGCGGGACGCGGCTGTCGAGGCGCCCGACGGGCAGCTTCAGCACGCCCGCGAGGACCTCGCGCAGGTGCTCCACCAACCGCTCCCGGAGCCGGCCGGCGCGGGCGGCGCCGGGAGCCGACTGGACGGGCTCCGATGCGAGGGGCTCCGACGCGAGAGGCCGGGACGGGGTGGGCCGGGACGGGGCGGGCGTGCCCGTCAGGGCGGCGTCGACGGCCGCCGGGTCGCCCCAGGCGGGCACGAGCCACGAGGCGCCGGGGGCGAAGGAGCGGGCGAGGAGGTCGAGGCCCGCTTCCGCGCTCAGCGCCCGCATACCGCTGCGGCGGGTGTACGCGGCCAGTTCCTCCTCGTGGACCAGCCCGTCGACCCCGCCGACCGCCCAGAGCGGCCAGGCCAGGGACAGACTGCGGCCGTGCCCCTCGCCCCGGCGCACCCGGCGGTCGCGGAGCACCGTGTAGAGGTCGGCGAAGCGGTTGGCGGTGGCGTAGCCGGCCGCTCCGAAGTCCCCGATGAGGGAGGAGAGGGAGGAGAAGACCACGAAGAGGTCGAGCGGGTCCTCGCGGGTCAGCCGGTCCAGGTGGAGCAGGCCGTGGGTCTTGGCGCCGAGCAGCCGGGCGAAGCGCTCCCGGTCGCCGTCGGCGCGGCCCTGGTCGGCGACGCCCGCCAGGTGGAACACGCCGTGCACGGCGCCGTACCGGTCCCGGGCGGCGGTCAGCGCCGCGCCGAGTTCGTCGGCCCGGGCCACGTCGGCCCGCAGCGCGAGCACCTCGGCGCCGAGTCCGGTCAGCGTGCGGTGCCAGGCGCGGGTCCGCTCGTCGGGCTCGGAGCGGCCGATCAGCACCAGCTTGGCCGCATGGGTGCGGGCCAGATGCTCGGCGAGGACACGGCCGAGGGCGCCGGCGCCGCCGGTCAGGACGTACACGCCGCCGTCCCGCAGCGGCACGTCGGCCGGCGCGGCCGGGCCGGTGAGCGGGCGCAGGGCCCGTACCTGCCGCTCGCCGGAGGCCGTACGGCGGACCTCCAGGCCCGCGGCGCGGGGCGCGGCGCGCAGTTCCACCGCCACGGCCCGGGCGACCTCGGTGGCCGGGGCCGCGATGTCGACGCCGAGGGTGAGCAGTTCCAGGCGCGGCGCGACCGGCCCCGTGGAGCGGGCGAACCCGGCCAGGGCGGCCCACTCGGGCCGGTCCTCGCCGGAGTTCTGCCGGTGCAGCACCAGGCACCGCACCCGGCCGGGCAGCACGCCGGTGCGGGCCGCGTCGAGCACGTCCAGGACGGGGGCGCAGGCGCGCTCGAGCCGGTCGGCGGGCGAGCCGTCGTCCGCGTCGCCGAGGACGGCGGCGAGGTCGAGCCCGTCCTCGTCGGCGAGGGAGGCGAGCCGGCCGGTGTCCTCCCCGATGGCGACGACGCGCCGCCACACACCGGTCGCGGCCAGCGCGGACTCCAGTTCCGTGGGGCGGCGGCCGAGCAGGACGAGGGTCCCGGCGCCCTCCGCCGGTTCCGGGTCGGCGGCGGGGCGCCAGTACGGCTCGTAGAGTCGGGGCTCGCCGGAGGCGGGCTCGGGCACGGCCTCCCCGGTGGGCGCGGCGGGCGTCCGGCCGGCAAGCGCCGTCCGGGCGTCGGCCGCGGGGCCCGCGCCGGCCGCCCGGCTGCCGGGCAGACGGCCCGCGAAGTCCCGTACGGAGGCCAGCACGCGGCCCTGATCGTCGTACACGGTCAGGTCGAAGCGGCGCACCCCCGCCGACTCGTCGACCAGCCGGGCGTGCGCGTGGCAGACCTCGGGCAGCGGGGCGAAGTGGTCCAGGGCGCCGAGGCTGAAGGGCACGGCGAGCTCACCGGGGCGCGGTGCGGTGGTCCGGCCGGTCCAGTGGCAGGCCCGCAGGGCGCCGTCGAGCAGCTCCGGGGGCAGTTGGGTGTCCGGGGCGGTGCCGGTCCGGGCCAGCCGGACCAGCGCCTCGCCGGGGCCGACCCGGATCTCGTCGATGACGCGGAAGGAGGGCCCGTACGCGAAGCCGGCGGCCGCGTAATCGGTGTACGCGGTGGGTCCGTCGCGTACGACGGACAGACGGGCGCGCAGCGCGGCGAGGTCCTCGGCGGCCTCGGGGGCGGCGGGGGCCGGGACGGCACTGCCGCGGGCGTGGGTGGTGCGGTCGGCACCGGTCCCGCTGTACACCTCGAAGGCCAGGCCGGTGCCGTCCGGGCGGAAGGAGGCGTACAACTCCAGCTGGCCCTCGGCGAGTTCGACGGCCCGGCCCCACACCACCTCGCGCAGGGCGTGCCGGGTGCCGGGCTCGGCGAGCGCGGCGGCGGCGCGGACGAACTCCAGCGTCGCCGCGCCCGCGAGCAGCGGTCGGCCCTCGATCACGTGGTCGCGCAGCAGCGGGTCGTGCGCGTGCAGTGTCTTGCGGAAGCGGACCTCGGTGACCGTGGACTCGTTGGCGTCGACCAGCGGGTGCGGAGCGCCCGTGCCCAGGTCGGGGTCGAGCGGGATCCAGTAGCGCTCCGGGGCGAACGGGTAGCGGGGGGCGCGCACCCGGCGCGGGGCGGGCCCCGGCCGGCCGGCGTGCCAGGCCGCCCAGTCCACGTCGGCGCCGCCCAGCCAGCGGCGGGCCGGCTCGGCCAGCGGGCCCGCGTCGCCGAGGTCGGGGGCCGGGCCGCCGTCGGCGAACCGGCTCAGGGCGGCGACGAGTTCGCGGCCGTCGGTGACCGCCACCGCGAGCCGGGCGTCGAGGGGCTCGCGGCCCACCTGGGTGGTGAAGCACAGGTCGGCGAGCGGCACGTGCTCGGTCCGGACGAAGCGGGCGGCCGACTCGGCGTAGGCGCGCAGCCTTTCCTCGTCGCGGGCGGACAGCAGGAACAGCACGGGTTCGCCGGCGCGCTGCTCGCCCGCCGGTACGTCGGTGACCGGGTCGGGGTTCGGGGACTCCTCCAGGACGAGGTGGGCGTTGGAGCCGCCCGCGCCGAAGGAGCTGAGGCCGGCCCGGCGCGGCCGGTCCCCGTCGGGCCAGGCGGACAGCTCGCGCTGGACGCGGAACGGGGAACGCTCGAAGTCGATGTTGGGGTTCAGCTCGGCCGAGTGCAGCGAGGGGACCAGGGTGCGGTGCCGGAACTGCAGCAGCACCTTGGTGAGTCCGGCGACGCCGGCCGCGGACTCCAGGTGCCCGATGTTGGACTTGACCGAGCCGATCGGCCAGGTGCCGGGCGCGGCGTCGGCGGACCGGTAGGCGTGGGTGAGGCCGGTCAGCTCGATCGGGTCGCCCAGGGCGGTGCCGGTGCCGTGCGCCTCGACGTAGCCGATGTCCTTGGGGGTGACGCCGGGCCGTTCCAGCGCGGTGGTGATCGCGCGCTGCTGGGCGCGCGGGTTGGGCACGCTGTATCCGTTGGTCCGGGCGCCGTGGTTGACGGCGCTGCCCAGGATCAGGCCGTGGATGCGGTCCCCGTCGGCCAGCGCCTTGCGGTAGGGCTTCAGCAGGACGGCGCCGACGCCCTCCCCGGGCACATAGCCGTCGCCGCCCGCGCCGAAGGCCCGGCAGCGGCCGTCGGAGGACAGGAAGCGGCCCTGGCTGAGGAAGGCGAACTTGTACGGGTGGATCGAGACGTTGACGCCCCCGGCGATGGCCAGTTCGCTCTCGCCGCTGCGCAGGCTCTCGCACGCCAGGTGGATCGCGGTGAGCGAGGAGGAGCACATGGTGTCCAGCGCCATGCTCGGACCGGACAGGTCCAGGGCGTGGCTGACCCGGTTGGCGATGCTCGCGTAGGACGAGCCGGTGAGCGGCCGACCGCCGCGCAGCGCGTCCAGGGCGCCCTGGAACTGGTACTCGCCGTACATCACGCCGACGTACACGCCGACCGGGCGGCCGGCCAGGTCGGCGCGCCGGTAGCCGGCGTCCTCCAGCACATGCCAGGCGTTCTGCAGGAACAGCCGCTCCTGGGGGTCCATCAGCTCGGCCTGACGCGGGGAGATGCCGAAGAACAGCGGGTCGAAGCGGTCCACGTCGCTCAGGAACCCGCCCCACCGGGTGTGGGCGAGGCCGGGCGCCGCCGGGTCCGGGTCGTACCACCGGTCGCGGTCCCAGCGCTCCTCGGGGATCTCGGTGATGGCGTCGCGGCCCTCGACCAGGCTGGTCCAGAACTCGTCGAGGTCGTCGCCGGCCGGGTAGCGGCCGGCCAGGCCGATGACGGCGATGGCGGCGGTGTCGTCGTCGGCGGGTTCGGCCGGCCCGGCGGGTCTGGCGGGTCTGGCGGGTTCGGCGACGCCGGCTCGTGCGGTACGGCGCGGGGCGCGCGGCGGGCGCGGGGCGGTGCCTTCGGTGGCGGGCGTGACCGCTGCGGCCGCCGGTGTGCCGCCGGTCAGTTCGGCCGCGTGGTGCTCGGCGAAGTAGCCGGCCAGCTCGCCCAGAGTGGCGTATTCGAAGAACAGGGTCTTGGACAGGGCCTCGAAGTGCCGGTCCAGCTCGCGGTTGAGCTTGGCGATCATCAGCGAGTCGATGCCGAGCCGGTCGAACGGGGCGTCCTCGGCCAGTTCGGCCGGATCCAGGCCGGTCTCGGCGGCGATCAGCTCGCGCAGCAGCCGCAGGGCCTCGTCGCGCGGGCCGCCGCCCTCGGCGGGCGCGGTGGCCGTGGCGGGCCGGGCCGCCCGGGCGACGGGCGCGGTGAGCGCGGTGGTGATGGTGCGGAGGTCTCCGTAGGCGGCGACGAGCGCGCCGGGGGTGCCGAGGGCCTGCTCGAACAGGGCGAGGCCGGTCCGGGTGGGCAGTACGCCGAAGCCGGTGCGGGCGGCGATGTCCGCGGCGGCCTCGGCGCTCTGGCGCATCCCGCCGTCGGCCCACATCGGCCACGCGATCGCGGTGATCCGGCCGTGCCGTTCGGCGTACGCCTCCAGGTAGGCGTTGGCGTACGCGTAGTCGGTCTGGCCGGGGTTGCCGATGTGGGCGGCGATGGAGGAGAACGCGACGAAGAAGTCCAGCGGGTCGTCGGCGGTGGCCGCGTCCAGGGCGCGCAGTCCGGCGGCCTTGGGGGCGAGGACGGCGGCGAAGTCCTCGGCGGACTTGGTCAGGGCGAAGCCGTCGCGCAGCACACCGGCGGCGTGGACGACACCGGTGAGCGGCCCGAACTCCTCGCGTATGGAGGCGAGCGCGGCGGTCACGGCGTCCGGGTCGGACACGTCGACGCTGCGGTAGACCAGGCGCTCGTCCAGATCGGCGGGCCGTTCGCCGCGGCCCAGCAGGACCACGCGGGCGTCGGCCCGGGAGAGCAGCCGGCCGGCGACGGCGCGGCCCAGCCCACCGGCGCCGCCCGTCACCACGTACACACCACCGTCGCGGACGGCTGCCGGGGCGGTGGCCGGGGCCGGCTCGGCGCGCGGGACCCGGCGGCCCTGGGCGGTGTGGGCGACCTCCGGGTCGCGGCCGTGGCCGGCCAGTTCGCCGGCGAGCGCGTCGTCCTCGGCCACGTCCTCGGCGAGGCCCACGGCCTGCACTTCGAGCAGGGGGTTCTCCGCGCGGACGGTCCGGGCGAACGCGGCGAGTGCGGCGCGTTCGGGGCGTGGGCCGCCGGTGTCGTGGCGGTGCAGCAGCAGGACGCGCACGGGCGCGGTGGGGCGGGCGGCGAGGAGCGTGCGGACGACGTGCAGCGCCTGTTCGGGGGCCGGTTCGTCGACCAGGACGACGTCCGGCGCGGTGGCCGGGTCGAGATCGCGGGTGACCGTGCCGACGCCCAGCGCGGTGAGGTGCGCGGCGAGCTGTGCGCCGCGCGCCGGGTCGGCGGTGACGACGGCGGCCGTGTCGCCGAGGGGTGCGCCGGTGGGCTCGGCGGGCGCGGCGGTCCAGCGGCGGACCAGCAGGGCCGACTCGCGGGGCTCGCCGAGGACGCGCACGGCGAGGTCGCGCAGGCGGGCCAGGACCTGGCCGTGGGCGTCCAGGACGGTGAGGTCGGCGTGCGCGGTCCGCTCCCCCAGCGGGCCGGCCGTGACGTGGACGTGGCAGGGCCCGGTGACGGGGGCGTGCACGGTGAGTTCGCCCAGGGCCAGCGGCAGGAAGCCGTCGGCCCGCTCGCCGTAGGCGCGGGCCAGCAGCACGACCAGGGCGTGCAGCGCGCCGTCCAGGAGGGCGGGGTTGAGCACGACGCCGTCGAGCGAGGCGCCGTCGGGCAGTTCGAGGGTGCCCAGGGCCTCCCCGTCGCCGAGCCGGACCTCGGTGAGGGCGCGCATGCGGGGGCCGTAGTCCAGGCCGTGGGCGCGCAGGAGGTCGTAGCAGTCGGCGTGGGTGACCGGCTCGGCGCAGCGGGCGGCGAGGGCGGCCGGGTCGGCCGGCTCCGGGCGCGGGGCGGCCCCGGGGTGGATCTCGCCGGTCGTGACCACCCGCTCGTCGGCGACGAGTTCGAATCCGACCGTGTCGCGCTCGCGCCACAGCTGGACCAGCGCGGTGCGCGGCCCGGTGGCGTAGGGGAGCAACTGCTCGAAGGAGACTCCGCGCAGCCGGACCGGTCCGCCGAGGGAGAGCTCGCCGGCCGCGCGGGCCAGTTCCAGCTGCCCGGCGGCGGGCATGACGGGCTCGTCGTCGACGCGGTGGTCGGCCAGGTAGAACTCGGTGCCGGTGCGGGAGCTGCGGTAGACGAGGGTGTCCAGGGTGGAGACGTTCTCGTCCAGCATGGGGTGCGGGCCGGGGCCGGTGACCCGGTCGGCGGGTGCGTCGGCGTCCGGGCCGGTCAGCCAGCAGCGGCGGCCCTCGAAGGGGTACGTCGGCAGCGGGACGCGGCCGCGCTCCTCGCCCTCGAACCAGGCCGCCCAGTCGACGGCGGCGCCGGTTTGCCAGGCGCGGGCCACCCCGTCCCAGGGGCCGTCGGTCACCGTGAGGGCGACACCGCGGACCTCGTCGTCGGCGCCGCGCACCGGGATGCGCGCGCGGGCCGCGGCCGGCACCGGGCCGTCGCCGGTCAGCGCGTCCTGAAGCCGCAGCGCCCCGGTCACACAGGCGGCGGCCCGGGCGGCGAGCCCGTCGCCGTGCACCGCGACCGGGGTGAGGCCCCAGCCGCGCCACAGCTTGCCGAGCGCGTACTGCACGGCGAACGCCCGCCCCCGCTCGCCGAGCCGGTCGGCGCCCGCGGCGAGTGCGGCCTCGTGGTGCCCGGCGAAGGCGGGCTCGGCTGCGGCCCACCGAGCGGCCAGGCCCGCCGCGTCCGGGACGTCCTCGGCGAAGACGAAGGAGACCTCGCCGGTCCCGGGCCGCTCGGGGACCGGGGCCTCGCGCAGCGCCCCGGCGAGGGCGGCGCGGTCGGAGCCGGTGACGGCGATCCGGTACTCGTGGGCGCGGCGGCCCACGGCCAGCGTGTAGGCGACGTCGGCGAGCGCGGCCGGGTCGTCGCCGTCGAGGTGGTCGGCCAGGTTCCGGGCGGCCGTGGCCAGCGCGGTCGCGGTACGGGCGGACACCACCAGCAGCTGCTGCGCGCGGTGCGCGTCGCCGGTGACGGGGGCGGGCGGGGCCTCCTGGAGGATCGCGTGCGCGTTGGTGCCGCCGATGCCGAAGGAGCTGACGCCCGCGCGCAGGGGGCCCTCCCCGGTCCAGGGGACGGTGTCGGTGCTCACCTTGAAGGGGCTGGCCGCGAAGTCGATGGCCGGGTTGGGGGTGGTGTGGTTGACGGTCGGCACCAGCGTCCGGTGCTTCATCATCAGCACCGTCTTGATCACGCCCGCGACACCGGCCGCCGCGTCCAGGTGGCCGACGTTGGACTTCACCGAGCCGATGGCGCAGAACCCGGTGTCGGCGGTGGACTCCCTGAACGCCCGGGTGAGCGCCGAGACCTCGACCGGGTCGCCGAGGCGGGTGGCGGTACCGTGTGCCTCGACGTAGCCGATGGAGCGGGGATCGACACCGGAGACGGTGTGCGCCTCGCGGACGACGGCGGTCTGGCCGGCGGCGCCGGGCGCGGCGAAGCTGACCTTTTCGGAGCCGTCGTTGTTGGTGGCCGTGCCCTTGATGACGGCGTGGATGGTGTCCCGGTCCGCGATGGCGTCCCGCAGGGGCTTGAGGACCAGGACACCGACGCCGTTGCCGGCGACGGTGCCGCTGGCGTCCGCGTCGAAGGTGCGCACATGCCCGTCCCGGGACAGGATCGCGCCCTCCTCGTACAGGTACCCCTTGGCCTGCGGCAGTTTCACCGTGACACCGCCGGCCAGCGCCATGTCGCACTCGCCGTTGATCAGCCCCTGGCAGGCCAGGTGGATGGCGACCAGGGAGGTGGAGCAGGCGGTCTGGACGGCGTAGCTGGGACCTCTGAGGTCGAGTTTGTACGACAGCCGGGTGGCCAGGAAGTCCTTGTCGTTGCCGACCATCACCGCGAAGTGGTTCGAGGTGGTGGTCTGGTCGACGCGGGGCAGGACCTGCTGCTGGAGGTAGGTGTTGATGGCCGCGCCGGCGTAGACGCTGATCAGCCCGTCGTAGCGGGCGGGGTCGTAGCCGGCGTGCTCCAGGGCGGCGTGGCCGGTGGTCAGCAGGATGCGGTGCTGCGGGTCGGTGATCGCGGCCTCGGCCGGGGTGAACTCGAAGTACCCGGTGTCGAACAGGTCGATGTCCGGGATGACCCCGTGGGCGGGGACGTACTCCGGGTCGTCCAGCAGCCGCGCGGGCACCCCCGCCGCCGCCAGTTCCTCCCGGCTGAAGCGGGTGATGCCCTCGCGGCCCTCGCTCAGCAGGCGCCAGAAGGACTCCAGGTCGTCGGCGCCGGGGAAACGCCCGGCCATGCCGATGATCGCGACATCCGTCTCGGCTGCCTGGACCTCGTGGCTGCTCACTGGCCCTGTCTCCCCTTTTCGTGGGCCCGTTCCGGTCCGGACGGGCAGGTGGCGGCATTGGTCGGTACGGGCCCTCGGCCCCTTGGCGCTGCGGCAAGCGGGTCCGGGTGGTCAGCCCGGCCCGGGGCGGCTCACGGGGCCGTCCTCGGCGATCCGACCGGCGCGGTCGGGTCCGGGTTGCGGGCGCTTTGGGCGGCGGAGGCGGCCGTGAGCGTCGGGGACGGCATCGGGGTGTCCGCGTTCCACCCGGCCGGCGGGCGCCGGCCCTCGGCGGCGGGCCCCCGAACATGGCGGCGCCCGCCGAGCGGCCCGGCCGTGCGGCACCGGTCGGGCGTCAGCGGGAGGTGGAGGACGGGGCCGTCGTTGTCCCCGTGTTCGGCGGCGGGTGTCAGGCCCGAGCGGAAGAGGTCGTACTCCCGGCACCAGATGTGAATCTCGCCCATCGATAATTCCCGTCGGCTCCGTGGTACGGCGCCGACGACGGCCGCGCGTTCCTCGGCGAAAAGATAAATGTCCGCGGCGTCGTCGAATGCCTCCGCGGACATCACGTCGGCGGGAAGTATCTCCTCGGTCACTGTTCCCCCGGGCCCCGTTCTCCGTCCGCTTGCCAGGCGTTCAGCGATAAGCGCTCGTCGCGTGCCCGTGCGGCGATGGCGAAGTCCCCGATCCGCTCGGTCTTCTCCGCCATCGTGTCGTCACCGGCCCCTTCGAGATGGCCACGAGCCAGTCGCAGGTCTCGTTTTATCGGTTGTGGGCTCACACAGGTGGCGCCGCGGCCGGCCGACGGCTGTGCGGGCGCCTATCGGTCCAGTTGTCCTCGATGAAGGCGAGGCAGCCAGTGTCGCGACAGATGTCATCGTTTTCTTTGAAGGGAATGGACATACCACCCCTCACCTGGAGAGACCTGAGCCATCGTGACGTTTCCTGTAAGCCGCCCCCAAGATCGCCACCTTGGTTTGCCGATGCCAAGAGTCAGTAACCAGTAGGGGGACAATCACGGAGATGCCGCCTCCGACCCGTGCGGCCTGAGGCTTCCCCGTCTCGCTCCCCTATTCCGAATCGAGAGCTTAGGTTGACTTGATCACGGCCGTCAACCGCCTTCCGAGGGCCGCGTAGCTCGATTCCTCGCCCCGGAGCCACCGCGCAACAGTCGACCCTTCCCCGGGGAAAGAGGGAAACGGAGGTTGACCACGTTGCCATCAGCCCTGATCGGTCAAGCTTTTCGATCGCAACCGGACTCTCGCGGGTAGCGTTGCCCACGCTCGTGTCGATGGCCCTCACGGACTGGGTGACGAACAACTCGGCACCCGGGATACTTGAGTCACCTATCCGCCATCGGCGGTTTCATCGGTAGAATTGACGGCGCCTTCACAGTTGAAGAATTGACGGGACGCGCACCGAGCCGCGTGATCACTGAAGGAGGACCGAACCGGCCAGGCCTCCGCAGGCATGCGGGGCCGCCACGACCTCCGACCCGACGAAGGATCCAAAGGTCACACTCGTGAGCATCCGTACGACGCATCGCGCTCTGCTGAGCCGCCTGCTGCCCGATGACAAACCGGACGACCTCGCAGTACGTCAGGGGCAATTCCACACCGTGGTCATGGGCTCAGACCGCGTCGTATGCCTGCCTCGCACCCGGGCAGCGGCCGCTCGGTTACCGGAGCGGATGGCCGCACTACACGCACTCGCCGGCCTCGACCTCGGCTTCCGCACCCCTGAGCCGCTGCTCCAGGGCGGCGCCCACGGCACCGACGAGGCGCCGTTCCTCGTACTCGGTCGCATTCCCGGGGAACCGCTGGAGGCCGGCGCCCTCAACGATGCCGAAGTGGCCGACACCGTGGCGGCGCAGTACGCCACGCTGCTGTCCGCTCTGGCCCGTGCCGGCAGCGACGAGACGGTACGAGCAGTTCTCCCCCGGGCACCAGAAGGCCGGTGGCGGCGGTTCGCGGAGAACGTGCGCGCGGAGCTGTTCCAGCTCATGTCCGACAGCGGGCGCCTACGGGCCGAGCGGGAACTCACAGCACTCGACGGCCTTCCCCACGTCACCCGAGCGGTGGTGCATGGCGACCTCGGTGCAGAAAACGTCCTCTGGGTGTGGAAGCACGGCCTGCCGCACCTGTCCGGAGTACTCGACTGGGACGATGTCGCACTCAGCGACCCGGCCGAGGATCTCGCAGCCATCGGCGCGAGTTACGGCCGGGAAATGCTGGAGCGGGTGCTCGCCCTGGGCAGCTGGTCCACCCACGGACTCCCTACCCGCATCGCCGCGATCCGCGGCACATTCGCCCTGCAGCAAGCCCTTTTCGCAATCCGCGACGGCGACGAGGAAGAACTCGCGGACGGCCTGGCAGGCTACCGCTGAGGCACATCACCCCATCCGCTTCGTCGAGCACTCCCTGTCAACAGCGGTCCGGCGAACCTGTTCAGTAGAGCGACGCGCTCGCGACCAGCGTGCCGAGGGCCGT
Source organism: Streptomyces sparsogenes subsp. cuspidosporus (assembly GCF_039532705.1). NCBI lineage: Bacteria > Bacillati > Actinomycetota > Actinomycetes > Kitasatosporales > Streptomycetaceae > Streptomyces > Streptomyces sparsogenes. The sequence goes on along the minus strand of NZ_BAAASD010000002.1, from coordinate 56,784 downwards.
GCGCTGGTGGGTGACCGAGCGGCCTGTGCGGGTCGTCGTCGCCATGCCTGCCGATCTGAGCGCCGCCGCGTGGGAGGAGGCCGTCGCGTTGCTGACGTGGAGGGCGCGGGCCAGGGATGTCGTGGTGTGGGGCTCGGCGAGGAGGCGCAGCGCGTCGAGCCGGGTGCGGCCCAGGACGGCGGCCAGGGCCTCGGCGGGCACGGCCGGGCGCCCCGCGGTGGGCGGGAGCCCGGGACCGGCCGGGTACGTCAGGATTGCGGGGCGGCCCGGGATGTCCTGGAGAAGCGGGCCCGCCGGGTGGTGGAAAGTGGGCAGCAGGACCAGGCCGCGCCCGTCGAGGCGGACATCGCGGGCCGGCGCCGCGCCGGGCCATTCCCACACGGCCTCGTGGAGCCGGCTGCCCGGGGCCAGGCCGGTCAGCGTGGCGGCCACGCCGTGCTCGGCGACAGCCAGGGCGTAGCGGGTGAACTCCTCTCGGTGCAGATCCTGTACGACGGGCCAGACCGGGGCGAGGACCGTCTCGTACGCGGCCTGCTGGGCGCGGTGCAGGGTGCGCCAGGCCGTCTCGTCGCCCGCGTGCAGGCTGCGGATCCAGCGAGGGGCGGGCACCGCCCCGTAGACCCGCTCCAGCTCGGAGCGGACGTGGCCGGGGCTGGTGGCGCGGATCTGCGCGAAGCCGTCGGCCATGGTGTCGCCGAGGACGTCGAGGAAGGAGGGCGGGCGGCCCGCCGGAACCAGGTCGGCGAGCGGGTCACTGGCGGCCGGGAGGGAACGCAGGACACGGGCGCGCCACGGTGCGAACAGTGGCCCGCCCCGCCGGGCCACGGCTGTCGTCAGGGCGGCGTGCAGCTCCTGGAGCGGCGCCGGGCGGGTGGCGAAGCGGACCCGGGCGAAGTCCTGCGCCGTGAAGTGGATTCGCAGCACTCTCACAACTCCTCGTCCTGGACCAGCCTTTCGGCCAGGGCCTGAACCTTCGCATCGTGACGGCCCCCGCCCCAAGGATGTCCGTATGACGTCACGACGCGCTCTTCTGAAAGGCACCCTATGCGGGAGTGCCTCCGCCCTGCTGCCCACGGCCGCGTCCGCCTCCGGTGGCGGCCCGGTCCTCCGGCTGCCCGCGCCCGCCGGCCCGTACCCGGTGGGCATGCGGACGGTCCATCTGACGGATCCGGCCCGTACCGACCCGTGGGTGGGCGGCGTGCGGGAGGTCATGCTGACCGTCCTGTATCCGGCCCGATCGGTACGCGGCTGCTCCCGGGCCCCGCAGCTCACCCCGGATGAGGCCGCGGTGTTCGCCGAGTACGCGCCGCACGTTCATCCGGGACTGCCGGGGCCGGGGACGGTGGACTGGGGCGCGGTCCTCACCCACGGGTACGTCGGCGCACCGCCGCTGCCCGGGCGGCGGCCGGTGCTGGTGTACTCCCCCGGTGGCGGTGACTCCCGCACGCTCGGCACCACCCTCGCCGAGGACCTGGCGAGCCACGGCCGAGTGGTCTTCCTCGTCGACCACCCCGGTGACGCCTCTCAGGTGGAACTGCCGACCGGGATGCGGACGACCGTCCTGACCGGACCGCCGGACCCGGCGACCTTCCGCACGATGGTGGACACCCGGATCGCGGACCTCCGCTTGGTCCTTGACCGGCTCGGCGACCTGCCGCTCGCCCCGGTCATGGACCCCTGCCGGATCGGGATGTACGGACACTCCGCGGGTGGCACGGCGGCGGTGTACACGGCCCGTGGCGACCGCCGGGTCGGCGCGGTGGCGAACCTCGAGGGCTATCTCGACCTGTATCCGACGCCGGGCGGCTTCGACCCGCCGCTGCTGCTGTTCCGCACCGGCGGATTCGAGGGCGCCGCCCGTATCGAGTCCTCGTGGGCGAGCCTTCCCGGCCACCGCGCGCTGCTCGCCGACGCGAACCACTGGGCGTTCACCGACTACGGCTCGCTCGTCGCGCGGCTCCAGACCGCCGGACTCGTGACGGCGACGGCGCGGGCCGCGCTCATCGGCACCGGCGACCCTGCGGTGACACTCGCCGAGGTACGGCGCCGGGTGGGGACCTTCTTCGCCCGCCACCTGTTGTAGCGGGGCCGCTCACCCGGGCCCGGCCGGTGCTCGGGCCGCCACCGCGGGGGGCAGGCCCCCCATCCGCCGACCCGCTGCCCGGATGGTCCAAAAGGGCCGCGACGGCCGCTGGGAGCTGATCGGTGTCACCTCGGGGCCCGGCGCCCCGAACGTGCCGTGCTCCAAGGGTCCCGGCCTCTACTCCAGCGCACCCGCCTACACGGGCTGGATCGCCAAGACCATGAAGGCCAACCGGGCTCCCGCTCCGTCGGCTGCGGCCAAGGGCTCCGCCCTCGCCGAGACCGGCACGGACGACAACGCCGCGGCGATGGCCGGCGTGGCGGCCGCGCTGATCGTCGCCGACGGCGGCACCGCCCTCGCCGTACGCCGCGGCAAGGCCCGCCGCGCCGCCTGAGCGGCCCTCCTTCCTCTGCGGCGACGACCACCTCGCAACAGATCATCCGTGGCTTGCACCGTTCCCGCCGGCCATACGGAGGGCGCCGGGCGTGGTCGGGCTCGGCGCCCTCCGCTGTCCGTCGTCGGTCTTCGCGCTATGACCAGGGCAGGACCAGGGCGCCCCAGGCGACGACGGGGCCGAGGGCGACGATTCCGCCGGTGTAGCCGATGACCTGGCGGTAGAAGCGGCGGGTGTCCACCCCACGGGCGTTGCTGAGGACGAGTGCTCCGTTGGTCGAGAAGGGAGAGGTGTCGACGATCGTCGTGGAGACGGCGAGCGCGGCGATCAGTCCGGCGCCGCTGAGGTGACTGGCGAGCAGCAGCGGTACGGCGATGGGGATGATCGCCGTGAGAATCGCGGTGGAGGAGGCGAAGGATGCGGATCAGCAGGCGGATGTCGCCGGCGTTTCCTTGCGGGCCGCCCTGCGCGGGAGCTTCAGGCCTTCGATACCCGCCCCGTCGCTCGTCAGGTATGCGACCACCGCCCAATGCTGCGCAGCCTTGAGATCAGTGCGGTTCTGTCCGGAGTGGAGCAGGCTCACCGTGAACGCTTGTTCTGGGAGCGCACGATCGAGTTGAGCTTGGACTGCTTCGTCTGCGAGCGAGTGGGCCGGACGACGGTACTGAAGTGGGGAGCCGAGCGGGCTGTCTGCATGAGCGGCCGGGATGGCCACCACTTCACGGCAGCAGGGATCGCGGCGTTCGACGTGACGAGCCAGGATGACCGGCTCACGTTGAAGTCCGCGGTCGACTTCTGGTGGGCACCGTTCCAGGACGCCAAACGCGGAGGGCAGGCGACGCCGCTCAGCTCATGGGTCCGCCTGCATTACGGCTGCTACTGCCCGCATCAGGAGACGTCAAGCAAGGGCTCGATCCAGACCAATGTGCGGCGTCCCAGCCCCGTGTATTGCGCAGAGTGCAAGACGGAGATCGCAGTTGATGTGGAAGCACCGTCGATTCGGCTGCTGGTGTAGACCTTGGGAAAGGGTGCGTCCGCCCGCGCGGCTCAATTCCCCACTGCATGCCGGACTGGTAGGGGCGAGCACCGGGCGTCCAACGGGCTCGGCGCTCCCCCGACGCCCCGGCATCGCACGACCGGCTGTCCGGTCTTGTGGTTGTGCCCGCTCTCCGCGGCCGGCGCGAGGAGGCGCTGTCCGACGCGGACGGCGACACCCTCGAAGGTCCGACCGCCGCGCTGTTCCAGTCGAGCCGGCCTTGAGGGGCCGCAACCGGGAAGGCCCAACCCCCGGCCACACACCCAGCGGCAAGCTGGACGAATTGAGGCTAACTTTGCCCGGCCGCAGCCGGAGTGATGTCATCCGATTCAGCTAGCATGCGTTTTTATTCGCGATGTGGTGCGGCGGGCCAGGGGAGGGACCGCCGCGGCGCCGGGCGCGGTGATGTTCTTTTCGGGAGGTAACGGGGAAATGTCGTTCGACAGCGAGTGGTCTCAGCTCAAGGCGGACGCGGCCGGGCAGCAGAGCGCCCATACGCGACTCAACCAGCTTGCCGCGGCCGGCGGTGGCGGCGGGGGCGAGGACGGCGGCAAGTCCTCCGATCTCATCGTCCACCAGGACGACTTGGGCGCCGTGGGGCACGAGGCCTTCGTCCTGCACGGGAAGCTGCAGAAGGCGGCCGACATCGCCGGGGCCGGGGCGGACAAGGACGGCGTGGGGTCGTCCATGCAGGCGGCCAAGGCGCTGAGCGACCGCAACTTCACCATGGGCGATGAGCTGAGCACGACGGTGTCCGTCTGGACTTCCCAGGTGAAAACCGTGCTGCAGATGTGCGCCCATATCTCCAACCACCTGGACTACTCGAAGAAGAGTCACGCGCACGACGACGAGCTGATCGCGGCCTCGTTCCGAAACCGGGACGGCTCGGCCGTGAGCGTTTCCGAGATATCCGAGATGGTGAAGTAGCGGAAACGGGGGAATGACCATGGGGACTCTTACTTACACGGATCTCGTCGGGGCCGATCTCGGAAAGCTCAGTACCGCCGCCACGGACTGGAAGTCCGTTGTCGATGGCCTGAAGGAGCTGATGAACGACGCGCGTTCGGGCCTGCTGAAGAAGTCGGAGGGCGCGCGGTGGGCCGGGCTCAACGCGACGGTCACGGGTGAGTTCGTCGGCAAGACCGCGAAAGAATTCGAGGACCTGTACAAGGAGGCCAGCAGCGTCTGGGCGATCCTGGACGACGCGCATTCCCAGCTGACTGCGATTCAGTCCAAAGTCAAGTCGCTCGTGGCAAGCGCGCAGGACGACGGGTTCCAGATCTCCGACGACTCCGACGGCACCGTGACTTTCCATGAGGTCGGGGACGGCGGGTCGTGGTGGTCTCTGGACTCCCCGCAGTCATACGCCGAAGCCGTCAATCATGAAATTCGCCGGGCCGTCACGGTCGACGGCATGGCCAAGCGCGCCCTGGCCAAGATCCACGGCGGAGACCCGTCCGACGCGGGCCACGCCCAGTACCACTCTCTGCTGGACGCATAACGGCGGAGCGTCATCCGTCGGCCGAGCCGAGGAGCCCTGTCACGAGCTGATGCGCGTAGGCGGCGTCGAGCCCGTCCGGGCGGAAGAGGATGCGGTACATCACCGGGCCGACGACGCGGTCGAGGACCATTTCGACGTCGGGCGCGCTCTCCCCCCGATCGGCCGCGCGGGTGAGGATGACGTCGATCTGCTCGGCCGCGTAGGCGGAGCACTGGCCGGCGTTGCTGCCGTCCGGGTCGCCCAGCAGGGCGTCGCGGATGTAGGCGCGGCCCGTCGGGGAGGCCATTTCCTCGAGGAACTGCTCGGCCCAAGCCTCGAGATCGGACCGCAGATCCCCTTTCTCCTCCGGTGCGGTTTCGGGCCGCAGGCGCTCAACCGCCACGTCCGACAACAGCTCCTGAAGGTCGCCCCATCGACGGTAGATCGTGGAAGGGGTGACTCCGGCCCGGGCGGCCACCAGGGGGACGGTCAGACCCTCCCGGCCCACCTCCGACTCGAGCTCGCGCACGGCGGCGTGCACCGACGCCTGCACCCTGGCGCTGCGCCCACCGGGGCGCACCATCGGTTTTCGACCCATGCACCCAGCTTAAAGCAAATTTGTTGCTTCAAGCGCCCCGGTCCCGGTCGGTCGGCCGGTGCCCGCGTTCGTCCGTTCGTCCGTTCGTCACACCGTCGCGAGTCGGCGCGCGGGCCGTGTCTGCTCGTAGGCGTGGCCCATCCGCAGGAGCACGGGTTCCCCGAGGGGTCGGCCGAGCAGCTGCATGCCGATCGGCAGGCCCGCCGTGTCGTCGCCGACCGGTATCGAGAGTGAGGGCACCCCGGTGATGTTGGCTGGGGCCGAGAGGCGTACGTAGGCGTCGGACACGCCCTCCACGGTGCCGTCGGACCAGGTGACGGTGTCCTGGCCGGCCTTCACCGCGGTCACCGGGACCGTGGGGGCGGCGATCACGTCGACGTCGTCCAGCAGGCGGGTCCAGGCCTGCCGCATGAGGGTGCGGGCGCGCTGGGCGCGCACATAGTCCCCGGCGGGCATGAGTTCCCCGGCCTCGAGGAGGATGCGCACGTCCGCCTGGTACAGCTCGGGGACCGCGCGCAGGGTGCGCTCGTGGTAGGCGGTGGCCTCCGGCACCATCAGGCCCCACTGCGTGGCCTGGATGTAGCGCGTCATGGGGATCTCGACCTCGACGAGGCGGGCGCCGAGGCTCTCGAGCGTGTCAATGGCGCGCCGGACGGCCGCCTCGACCTCCGGGTCGACGTGGTCGAAGTAGTAGTTGCGCGGCACCCCGACGCGCAGGCCGGTCAGGTCCGTGCCCGCGCCCGGCCGGTAGTCCCCGGACGTGGCGAGGGAGGCGGGGTCGCGGGGGTCGTGGGCGGCCAGGGCGGCGAGGACCAGCGCGGCGTCCTCGACGGTGCGGGTGATCGGCCCGACGTGGTCCAGGGACCAGGACAGCGACGTGACACCGTGACGGGGGACGAGGCCGTACGTCGGCTTGAGGCCGACGACGCCGTTGAGCGCGGATGGCACGCGGATCGATCCGCCCGTGTCGGTACCCAGGGCGAAGGTCGCGGTGCCCGCGGCGACCGCGACGGCCGATCCGCCACTGGAGCCGCCGGCGACGCGGTCCCGGTCCCAGGCGTTGTGGGTCTGCGGGGTTGTCAGCCCATAGGCGAACTCGTGGGTGTGTGTTTTGCCGATCAGGATCGCGCCGGCCGCGGTCAGGCGGGCGGCGACCGTGCTGTCGGCGTCCGCGCGGTGGTCCGCGCGTACCCTGGAGCTGGCCGTGGTGGCCGCCCCGGCGACGTCGATCAGGTCCTTCAGGCCCATGGGGATGCCCTGCAGCGGGCCGCGCCGCCGGCCGGCCGCGAGATCCCGCTCGGCCTCGCGCGCCGCCCGGCGGGCCTGTTCCGGGGTGACGGTGACGTAGGCCTCCAGCTGCGGCTCCACCGTCCCGAGGCGGTCCAGCACGGAGTCCACCAGCTCGACCGGGGACAGCTTCCGGGTCCGGATCGCCTCAGACGCTGCCGTGAGGGACAGTTCATACGGCTGCATCGCGCTTCTCCTCTCCCGCGCGATAGGCGGCGGCAGGCGGGGTGTCGCCGAAGTCCAGTTCCCGCAGGACCGCGACGACGGAGTGGATGTGGTCGGCGGTGGCGGCCACCGCGGCGTGGCGGTCGGCCGGAAGCGAGAGACCGGCACGGGCGGCCCAGCGGGCCGCTTCCGGCGGTGTGAGTTCATCGGCGGACATGGACGTTTCCTCCTGACCGGACTGGAGCGACTGCGATCGGACTGGAGCGACGGAGCAGCAACCCCACCCATCAAAAGCTAATGGTTTGCTTTAAGCGACTCTAGGGCCTACGGTGACTTAAGGCAAATCCATTGCGTTTAGCGGGGAGGGACGCCCCCTCCCATCACCTCCGCTGACGACCAAGGGAACACGACCATGAACACTTCACAGGCCGACGAGACCACCGCCACCCCCACGTGGACCGTGGGCGACATCACCGTCCACCGCATCGACGAGACCCCGCTGCCCTCCGCAACCGGACCCTGGCTACTACCGGACGCCACCACGGACGTCGTCAACCAACAGGATTGGCTGCGCCCCGACTTCGCCGACCACGAGGGCACCCTGCACCTCGACAGCCACAGCTTCGCCTTCACCATCGGTGGAGTGCGTGTCCTGGTCGACACCGGCATCGGCAACGGCAAGACGCGAGCCAACCCCGCCTGGCACGACCTGCGGACCGATTACCTGGAGCGCCTCACCGCCGCCGGATACGCCCCGGAAACCATCGACTTGGTGATCCTCACCCACCTGCACACCGACCACGTCGGTTGGAACACACGGGAAGTCAACGGCACGTGGGTCCCCACCTTCCCCACCGCCCGCTATGTCACCTCCCGCGTCGAGCGGGAGTTCTGGGCCGGCTACGACATGGACGAGCCGCGCGAGCAGATGTTCCGCGACTCCGTGATCCCGGTCGAGGAGGCGGGCCTGCTCGACACCGTCGACGTCCCCGCCGAGGGCGCCGAGATCGTGCCCGGCCTGCGCCTGCTGTCCACTCCCGGGCACACCCCCGGTCACCTCGCCGTCCGACTGACCAGCGAGGGCGAGACAGCACTGATCACCGGCGACTGCATCCACCACCCGGTCCAGCTCGCCCACCCCTCCATCGGCTCCTGCGTCGATATCGATCCGGAGCAGTCCGAGGCATCGCGCCGCCGGCTGCTCGGCTCGCTCGCCGGCACCGGCGCGCTTGTGCTGGGCACCCACTTCCCGCCGCCCACCGCCGGCCACGTGGTCCCCCATGGCGACGCCTTCCGGCTCTCGCCCGTCCCTCCTGCCCCGCAGGCCGCCCCGCACTGACCCAGGACCGGTACCGCCGGTGGCCGGGGCGCGGACCCCACCTCGCCAGCGCTCAGTGGCGGTACGCGGCTGTCGCGATCTCGGCGAAGGATCGGATCAACGGGTTGGTGTCACCTTCGTTCCACACCGCCACCACTCGGCTCGGCGCCATGTCGATCAGCGGTACCACGGCCAGCTCCGTGGGAAGGTCGTGTCCGAGCGGGGCCAGGCCGACCGTGCCGTTCCACAGCACGGCCTGCAGGCATTCCTGGACAGCGCGCACCACGGGGCCCTCGCGCGGCCTGCCGCCGTTCCAGTACGACTGCCAGAGGGGGTCGGTGCCCTGCGGGAACTGGAACCAGCGGCGTTGGCTGAGGTCGGCCAGCCGCAGCCGTTGGTGGCGGGCCAGCGGATCATCGGCGCGCAGGACCACGCCGACCGGGTCGGTCCGCAGCGCACGCACCGTCAGGGCGGTCTCGTCGAACGGCGCTCGGGTCAAGGCGATGTCGACCAGTCCGGCGCGCAGCCCGCACGTGGGGTCGGTCAGATCGGTGTCGCGGATGCGGATCTCGATGCCGGGGTGGCGTCGTCGGTAGGCGGCGGCCAGCCTGGTCACTCCCGGGTCGGTGCCGTCACCCAGGATGCCGACGGTGATGGTCGTGACGCCGGCCGCCGCGCTCACGCGTTCACGGACGCGGTCGGCGTGGTCGAGCAGGGCCCGCGCCTCGTCGAGCAGCACCGTGCCCATCGGTGTGAGCGCGACGCCGACGGGCGAGCGGGCGAACAGCAGGGCCCCGACATCGGCCTCCAACTGCTTGATCGCCCGGCTCAGCGGCGGCTGGCTCATATGCAGTCGGGTGGCGGCCCGGCCGAAGTGGAGTTCCTCGGCGACCGCCACGAAGTAGCGCAAGGTCCGTAGCTCCACCCTGCAACGATACCCACCAGGTATCCGCGCCACGGGACAGGTCTTGGACACGAGCAGGGCCCCGGCGGTGCACTCGTGAGCATGAGTGAAGAAGCCAAGACCAGCGACCCGCAAGCCGCCCCCGCCCTCTCTGTGGTGGGTCCCGGCGACGGTGAGACGATCGTTCTGGGCACCACACGCATGCGTGTCCTGGAGGACGGCAGCCACACCGGGCACCGCCTCGCGATCGCCGAGTCCGTCCTCGCCCCGCACACCCAGGGACCGCCCCAGCACCGCCACGCCCGACACGACGAGGGCTTCTACATCCTCTCCGGCACCGTGCGGTTCACCGTCGGAGACGAGGACTACGACGCCACCACGGGCACACTCGTGATGGTCCCGCCCGGCACCCCGCACACCTTCGCCAACCTGACCGACCAACCCGCCGTCATGCTCAGCACCTTCACCCCCGATCTGTATGTGCAGTACTTCCGAGACCTCCGGGACGCGCTCGCCGGCGGCCGGCCGCTGACGCCACAGGCCAACATCGACGCGATGAACCGCTACGCGACCGAGCCCGCCACCGAACTCGCCTGAAGCCGCCGGGCCGCACGGCCCGGCGGCTCCCCTTCCGACCGGCGGGGCCGTGGCGCGTCCCCCTTCCGCGTCACTGAGCCGGGATCGGCTGGGTGAGGTTCACCGGGTTGCCGTCGGGGTCCTGGATGTGGGCGACGCGCTGTCCCCACGGCATGTCGTTGGGACCGCCGCGGACCGAGCCGCCCAGCGCCGTCACCCGGCCGAGCATCTCGTCGACGTCGTCGACACCGATGCTGAGCAGGATCCGCGGTGCCGCCCCGGTCCCCGGGTCCGTCTTGGCCACCAGCCCGAGGTCGGTGTCGCCGATGCGCAAGCCGAGGTAGAAGGCCGGGCCTTCCTCCGGTACCCGGAAGATCTCCTCGGCGCCGAACAACTTCGTATAGAAGCCGAGCAGGACGTCCTGGTCGGCAGTCAAGATCACTGGCTGGATGGTGGACATGGCACTCCTGTCGAGAACGGTCGGGTCGCTGGGTAGACCGTTCGAGGGCGGTGAACTCATCGGCAAACCGCCCGCCAGACGATCTACACCACAGACTGCCGCCCGGGACTCAACGCGATACGGAGGGCCGGTGCTCGGTCGTGCGCTGGGCGCGGAGCTCGGCGATGAGTCCGCGGACGGCCGCTGAGTTGAGCATTTCGGGGGTGGTGACGTATCCGATGCGCCGGATCGGTGCGTCAGGGCCGAGTTCCTGCACCGCCACCGCGGGGTGCGCGCTGCCCAGGGTCAGTCGCGGGACGACCGCCGCGCCGAGTCCGTGGCGCACCATGGACATGGCCACGTCGTCGTCTTCCACCCGGATGTCGTTCGCGGAGAGCCAGTCCTGCCGTGCGCACCAGGCTTCCGTTTCGGCCGAGGTGCGTGCCTTCCAGTGGATTGTGGGGAGGCTACGCGGATCGGGGTGTCCGGTTGGGTAGGCCAGTACATACGAGTCCTCGAAGAGTTGCCGGGTGACCAGGTCGTCAACAGGGGGGAAGAGAGCGGTGACGCCCACGTCGGCCAGACCGTCACGCACTTTTCCAGGAACGCCTGCGTCGGTCTCCGGCACGACACTCACATCCACGGTGACGCGGGGACACCGCTGCCCGAAGCGGCTCAGCACGCCGGGCAGCAGGTGGAACGCGGCGCTGCGGAAGGACGCGACCCGGATCGTTCCGGTTGTCCCGCCCGCCGCGGCGATGCCGGCTTCCTGTCGCATGGTGTCCATCAGGCGAAGAATCCGGCGGGCATGCCTGACGGTGGTCGCGCCGGCTTCGGTGGGTTGCGCTCCGCTGCGGCCGCGCTGGAAGAGCACCGCTCCGATCTTGCGTTCCACCGTGCGCACCGCGTGAGAGACCGCGGACTGGGTGAGCCCGAGTCGCTGTGCGGCGGCCGTGAAGCTCCCTTCCCCCGCGATGGCGACCAGGATGCGCAGTTCCCCCGCGGTCAGGTCTCCCGTACTCACTCGCGCGAGGCTACATGAGGAGCTTTCATGGAAGGCGCTCAGCCCATTGGTGATCACCGATGGTTTCTCCGGCGGCCTGCTTTCTAGGCTTGCAGGGCACCTGCTGGTCACAGCCTCGAGGAGAGCCCATGCGCGCCGTTCAGTTCGACAGATTCGGCGGGCCCGAAGTCCTGACCGAGGTCGAGCGCCCAGACCCGGTGCCGGGCGACGGCGAGGTCCTGGTCGAGGTCGAGGCCGCGGGCGTCAACTTCGGAGACATCAAGAACGTCGCCGGCCAATACGCCCCAGCCGAGACCCTTCCACACGTGCCCGGCATGGAAGTCGTGGGAAGAACCGCCGACGGTACGCGCGTCCTTGGCTATCTGACATCCGGCGGCTACGCGTCCCTGGCCGCCGTCCGCGCGCGCGACCTGATCGAGATCCCGGAAGAGATCGGCGCGGGCCAGGCGGCGGCACTGCTCGTCCAGGGGCTGACCGCCTGGCACCTGCTGCGGTCGGCAGCACGGGTCCAGCCGGGAGAGGCCGTGGTGGTGAACGCGGCTGCGGGCGGCGTGGGGTCGCTCGCGATCCAGTTGGCCAGGCATTTCGGTGCCGGACGGGTGATCGCCACGGCGTCGACCCCGGACAAACGGTCCCTGGCTCTTGACCTCGGGGCCGACTCGGCGGTCGACGGGGCTGCCGACGGCTACCGGGAGCGAATCCTCGACGCCAACCACGGAAGAGGGGTGGACGTCGTGCTGGACGCTGTCGGCGGCGAGGTGTTCGAGCAGGCTCTCGGCACGCTCGCGCACTTCGGCCGTCTGATCACCTACGGAGCCTCGGCGGGCGGGCCCCTGCCGGCGGTCGATCCGGCCCGCCTCACCATGAGCAACACCGTTCTGGGCGGCTTGTGGCTGGTGCCCGTGCTTGAGCGAAGCGGTGCCGCGGGACCCCCGCTCCGCGAACTGCTGCGCCTCACCGTCGCCCAGCAGCTCCGACCGCTCGTGGGCGGAGAGTACCCGCTGGCGTGCGCGGCCGACGCGCACCGCGACCTCCTCGACCGCCGGACCGCGGGCAAACTCGTCCTCCGCGTGTGAAGCGGTGTCACCGCGACCTCGGCGGTGTGGCGTACGCGCGATGGCACTCTTTCCCGTTCACGTACCGTGCGATAGCGTGCCCGCATATTTCGATTTCCGAAACGATCGGTGTGTGTCATGCATGATCCCCTCTCCGGTACGACCGCCACGGGCGGCGCCGGCCCGTCGGTCACGCTCGTGCATGCCTGCCTGCGTGACGGAGCGGGCGGCAGCCCGACCGCCGTATTGGAGGAGACAGGCCTCGGCGAGGCGGAGCGCCGCAGGATCCCGACCGTACTGGGAACGTCGCATGCCGTCTTCGTCTCGGTCGAGGCCGATGCCCCCGCTCACCCCGGCGCTGGTCCTGTGGTGTCGCTGCGGTTCTTCACGGCCGCCGGTGAACTGCCCGCGTGTGGCCACGGAACCATTGCCGCCATGGCGTTTCTCGCCGAGCGGTCGGGACAGGTCGAGTACCACGCAGCCCTTCGCAGCGGGGGACGCGTCGTCGTGGGCCGGGCCGTCCGGACCGGCGGGCAGTTCAACTCCTCGTTCGACTGGGGGCCGGTCGGGATCGAGGAACCGGAGCCGGACGCGCACCGTCCCGTGCTCGACGCTCTCGGCGTTCCCCCGGAGATGCCCGCGCCCGGGGCGAGGGTCGCCGAACTCGGCCGGCGGCGACTGCTCGTTCCCGTGGCCACGCAGCACGCGCTCCAAGCGCTCACACCGGACTTCGACCGGCTCGCCGAGGCATGCGACCGCCTCGGCCTGCTCGGCTGCTACGCCTACAGCCCGCCGTCGGCGACCGGGCGTCTCGCCGCCCGTATGTTCGCCCCCTCCATCGGCGTCCCGGAGGACATCGCGAACGCCAACAGCTCCGCCTGTCTCGCCGCCCTGCTCGCCGACGACGGCGGCACCGGCGTCACCGTGGACATGGGCGACGCCCTCGGCACCCCCGCAACCGTCACCGCCTCCGCCCGCCTGACCGAGGCCGGACCGGTCGCGCTCGTCGGGGGCATGTCGGCGATCGAACGCGTCGTATCCCTGCCATGACCGGGGCGCCGCCCTTCCCACGCCGGCGCCCCGCGGACGATGCCCCCTGACTGGTGGCGCTCATGGCCTTCGGGATGCCGCTCAACACCGGCACAGCTGCGGAAGCGGCTCATCCGGCAGACGGAAGGACGTCGGCGAAGCGGGGCGCGCCGGGCTCGTGGGGCACGCGTGCGGCGCGCGCGGCGAAGCTGACGGCGTGGTACCAGCCGCAGAGCAGCAACAGATCGAGTAGTTGCAGATCGTCGAAGAAGGCCGCGAGCCGTGCCCACAATGCGTCGTCGATGTCGGAGTGCTCGTGCAGGGCGTCGACGGCGAGGATGAGCAACCTTTCCCGCTCCGACGTCCAGCACGGGTCGTCCGGGCCGCCGTGGACCAGCGATGCCGTCTGCTCGTGGGTGAGGCCGGCCTTCCCGGCGAAGGTCATCACGTGCACGCCCCACTCGTACTCGCAGCTGCACCGTGCGCACGTCCGGTCGATGACGATCTCGCGTTCCCGCAGGCTCAGAGTCAGTTGCCTGCCCAGCTCGTAGCGCCCCCATGCGTGCATGGCGCCGGCCATCGGGAGGTTTCTGGCGAACATCCGGAACAGTCCGACGGGGGCGGCTCCCGCAGGCATCATGCGGGCGAGCTGCGCGCCGGCCTCGTCAGCGTACGGGGGCTCCAGAAGGGCTATCCGCGACATCGAGTCTCCCAGTGCACTGTTTCGAAATCAGAAACAACGACGGATGCTAATGTTTCGAATAGCGAAACACAAGGAGGGCCATGCCGACACCGCACCCGGGAACGCCGGTTCGTGGCTCGACGACCGGTCGTCCGGTCATGGCCGCGATGGATCTCTTCGGCCGCCGATGGGCCTTGCGGATCCTCTGGGAGCTGCGCGAGGGGCCCCTGGGCGCTCGCGCCCTGATGGCGCGGTGCGAAGGCCTCTCGTCCAGCGTCCTCTACCAGCGGCTCCGCGAACTCACGTCGAACGGCATCGTCGTCGCCACGACCGACGGCTACGCGCTGACCCCGCAGGGGTCGTCCCTCATCGACGCCCTCGGTCCGCTCAACCAGTGGGCCATCGCCTGGGCCAGGGCACAGGAGCAGGACGGCGAGGGTCCCGCGGGGGCGTGAAGGCGACTCCGGCGCAGGAAACCGTAGCCCGCGGGAAGCCGTGGCCCGACGGCGTCAGCCCGATTCCTCAGCGCGCCGCTTCATGCTCATCGCCTCGACCTCGACGTAGCGTCGCGTCTGCCACCCCGTCAGCAGACCAACGAGCGGGGCCAGGAGCCCGGTTTGATCGATGCCGAGGGTCAGGCTGCTGCCGTCGCCTCGGGGGGCGACGGTATGGGTGCCGGTCGTCGTCACACCGCCGGACGCGGACTGCCAGGCGAACGACCGACCGGGCGTCCATTCGATGATCCGCCACGTCAGCACCGGCATGCGGGGCTGGGCGACGCGCACCAGCGAGCCCGGCCCCGGCTCCTTGCCGTCGAGGCGCTCGACGCGCCGCATCGTGGCGATGAACGCCGGCCAGCGTTCCACCTCCGCAACGACCTTCCACAGAGCGTCCGGCGACGCTTCGACATCGACCCGGGTCACCCACTGCATCGAAGAACACCTCCACGGTGACCGGACTTGGCGCCCCGCACGATATCGCGCCGCCCCGGATCCGGGCACGGGTCCCGACCGGGGAGGCCGTGTCCGCCGGGCACCCGCAGCAGCCTGGCGTGGGGGATGCGGTCGGCCAGGTCGTGCTGGTGGGGCGGGGGCAAGACGCGATCGTCGCCGCTGGCGATGATCAGCGTCGGAGCGCTGACGCTCGGCAGGAACTCGGCGATGTCGAGGGTCATGTTGGCCGCCGCCTGCCGGGCCACGCCCTCCCCCGCGCCCTCGAGCAGGCCGGTGAAGGCGGCGGCCATCTGCTCGAACTCGGCCACGCCCCAGGCGTGGAGGGTGTCCTTCCCCATGGCGGTCAGCAGCAGCAGGCGGGCCAGCGCGGCGGGGTCGGTGAGCGCCAGCCGCTTCCACAGCTCGAACTGGAACACCATCCGTGCATCGGCCTTGATCCATCCGGCGTGGGCCGTCAGGGAAAGGACCATGCCGGGGTGGAGCCCCGCGGTGGCCGTGGCGACGACGGCGCCGAGCGAATGGCCGACGAGGTGGAAGCGGTCGAGCGTCAGCCAGCAGATCCGGCGGCTGGAGCGCGAGTTCGGCCTTGCGCTGTTCGACCGCACCACCCCCACCGTCATGCTGACCGCCGAGGGCCGGGCCTTCCTCCCGCACGCCCGCGCCATCCTGCGCGCCGAGCGCTCCGCAGCCGAGGCGATGGCCGGGCTCCGGGCCGAGCAGGAATCGACCCTGCGGCTGGGCACCAGCGTCGGGCTGGGCACCCGGCTGGACGCCCTGCTGACCGTGCTGAGCGAACGCGCCCGCAGATGATGGTCGAGCTGATCAGCGCGCCCACCGCGGCCCGGCTCCAGCGGGTCCGCGACGGTGAGCTGGACGCCGCCTTCGTCCGGGGTGTCGAGGACAGCCCCGAGCTGGAGCACCTCCCGCTCTGGCGCGACGCCCTGGTCGCGGCCCTGCCCGCGGGACACCCCCTGGCCAACCGGCAGAGGATCGCCCTCGCCGACCTGGCCGGGCTGCCCTTGCGGATTGCCCCCCGCGAGGCCAATCCCCACCTGGTGGACACAGCCGTCGCCGCCTGCCGGGCGGCCGGGTTCGAGCCGATCATGGGCCCGCCGTTCACCACCGACCAGGACACCCTCGCCGCCATCGCCTCCGGCAAGCCAAGTTGGACGCTCTACTACGCTCCCCAGGCCGAGATCCAGCCGGCCCCCCGCGTCGTCTTCCGGCCCTTCACCGACCCCGCCCCGGCCGTCCAGAGCTATCTGGTCGTACGCCAGGGCCCGCCGTCACGCCGACTGGCGGCCCTCCTGGACGCCTGCCACCGGCTCGGGGACACCCCCTAGATGTTGCCGACCGGCACTGCCCTTGCCGGAAACGCCATCCGTTCCGTCCGAAGGGGTGCGGACATGTCAGTCGCCGTCTGCCACGGCGCCTGCGGGCCGCCGTGGCAGACGGCGACAGCCGACCCTTCTTGCGAGGTGAATGACGTTCACCTAGGGTGGTGAACGTCATTCACCTCCGAGGGGGTCTCACCGTGCCCACTGATTCGCATCCGTCGGCGTCTCCAACCGCCGGCCGTGGCGTCCTGGCCGTTCTGGCGGTCGGCGGCATCGTCACCACGCTGGTGCAGACGGCGGTCGTGCCGCTGCTGCCGCGGCTCCCCCGCCTGACCGGCGCGGCGCCGGTCGATGTCGGGTGGGTGGTCACGCTCACGCTGCTGACCGGCGCGGTCGCCACCCCGCTGCTGGGGCGTGCCGGGGACATGTACGGCAAGCGGCGGATGCTGCTGCTCGCGCTCGGGGCGCTCGCCGCCGGGTCGCTGGTGTGCGCATTCGCCTCCACCCTCCCGTGGTTGTTGGCGGGGCGGGCGCTGCAGGGTGTGGGCGCGGCGGTGGTGCCGCTGTCGATCAGTTTCCTGCGGGGTGTGCTGCCGCCGCAGCGGACGGGTTCCTCGGTGGCGCTGATGAGTTCGACGGTGGGCATCGGCGCGGCTCTCGGCCTGCCGCTGGCCGCGCTGCTGGTGCAGTACGCGGACTGGCACGCGATGTTCTGGGCCATGACCGTGCTCTCGACGGGAGTGCTCGCCCTGGCGTGGCGGGTGCTGCGGGAGGAGCCGGCCCGGTCACCGGGGCGTTTCGACCTGCTCGGGGCGTGCGGGCTGAGTGCGGGGCTGGTGTTTCTGCTGCTGGCGTTGTCCAAGGCGGGTGAGTGGGGCTGGGGCAGTCGGCGGATTCTGGGTCTGTCGGGGGCGGCGCTGCTGATCCTCGCGGGCTGGGCCGTCCAGCAGCGCCGCGTGTCGCGGCCACTGGTGGACGTGCGGCTCGCGACGCGTCCGGCGGTTCTGCTACCGCACCTGGCCGCGTTGCTGGCCGGGTTCGCCTTCTACGCCAACTCCCTCGTCACCGCGCAACTGGTCCAGGCGCCCCGGGCCACCGGGTACGGCCTGGGGTTCTCGGTGGTGGCGGCGGGTGTATGTCTGCTGCCCAGCGGTGTGATCATGGTGGTGTGTGCACCCTTGTCCGCCCGCCTGTCCGCCGCCCGCGGGGCCAAGGCCACCCTGACCCTGGGCACGGTGGTCATCGCGGCCGGCTATGGTCTGCGCTTCGCGGACAGTCGGCAGTTGTGGGCGGTCATCGTGGGCGCGGCCGTGGTCTCGGTCGGCACGGCGCTCGCCTACTCCGCGCTGCCCATGCTGATCATGCGGGCGGTGCCGCTGGAGCAGACCGCCGCGGCGAACGGCCTCAACGTCCTCATGCGCACCATCGGGCAGGCCCTGTGCAGCGCGGTGGTCGCCACCGTGCTGGCCCAGCACACCCGACTGTTCGCCGACACGGGGGGCGTGGCCGTGGCGGCGCCGACCCTCGACGGGTACCGCGTGGCCTTCGCCGCGGCGGGCGCGGTCGCGCTGCTGGCCTGCGCGGCCGCCTGCCTCATCCCCCGCCGGCCGCGACCCGAGCCGTCCCCCTTCCAGGAGACTGACCAAGATGCCCGACCCGAACTCCGCCTCCCCGCGCAGTGCCCGCCCGCGAACGAGGTCCAAGAACCCGCCGACACCGCCGCCGACGCCCGACCCGGCCCCGGGGCGGCCGGCACGACCCCGTGACGCCGACGCCCGCCGCGCGGACATCCTCGCCGCGGCCCGGCGCGCCTTCGCACGCCACGCCTACGCCGACACCACCATCGCCGCCATCGCCGACGACGCGGGCGTCAGTCCGGCGCTCGTGATGAAGTACTACGGCACCAAGGAAAACCTGTTCACCCAGGTCTTCACCTTCGACGCCGACGCCACCGCCCTCTTCGACGCCCCCCTGGACCGCCTCGCCCGGCACATGGTCCTGCACCTGCTCGCCACCCAACGCGGCCAGACCCGCGACCCGATCCTGCGCATCGCCTTCTCCCGCCACCACCTGGAGCTCGGCGGACAGGCACGAGCCAACTTCCGCACGCAGGTCATCGACGCCCTCGCCGCCCGCCTCCCCGGCCCGGGCGCCCCGCTGCGAGCGGAGATGGCCATCGGCGTGCTGCTCGGCCTCGGCGCCCTCTACGCGACCGTCCAAGCCGACCGGCTCACCCAACTGGACCCCGAGGAAGTCGCCGACCTGTACGTCCCACTCCTGCAACCCCTGCTCTGCGGCGAGGCGCCGACGGGCCGCTGACCACCGCTGAGTGAAGCGCCAGGGGAGAACGGCCTCGGCCTGCGCCGTCCGGGTTCTCCTCGAACCGTCGGGCTCGTGATGTCGCACACCGCCGGGACGGCCGACCGGTCACTGACGGCCGAGGCGGGCGCCGAACCGCCGCAACACCTCGCGGAACTCCGCGGGCTCCTCGACGCGGAAGTCGGCGTCGAGGAAGGCGAGACGGGGCAGGAGCCACTGCCAGGAGTCGAGCATGAGGACGGCGCGGGTCCCGCCTCCGGCGGCCGCCGTGAGGTCGACGTCCTCATGCGCGAACGCGTCCGCCACCTCCGTCATCGGGGCGTCGATCGTCATCACCACACGCTGCCGGTTTCTGTTGAGGCCCTGGCGGAGGTAGTCGACGCCGGTCCTCGCGGGCAGCGTGCGCGGTGCGAACGTCCTGCTCCGCGCCTTGAGTTCACTGACGCGGTCGATGCGGAACACGCGCCAGTCCTCCTTGTCGGTGTCCCATCCCAGCAGGTACCACCTCATGAGCAGGTGGATCTGGCGATACGGCTCCACCGTGCGCGAGGTGGCCGTCCCGTTCGCGCCGACGTAGTGGAACGTCACGACGCGCTCCTGCGTGATCGCTTCGGCGAGCGTGCTCATCAGGTCCGCGCTGATGCTCGGCGTGGGCGTCGGCGTCGTCTCCAGGCTGGTGCGCAGCGCGGCCACGCGGGGGCGCAGCCGCTTGGGCAGGTACTGATCGACCTTGCCGTAGGCGCGGATCGCCGCGTCGTCGACACTGCCCTCGCGCGCGTTGCCGGTCGCGCCGAGGGCGGCCAGGCCCAGGAGGGTCGCGATGGCCTCGTCGTCGTCGAGGAGCAGCGGGGGCATGGCCCGCCCGGCCGTGAGCCGGTAGTAGCCGCCCGGGCCCGGCCGTGTCTCGACCGGGTACCCGTAGCCGCGGAGCCGGTTGATGTCGCGCCGCAGGGTGCGCGGGGGGACGTCCAGCCGGGCCGCCAGCTCCTCACCCGTGAACGTCTTGCCCGACTGCAGCACGACCAGCAGAGCGAGGATGCGTTGCATGACGTCGGCCATGACCGCATGGTCGCAGACAGTCGCGGCCACTTTCCGTCCACATCTCGCAGTACGGTCCTGAATATGTCCAACCAAGGGATCCGGATCAGGCGAGCCCGTACCCACAATCTGCAGGACCTCGACGTGGACGTGCCCCGCTCACACATCGTGGTCTTCGTCGGCGTGTCGGGCTCGGGCAAGTCGTCGCTGGTGTTCGACACGATCGCGGCGGAGGCGGGCTACCAGTTGTACGAGACGTTTCCGCCCCACCTCCGCAACCGGCTGCCGAAGTGGACCCGCCCGGAGGTCGGCGCGATCGAGGGGCTCTCCCCGGTGGTGGTGATCGACCAGCGTCGCCTGGGCGGGAACGCCCGCTCCACGGTCGGCACGATCACGGACACCTGGACCTACCTGCGGCTGCTGTTCTCCCGGGTGAGCACACCGCACGTCGGCGAGTCCAGCCACTTCTCCTTCAACGACCCGGTCGGCATGTGCCCCACCTGCTCGGGCATCGGCGAGGTCGTGGCCAGCGCCGTCGACCGTTTCATCGACCCGGACAGGTCGCTGCGCGAGGGCGCCGTCCTGCTGCCCGGGTTCGCCGTCAACGGTTACTGGTACACGAACTTCGCCGACATCGGCGTCTTCGACCTCGACAAGCCGCTGCGCCACTGGACCCGGGCCGAGCGGGACGCGCTCCTGTACGGCGTCGGGTCCGCCGGGTCGCCGGCGAACCGGCTGCCCAAGGGCTACCAGGGCGTCGTCGAGCGGTTCGAGCGCATCTACCTGCGCACCTCCGACGACATGAACCATCGCAAGAAGGAAACCCTCGCCAAGTTCACCCGTTCCGAGGTATGCCCGGACTGCCGCGGGGACCGTCTCAACAAGGCGAGCCGGGCGGCCACGGTGCTCGGCCACACCATCGGCGAGATGGCGCGGATGGAGGTCGATGAGCTGGCGGAGCTGATGACGGGCGTGACCGACGCGACCGTGGCCCCGGTGGTGGCCGCGCTGACGGAACGGCTCCAGGCGATGATCACCATCGGGCTCGGCTACCTCCACCTCGGCCGCGCCACCACGACGCTCTCCGGCGGCGAGTCCCAGCGGATCAAGACCGTCAAGCACCTGGGCAGCAGCCTCACCGAGATGCTGTACGTATTCGACGAACCCACCGTCGGACTGCACCCCCACGACATCTCCTCCATGACCGAGCTGCTCAAGCAGCTCCGGGACAAGGGCAACAGCGTCCTCGTGGTCGAGCACGACCCCGCCGTCATGGCCATCGCCGACCAGATCATCGAGGTCGGGCCCCTCGCGGGCGCGCACGGCGGAAGGCTCGTCTACCAGGGCAGCTTCCGTGGCCTCCGCACGGCCGGCACCGCCACGGCGGCGGCACTGTCACAGCGCCGGCCCATCAAGGACGATCCGCGGACGCCGCGGGGACACATCACCGTGGCCGACGCCACGCGCAACAACCTCAAGAACCTGACCGTGGACATTCCGACGGGCATGACAACCGTGCTCACCGGCGTGGCCGGCTCCGGGAAATCCAGTCTCGCGAGCGAAATCGTCGCCCAGCACGACGCGGTCGTGATCGACCAGAAACCGGTCAGCACCAACCGCCGCTCGACCCCCATCACCTACACCGGGATCGCGGCCCCCATCCGTAAGGTTTTCGCACGCCACAACCGGGTCCCGGCCGGCCTGTTCAGCGCCAACTCCGAGGGCGCCTGCCCCGACTGCAAGGGCCTTGGGGTCGTCTCCACCGACCTGGCGTTCATGGAGGATCAGGAGACCGTCTGCGAGACCTGCCAGGGGCGCCGGTTCACGCCCGAGGTCCTGCGGTACCGGGTCGACGGGCTGTCCATCGCCGACATCGACGACCTCACGGTCACCGACGCCATCGACCGGCTCTCCGATCGCACGATCACGAAGGCGCTGCGCCACCTCGAGGAGGTCGGCCTGGGCTACCTCCGGCTCGGCCAGCCCCTCACGTCTCTCTCCGGAGGTGAATGCCAGCGTGTGAAGATCGCCAAGGAGCTCCGGGACTCCACCGACCCGACCCTCTACGTCCTCGACGAGCCCACTACCGGCCTGCACCTACGCGACATCGACACCCTGCTGAGCCACCTCGACCGCCTGGTGGACCACGGTCACACCGTCGTGCTGATCGAGCACAACCTCGACGTCATCCGACAGGCGGACTGGATCATCGACCTCGGCCCCGGCCCCGGAAAGCACGGCGGGCAGATCCTCTATCAGGGACCCGTCGCCGGCATCACCTCCACGGCCACCGCCGAAGCGCTGCACGAAACCGTCTCGCACCGGCCCGGTCCGCGCGCCGACCACGGCCGGGCACCGCGCACACCGGGGGCACCGGCTGACAAGTGACCGTCGACGGTCTTGTGCCTTGGGGCATTCTGTTCGATGCTGACGGTTCTTGATGCCTTGGGTTCGGAGTCGCGCATGAGTGCAGAGAGAAACAGTTCGAACCATCCGGGCCGTCGCACGGTCCTCGCCGCGGGGGCCCTGGCGGGTTGGGCCGCTTTCAGCGCCCAGAAGAGGGCGTTCGCCGCCGAGAACGATCCGTGGGACGCCAACCCGCGGATCTTCCAGGTGAACCGTGAAGCGGCGCGAGCCCGCCTCGTGCCGTACGCGGGCCCGGCCGAAGCGCTGCGGGGGCGGTTCCAGGATTCCCCGTACCACCGTTCTCTCAACGGAAGCTGGCGCTTCCGGTGGTCGCGGAACGCGGACCAGCGGCCCACCGGGTTTCAGGTCCCGGACTTCGACGACAGTGGATGGGACCACATCCCGGTGCCCTCCAACTGGGAGATCGAGGGCCACCCGGAGCCGATCTACCTCAACATCAAGTACCCGTGGATCGGCTATGAGACGCCGAACCCCCCGCGCGTACCCAAGGACTTCAACCCGGTCGGCTCCTATCGCCGAACCTTCACCGTGCCCGCCGACTGGTCGGGACGGCGCACCCTGCTGTCGTTCCAGGGGGTGAAGTCGGCGTTCTTCGTGTGGGTGAACGGCGAGCAGGTGGGCTACAGCGAGGACAGCTACACGCCCGCCGAGTTCGACATCACCCCGCATCTGCGGAAGGGCGGCAACACCCTCGCGGTGGAGGTCCACCGCTGGTCCGACGGCAGTTGGCTGGAGGACCAGGACATGATCGACCTGTCCGGGATCTTCCGGGACGTCTACCTGTACTCGATCCCCCCGGTCCATGTGCAGGACCTGTTCGTCCACACCGAACTGGACTCCGCCTACCGCGACGCCGCGCTGACCGTCGACGTCACCGTGCGGGACCGTGGCGGGGCCGGCACCGCGGGGCACCGCGTCGCGGCGGACCTCTTCGATGCGCGAGGCCGCCGGGTGGCCCACCTCTCGGGCGACGCGGGCGACGGCTCGGCGTCCCTGAAGGGCGATGTGCGGGCTCCCGCGCTGTGGTCCGCCGAGGACCCCAACCTGTACACGCTCGTCGTGACACTCACCGACGCACGCGGTCGGACGACCGACGTCCATGGCACGCGGATCGGATTCCGGCAGGTGGAGTACGGGCCAGGACGGTTCACCGTCAATGGCAAGCCGGTGATGTTCCGCGGCACCAACCGCCACGAGACCGACCCCGAACGGGGCCAGGCCGTCGACGAGGCGCGGATGATCGAGGACATCCGCCTGATGAAGCAGCACAACATCAACGCCGTCCGCACCTCGCACTACCCCAACCACCCGCGGTGGCTGGAACTCTGCGACGAGTACGGACTGTACGTGATCGACGAGGCGAACCTGGAGACGCACGGCGTGCGGGACACGGTGCCCGGTTCCCTGCCGGAGTGGACCGACGCCTGTGTGGACCGGCTGCGGTCCATGGTCGAACGGGACAAGAACCATCCGTGCGTCGTCGTCTGGTCGCTCGGCAACGAGGCGGGGCAGGGAACGAACTTCAAGGTCATGGCCGACTGGGCGCACGCCCGCGACGCATCGCGCCCGGTGCACTACGAGGGCATGAACTCCGTCGCCGACCTGCACAGTGAGATGTACACCAGCCCCGACGGCGTGGAGGCCTACGGCAGATCCGGCAACCGGACCCCCTTCATGCTGTGCGAGTACAACCACTCGATGGGCAACAGCGGCGGAAACCTCCAGGAGTACTGGGACGTCTTCGAGCGCTATCCGAACCTGCACGGCGCCTTCGTCTGGGACTGGGTCGACCAGGCCATCAGGCTGCCCGTACCGAGCGACTCCCGGCACACGTACCTGTCCTACGGCGGCGACTGGCACACCGGCTATCCCACGGACGGCAACTTCTGCTGCAACGGGCTGGTGGCCGCGGACCGGTCGGTCCACCCCGGGCTGATCGAGTTGAAGAAGTGCTACCAGCCGGTGGGCATCGCGGCCGACGACCTCTCCGGCCGGTCCGGGGGCACCGTGAAGGTCCGCAACAAGCATCTCTTCAGCGGCCTGAACGCCTACACGCTGCGCTGGTCCGTGACCCGGGACGGTGAGACCGTGCAGCACGGCACGCTTCCGGCCCCGGCCGTGGCTCCCGGCGGGGAGGGTGTCGTGCACATCCCGTACCGCACACCCTCGCCCCCCGCGTCCGGGGGCGAGTACTTTCTGAACCTCTCCTTCGTGCTGCGCGAGCGGACCCGCTGGGCCCCGGCCGGGCACGAGGTCGCCGCCGGGCAACTGACGCTGGACCGGCACGCCCCGGACCCCGGCGACGCCCCGGTGACCGGCAGGCTGACGGTCACCGAGACCGCGACCGAGGTCACGGTGAGTGGCCCGGAGGTGGAGGTGGTGGTGTCCAAGTCCTCCGGCACCCTGGCCTCGTACACCTGGAAGGGACGGGCCCTGGTCGCCGAGGGACCCGTGCCCAACTTCTGGCGCGGGCCCACGGACAACGACATCGGCCGCGGCTTCCAGAAGACGGCCGCGACCTGGCGGGACGCGGGAACCAAGCGGACGGTGACCTCCGTGACGGCCTCACAGCCCGCGCCCGGCGAGGCCGTCGTCGAGGTCGTCTGCACGCTGCCCACCTCGCCCAGGACCGCCACCTGGAACACGGTGTTCCGGGTGCGGGCCGACGGTGAGGTGCGGGTGCGCCACACCCTCGACGCGCCGGCCGGACTGCCGGACCTGCCCGTGGTCGGCGCCCAGCTCACCGTGCCGGACGGCCATGAACGGCTCGACTGGTTCGGGCGCGGCCCCCACGAGAACTACCAGGACCGCAAGGGGTCCGCGTTCGTGGGGCGGTGGCGCTCAACGGTCGATCAGCAGGTCGCCCCGTACGTACGGCCCCAGCAGACGGGTAACCAGACGGACGTCCGCCGGCTGTCGCTGACCGACCGCTCCGGCGAGGGTCTGACCGTCGTCGCCGACCCCGCCGAGGGCGAGCCGCTGCTGGAGACGAGCGCCCTGCACTTCACGCCGTCGGACCTGGACGGCCCCAGGCACCCGTATCAGCTGAGGCGTCGCGACGAGACGATCCTGCTCGTCAACCACCGCCAGATGGGCGTGGGCGGCATCAACTCCTGGGGCGCGGCGCCGCTGGAGAAGTACCTGTTGCACTCCGGGCGCACCTACAGCTACGCCTACCGGCTGCGTCCCGCCTCCGCCTGACGAACCCCCGCGGCCCTCAACAGCCGCCCCGGGCCTGGCCGCCGAGCGCGGCCAGGCCCGGACTACTACGCGCTCATAGAGCATTTACGCAAGCGACTTGCATAACTTGCGCTAGTCTTGCGCGCATGACGCGACGACTTGCTGAAGTGGCGAAAAAGGTGGGAGTCAGCGAGGCCACGGTGAGCCGGGTGCTCAACGGCAAGCCCGGGGTGTCCGAAGTCACCCGGCAGTCGGTGCTGGCCGCCTTGGACGTCCTGGGCTACGAACGGCCCACGCAGCTGCGCGGCGACCGCGCCCGCCTGGTCGGGCTGGTCCTGCCCGAGCTGCAGAACCCCATTTTCCCGGCGTTCGCAGAGGTCATCGGTGGGGCACTGGCCCAGATGGGCCTGACCCCGGTGCTGTGCACACAGACCAAGGGCGGGGTCTCCGAGGCCGACTATGTGGCCCTGCTGCTGCAACAGCAGGTCTCCGGCGTGGTGTTCGCCGGCGGCCTGTACGCGCAGGCCGACGCGGAGCACAATCACTACCGGCTGCTCGCCGACCGCAACATCCCGGTGGTGCTGGTCAACGCCGCCATCGAGCAGCTCGGCTTCCCGGGCGTCTCCTGCGACGACGCCGTGGCGGTGGAGCAGGCGTGGCGCCATCTGGCCTCCCTCGGCCACGAGCGGATCGGGCTGGTGCTCGGGCCGGGTGGCCACATGCCGTCGGCCCGCAAGCTGGCCGCCGCCCGAGCCGTCGCCGGCGATCTGCCGGACGAGTTCGTCGCCCAGGCCATCTTCTCGATCGAGGGCGGCCAGGCCGCGGCCTCCCGGCTGATCGACCGGGGGGTCACGGGCATCGTCTGCGCCAGCGACCCGCTGGCCCTGGGGGCCATCAGGGCCGCGCGCCGCAAGGGACTCGGCGTGCCGTCGCGGATATCCGTCATCGGCTACGACGACTCCGCGCTCATGAGCTGCACCGAGCCGCCGCTCACGACCGTGCGCCAGCCCATCGAGGCCATGGGCAGGGCGGCGGTGGAGCTGTTGAACGCGCAGATCAGCGGATTGGCCGTGCAGGCCGACGAGTTGCTGTTCGAGCCCGAACTGGTGGTGCGGGCCTCCACCGCACAAGCCCCGCAGGGGTGAGCCCGACCCGGACCCCACTCCTGTCGATTGTTTTCAGTTTCTGCGCGACATCTTGCAGCACGATGTCGACGGTGCTTGAGTGTGCGGCGCACCCACCGCTGTGTGCGCTCCGCCCACCGGCGGGGGGCTTCCCTGCTCCTGTCCAGAGGGGTCCACCATGAGAAGCACCGGGTTCCGTCATCGCCTCATCGTGCTGAGTGCCTGCTCCCTCCTCCTCACCGCCTGCGGCTCGGACAACGACGCGGCGAGCGGAAAGACGCGTATCACCGTCAACTGCATGCCGCCCAAGAGCGCCAGGGTCGACCACGCGTTATTCGCGGAGGACGTCGCCTCCTTCGAAAAGCAGAACCCGGACATCGATGTTGTCGCACACGACGCGTTCCCCTGCCAGGACCCGAAGACCTTCGACGTCAAGCTGGCCGGCGGCCAGATGGAGAACGTCTTCTACACGTACTTCACCGACGCCAAGCACGTCGTCGACATCGGCCAGGCCGCCGACCTCACCCCGTACCTCAAGGAGCTGAAGAGCTACGGCACCATCCGGAAGGAACTGCGCGACATCTACACCGTCGACGGCAAGGTCTACGGCATCCCGCGCACCGGCTACTCGATGGGCCTGATCTACAACCGCAAGCTCTTCGAGAAGGCCGGCCTCGACCCCGACAAGCCGCCGACGACCTGGCAGGAGGTCCGCACCGACGCCAAGAAGATCGCGGAGCTGGGCGGCGGAACCGTCGGCTACGCCGACTACAGCGCGCAGAACCAGGGCGGGTGGCACTTCACGGCGGAGCTGTACTCCCAAGGCGGCGACGTCGTCAGCCCCGACGGCAGGAAGGCCACCATCGACACCCCCGAGGGGCGCGCCGTGCTGCAGAACCTGCACGACATGCGCTGGGTGGACGACTCCATGGGCAGCAAACAGCTGCTCATCCTCAACGACGTCCAGCAGCTGATGGGCTCCGGCAAGCTCGGCATGTACCTCGCCGCGCCCGACAACATCCCGATCCTGGTCAAGGAGAAGGGCGGCGACTACAAGGACCTCGCCATCGCCCCCATGCCCGGTGGCAAGGGCACACTCATCGGTGGCGACGGCTACATGTTCCACAAGGGGGACTCCCCCGCCCAGATCCGGGCCGGCCTGAAGTGGCTCGACCACATGTTCCTCACACCGGGCGAGGGGTTCCTCGGCGACTACGCCCGCGCCAAGAAGCGGGGCGCCCCCGTCGGCCTGCCCGAGCCGCGGCTGTTCACCGGCGCCGCCGACGCCAAGGACCAGCGGATCAAGAGGGCCAACGCCAATGTCCCCGTGGAGAACTACCGGGCCTTCCTCGACGGCAACCAGGGCCTGCGGATGAGGATCGAGCCGCCGAAGGCCCAGCAGATCTACTCGGTCCTCGACGGAGCCGTCTCCGCGGTCCTGACCAAGGAGGACGCCGACATCGACGCGCTCCTCGATGACGCCTCCGGCAAGATCGACAGCATTCTGGCCCGGAGCTGACATCGATGACCAGGACCGTGGCCCGGCGCCCCGCCGATCCGATCGCCGTACGGCCCGTCCCGGGGCCGCCCCCGGTGGCGGGCCGGAGGCGGCGGCGTCTGCACGACCAGGCCCGCGCCTACGCCTTCCTCCTCGGCGGCCTGCTCTGTTTCGCGCTCTTCTCCTGGTATCCGGCGATCCGCGCGGTGGTCATCGCCTTCCAGAAGTACACACCGGGCTCCGAGCCCGAGTGGGCCGGCACCGCCAACTTCACCCGGGTCCTGCACGACCCCGAGTTCGGTGCCGCCTGGCGCAACACGCTCACCTTCACCCTGCTCGCCCTGCTCATCGGCTTCGCGATCCCGTTCGTACTGGCGCTGGTGCTCAACGAGATCCGGCACGCGAAGGCCTTCTTCCGCGTCGTGGTCTATCTGCCGGTGATGATCCCGCCGGTGGTCACCGCCCTGCTGTGGAAGTGGTTCTACGACCCCGGCGCCGGCCTGGCCAACGAGGCACTCCGCTTCGCGCACCTGCCCACCTCCAACTGGACCAACGGCGCCGACACCGCCCTGCTGTCCCTGGTCGCCGTCGCGACCTGGGCCAACATGGGCGGCACGGTCCTGATCTATCTGGCGGCGCTGCAGTCCATCCCCGGTGAGCTGTACGAAGCCGCCGAGCTGGACGGCGCGAACCTGTGGCAGCGCATCCGGCATGTCACCGTTCCCCAGACCCGTTTCGTCATCCTCATGCTGATGCTGTTGCAGATCATCGCGACGATGCAGGTCTTCACCGAGCCCTTCGTGATCACCGGCGGGGGCCCGGAGGACGC
Source organism: Streptomyces sparsogenes subsp. cuspidosporus (assembly GCF_039532705.1). Classification (NCBI taxonomy): domain Bacteria; kingdom Bacillati; phylum Actinomycetota; class Actinomycetes; order Kitasatosporales; family Streptomycetaceae; genus Streptomyces; species Streptomyces sparsogenes. Next base: position 28,009 of record NZ_BAAASD010000002.1, on the reverse strand, counting down.
CACGGTCACCGTGCTCTACCTCATCTACAAGTACGCCTTCCTCTACAACGACTTCGGCGGCGCCTGTGCGCTGAGCGTCATGCTCCTGGTGCTGCTGGGGCTCTTCTCCGCCCTCTATCTGCGACTGACCCGTTCCGGGGAGGAGAACGCATGAGCACCCGGACCCTGGTCTCCCCCGCGGCCCTGGCCCGCCCCCGCGGCAAGGCCGTCTACTGGACCGTCTTCGCCGGCATCGTGGTGCTCTTCACGCTCGCCTTCCTGTTCCCCGTGTACTGGATGGTGACCGGCGCCGCGAAGTCACCGGACGAGGTGGCCAGAACCCCGCCCACCCTCGTCCCGTCCCACTGGCGCCTCAGCGGCTACACCGACGCCTGGGAGCTCATGCAGCTGCCGACCCACCTGTGGAACACGGTGGTCCAGGCGGCCGGTGCCTGGCTGTTCCAGCTGGTGTTCTGCACGGCCGCCGCCTACGCCCTGGCCAAGCTGAGGCCCGCCTTCGGCAAGGTGATCCTCGGCGGCATCCTCGCCACCCTGATGGTCCCGGCCCAGGCGTTGGTCGTACCGAAGTACCTGACGGTCGCCGACCTGCCGCTGCTCCACACCAGCCTGCTCAACGACCCGCTGGCGATCTGGCTTCCGGCGGTCGCCAATGCCTTCAACCTGTATCTCCTCAAGCGCTTCTTCGACCAGATTCCGCGCGATGTGCTGGAGGCCGCCGAGATCGACGGCGCCGGAAGGCTGCGCACCCTGTGGTCGGTCGTGCTGCCCATGTCGCGTCCCGTGCTCGGCGTGGTGTCCATCTTCGCTCTGGTCGCGGTGTGGCAGGACTTCCTGTGGCCGCTGATGGTCTTCTCCGACCCGGACAAACAGCCGATCAGCGTGGCGCTGGTCCAGCTGTCCCAGAACATCCAGCTGACCGTGCTCATCGCCGCGATGGTCATCGCCAGCATCCCGATGGTCGCGCTGTTCCTCGTCTTCCAACGGCACATCATCGCCGGGATCAGCGCGGGCAGCACCAAGGGATGACCCCCGCCCGCGGCGCGCGGGCCCGCCCCCTCTACAGAAAGGCACCGCCGTGGCACAGCCCACCCCTGCCCGGCCGGACCGCGACTGGTGGCGTTCCGCGGTCATCTACCAGGTGTACGTGCGCAGCTTTGCCGACGGCGACGGCGACGGCACCGGCGACCTCGCGGGCGTCCGGGCCAGACTGCCCTATCTCGCCGAACTCGGCATCGACGCACTGTGGTTCACGCCCTGGTATCTGTCGCCGCTGAAGGACGGCGGCTACGACGTCGCCGACTACCGCACCATCGACCCGGCCTTCGGCACCCTGGCCGAGGCGGAGAAGCTCATCGCCGAGGCACGGGATCTCGGCATCCGCACGATCGTCGACATCGTGCCCAACCACGTCTCCGACCAGCATCCCTGGTTCCGCGCCGCTCTCGCCGGGGGTCCCGAGCGCGAGCTGTTCCACTTCCGGCGGGGCCGTGGCGACCACGGTGAGCTGCCGCCCAACGACTGGCGATCAGAGTTCGGCGGTCCGGCGTGGAGCCGGCTGCCCGACGGTGGCTGGTATCTGCACCTGTTCGCCCCCGAGCAGCCCGACCTCAACTGGAGCCATCCGGCCGTCCGCCAGGAACACGAGGACATCCTGCGCTTCTGGTTCGAGCGGGGCGTCGCGGGGGTCCGCGTCGACTCGGCCGCCCTGCTCGTGAAGGACCCCCGCCTGCCCGACTTCGTCGAGGGTCGTGACCGGCACCCCTACGTCGACCGCGATGAACTGCACGACATCTACCGTTCCTGGCGGACGGTGGCCGACGCGTACGGCGGGATCTTCGTCGGCGAGGTGTGGCTGCCCGACACCGAGCGCTTCACCCGCTATCTGCGCCCCGACGAACTGCACACCGCCTTCAACTTCTCGTTTCTGACCTGTCCCTGGGACGCCCGGCGCCTGCGGGCGTCGATCGACGAGACGCTCACCCGGCACGCTCTCGTGGGCGCGCCCGCCACCTGGGTGCTGTGCAATCACGATGTGACCCGCACGGTCACCCGCTACGGCCGCGAGGACACCGCCTTCGACTTCGCCACCAAGGCCTTCGGCACCCCCACCGACCTCGCTCTCGGCACCCGGCGGGCGCGGGCCGCCGCCCTGCTGTCGCTGGCCCTGCCCGGCTCCGTCTACGTCTACCAGGGCGAGGAGCTCGGCCTGCCCGAGGCGGACATCCCCCGCGACCGCGTCCAGGACCCGATGTACTTCCGCTCCGGCGGCACCGACCCGGGCCGGGACGGCTGCCGGGTGCCGCTGCCGTGGGCGGCCGAGGCGCCGTACGCCGGTTTCGGCTCCCGCGTGGAGCCCTGGCTGCCGCAGCCCGCCGACTGGCCCGGCTACGCGGCCGACCGCCAGGCGCGGGACCCCGGCTCGATGCTCAGCCTCTACCGCGCGGCCCTCCGTGTCCGCCGCGCCGCGTCCGGCTTCGGCGACACCCCGCTCACCTGGCTTCCCGCCCCCGATGACGTCCTCGCCTTCGCCGGCGCGGACGGGCTCATATGCGTGGTGAACTTCGGGGACGCGCCCGCCCGGCTGCCCGCCCACTCCCGGTCCCTGCTGGTCAGCGGGCCACTGGACGACCGTGGCCGTCTGCCACGGGACACCGCGGCCTGGCTGCGCGCCTGAGCCGCCACGCAGCGCACTTCCTTCCCACCCCACACCCCCACACGCGAAGGGATCAGCACATGCGCAGCAATACCTTCGGATCGGTCAGGCGCATGACGACGATCGGCGCAACGGTGGCCCTGGCAGCCGGCATGCTGCTCGTCCTGCCCCCCGCCTCCGCGCACGCCGCCGCGGGCGCCGCCCTCCCCTTCACCTCGGTCGAGGCGGAGTCGGCCACCACCACCGGCACCAGGATCGGCCCCGACTACACCCAGGGCACCCTCGCCTCCGAGGCGTCCGGCCGCCGGGCCGTCCGTCTCACCTCCGGCCAACGCGTCGAATTCACCGCACCCCGCGCGGCCGACGCCGTGAACGTCTCCTACAGCGTGCCCGACGGCCAGTCCGGCACGCTCAACGTGTACGTCAACGGGACCAGGCTCGCGAAGAGCCTGGAGGTCACCTCCAAGTACTCGTATGTGGACACCGGCTGGATCCCCGGGGCGAAGACCCACCACTTCTACGACAACGCCCGGCTGCTGCTCGGCCGGAGCGTCCAGGCCGGCGACAAGATCGCGTTCGAGGCCGGCAACGTCCAGGCCACCGTCGACGTGGTCGACTTCGAGCAGGTGGAGCCGGCGGCCACGCAGCCCGCGGGATCGGTCTCCGTCACCTCGAAGGGCGCCGACCCGACCGGGCAGGGCGACTCCACGCAGGCGTTCCGCGATGCCATTGCCTCCGCCCAGGGCGGCGTGGTCTGGATCCCACCCGGCGACTACAAGCTGACCTCCTCCCTGAGCGGCGTCCAGAACGTCACCCTGCGGGGCGCCGGCCACTGGTACTCCACCGTGCACACCTCGCGCTTCATCGACCAGTCCAGCTCGTCCGGCAACGTCCACATCAAGGACTTCGCGGTCATCGGGGAGGTCACCGAGCGCGTCGACTCCAACCCCGACAACTTCGTCAACGGCTCACTGGGCCCGAACTCCAGCGTGTCGGGCATGTGGCTGCAGCACCTGAAGGTGGGCCTCTGGCTGATGGGCAACAACGACAACCTCGTCGTCGAGCGCAACCGCATCCTCGACACCACCGCCGACGGGCTGAACCTCAACGGCAGTGCGAAGGGCGTGCGCGTCCGCGACAACTTCCTGCGCAACCAGGGCGACGACGCGCTCGCCATGTGGTCGCTGTATGCGCCGGACACCGACAGCAGCTTCGAGAACAACACGATCTCGCAGCCGAACCTCGCCAACGGCATCGCGATCTACGGCGGCACCGACATCGCGGTCAAGAACAACCTGATCTCCGACACCAACGCCCTCGGCAGCGGGATCGCCATTTCCAACCAGAAGTTCCTCGACCCCTTCCACCCTCTCTCCGGCACGATCACGGTCGACGGAAACACGCTGGTGCGCGCCGGCGCCATGAACCCCAACTGGAACCACCCGATGGGGGCCCTGCGCGTCGACTCCTACGACAGCGCCATCAACGCCACCGTCAACATCACCAACACGACCATCACGGACAGCCCCTACAGCGCGTTCGAGTTCGTCTCCGGGGGCGGCCACGGCTACGCGGTCAGATACGTCAACGTGACCGGCGCGACCGTGAAGAACACCGGAACCGTCGTGGTCCAGGCCGAGGCGCCGGGGGCGGCCAGGCTCGGCGGTGTCGCGGCCACCGGAGTCGGCGCGGCGGGTGTCTACAACTGCCCCTTCCCGGCCGGTTCCGGTCCCTTCGAACTCGCCGACGGCGGCGGCAACTCCGGCTGGAGCAGCACCTGGTCCGACTGCTCCACCTGGCCGCAGCCGGGGCAGGGCAACCCCGACCCGGACCCCGCCCGCAACCTCCTCAAAGGCCGGCCGGCCACCGCGACCGGCTCGCAGGACGTCTACACCCCCGGCAAGGCGGTGGACGGCGACGCGAACACCTACTGGGAGTCCACCAACCACGCCTTCCCCCAGTCATGGACGGTGGACCTCGGCTCCCGCCAGGCGGTGCGCCGGGTCGTGCTGAAGCTGCCGCCCTCCGCCGCATGGCAGGCCCGCACCCAGACCCTCTCCGTACTCGGCAGCACCGACGGCTCGTCATACTCCACGGTGGTCGGCTCCCAGGACTACCGCTTCGACCCGGAACGGGGCAACGCCGTCACCCTCAAGCTGCCCGAGAACACGGATCTGCGCTATCTGAGGCTCCATGTCACCGCCAACACGGGCTGGCCTGCGGCCCAGTTCGGCGAGGTGGAGGCCTATCTGACGTCCTGACCCAGGACGGTGAGGGCCGCTCATGTCACCGGGGCCGAACGGCCTCGCGGGGAACAGCCGTCCCGGCGGCACGGTTGCATGGACCGGGGGACCGGCGCCGCGCGTCGGGGCACACGGAGACCACAAGGCCGTCCGCCCCACCAGGATCCGGGCCCCAGCACTGCGGTGCGCCTGCCGCGCCCTCGGACCAAGACGTATTCCTGCGGGAGGACTGTTCCATGACTGACCGGCCCTTGACGCTCATGGCCGTGCATGCCCACCCCGACGACGAGGCCACCGGAACCGGAGGGACCCTCGCGCGGTACGCGGCGGAGGGCATCCGGACGGTTCTCGTGACGTGTACCGACGGCCGCTGCGGTGACGGACCGGGGGGTGTCAAGCCGGGCGATCCCGGGCACGATCCGGCGGCCGTCGCCTCGATGCGCCGTCAGGAACTCAAGGAGAGCTGTGACGTCCTGAAGGTCAGCGATCTGGAGATGCTGGGCTATGCCGACTCCGGGATGGCGGGCTGGCCGGGCAACGAGGCCCCCGGATCGTTCTGGCAGACCCCCGTGGAGGAAGGAGCCGCCCGACTCGCGGAACTCATGCGCCACTACCGGCCCGATGTGGTCGTCACCTACGACGAGAACGGCTTCTACGGCCACCCCGACCACATCCAGGCCCACCGCATCACGATGGCGGCGCTGGAGATGACCCCGCTGACACCGAAGGTGTACTGGACGACGATGCCCCGCTCCATGATGCAGCGGTTCGCGGAGACCATGCGCGAGTTCCAGGGGGACATGCCCGAGCCGGATCCTGCCGAGGCCGCCGCGATGGCCGAGATCGGCCTCCCCGATGACGAGATCACCACGTGGGTGGACACCACCGCGTTCAGCGGTCAGAAGTTCGATGCGCTGGCCGCGCACGCCAGTCAGGGCGAGAACATCTTCTTCCTCAGGATGGGCAAGGAGCGGTTCGGCGAGTTGATGGGCGTGGAGACCTACGTACGCGTCAAGGACACCACCAACGCCGCCGTACCCGAGCACGATCTCTTCGCCGGACTGCGCTGAGGGGGAAATGGCCACGCTCCTGAGACAGGAGCGTGGCCATCGCGGTGAGACCGACAGGCGACCGGCCGTAGGGTTCCGGAACTCAGCCCGGGTATTGAGGGGTTTTCTCGGAAGTCGCCACCGCGTTCTGCCCCGAGGGGGAGTGCCGCCGGGTGGACCGCGACGGCCGCGGCCGCGACGCCTTCCGCGGCGGGTACAGCTCGGTGGTGAGTGAGGCGGCGGTGAAGACGGAGGAGTAGGTGCCGACCGCCAGGCCGATGAGCAGGGCGAGGGCGAAGTCGGCGAGGGTGTCGTCGGCGAGGACGGCGAGGGCGGTGAGGATGAGTGCCGCGCCCATGCCCGTGTTGACGGTACGGGGCAGGGTCTGCAGGATCGCCCGGTTCGTCAGGCGCGGAAAGGGCGTGGTGCGGTCCCGGGCGAGCAGTTCGCGGACGCGGTCGAAGAGGACGACGGAGTCGTTGACCGAGTAGCCGATGACGGTCAGCAGGGCGGCCAGGAAGACCCCGTCGATGGGCTTGCCGAGCCAGGCGAAGGCGCCGATCAGGATCACCACGTCGTGGGCGAGCGCGACGACGGCCGCGGTCCCGAAGAACCAGCGGAACCGCACCGCGAGGTACAGCAGTTGGGCGCCCAGGGCGAGGGAGAGCGCGATGAGGGCGTTGCGGCGCAGCTCGTCGCCCATGCTCGGGCCGATCAGCTCGTCGCGCACCTTCTTCGTCTCGCCACCGAGGTCGCTGATGGTTTCGGTGACGGTGGCCTCGTCGGCGTTGGTCAGGTTCTCGGCGCGCACCGTGAGCCCGGTGTCACCGGAGGACTGCACCACCGCGCGGGGGAACCCGGCGTCGGTGAGGGCGGTGCGGGCCCGGTCCGGGTCGACGGAGGTGCTGGTGGCGTACTCGATCAGCCGGCCGCCGGTGAACTCGATGCCGAAGTCCAGGCCGCGGACGAGGATGCCCGACGCGGCCATGACGGCGAGTACGGCGGAGGCGGCCAGCCAGCGGCGCGGACGGCGCATCAGGAACGGGTCGCGGCGCAGCAGCCGGTCGCGGACCCAGCCGGTGCTCGCGATGCCGGTGACGCGGGGTCGGCGGAAGACCGCGGGGCGGTTGGCCGCGTACTCGGCGAGCACCCGGCTGATCACCAGGGCGCTGACCATCGATGCGAGGACGCCGATGGCGAGGGTGATGCCGAAGCCGCGCACCGGGCCGGAGGCGAAGGCGAACAGGAGAGCCGCGGCGATCAATGTGGTGATGTTGGAGTCGGCGATCGCGCTGAGGGCTCCGCGGAACCCGGCCGCCAGCGCCGATCGGGGGGTGGGGCGGCTGCGCGCCGCGTACTCTTCGCGGGTCCGTTCGAAGACCAGGACGTTGGCGTCCACGGCCATGCCGATCGCCAGGACGAACCCGGCGAGGCCCGGCAAGGTCAGTGTGGCGCCGAGCGCGGCCAGGGCGGCGTAGGAGATGAGGGCGTAGCAGGCCAGGGCCGCGGTCGCGAGCAGGCCCATGAGCCGGTAGACGGCGATGATGAACAGCGCGGTCAGCGCGGTGCCGATGCCGGCGGCCCAGGCCGCGGCCTCGATGGCCGCGTCGCCGAGCGTGGCGCCGATGGTGCGCTGTTCCACGGTCTCGACCGGTACGGGCAGGGCTCCGCCGGAGATGAGCAGGGCCAGTTCGCGGGCTTCGGTGCCGTCGAAGGAGCCGGTGATCTGGGTGCTGCCGCCCGGGATGCCGGTCCCGCACGGTACGGAGGGGTCGACCTGCGGCGAGGAGATGATCTTGTTGTCGAGGACGATGGCGACCCGGCGCTGCGGGTCACCGGCCGGGTGGCAGGCGGCCCGTGCGGTGACCTGCCGCCATTTGTCCTGGCCGGTCTTGGAGAAGTCGACCGCGACGTGCCATCCGGCACCGCCCTGCTGGTCGAAGCGGGCGTCGGCACCTTCGACGTCCCGTCCGGTCAGCTCGGCGGCCCGCAGGCGCAGCGGCTGTCCGGAGTCGTCCGGCAGAACGCGCTCCTTGGCCGGATCGGTCGCCGGGGCGGTGGCCCCGTCGGCGGTCCGGGCCGGGCCGAGGACCGCGTGGACGGTGAGCTGCGCGGTGCGGCCCAGCACGTCGGCGGCCTTCTTCGGGTCATGAACGCCGGGCAGCTCGACGAGGATGCGGTGGTCGCCGGAGCGGACGAGGGTCGGTTCGGCGACGCCGAGCGCGTCGATGCGGCCGCGCAGCACCTCCAGGGTGCGGTCGGTGGCCGCGGCGTCGGCATCAGTGGTGGGGGTGGAGCGGGTCTCCAGCGTGATCTGGGTGCCGCCGCGCAGGTCGAGGCCGAGGCGGACGGGCGTGGTGAGGGCGATGGCCAGCGATCCGGCGATCACCGCGAGGGCGAGCAGCGCACGCACGCGCAAGGATTTGGTGTGGTTGTTCCGGCGGTTGTTCCCACGATTGTTCCGGCGGTTGTTCCGGCGTTTCAAGACGAGCCTCCGCAGGCACGCCGCGGCAGCGGCCCGCGCGGCCGCGACGGAGGAAAGGGTGATGGGTCGCGTCAGGTACCTGCGGGTGCCGGCGGGGCCCGGCCGCGGTCGTGGGCCGACCGGCCGGGAGAGACGGGTGCGCACGCGGAAGGCGCTGAAGCACGGGTACCGGCAGCCGGGCCGGCAGCCGCGCGAGGGGGGTCGGCGGCGTGGTGATCCGGTGGGCACGGGCGCTCGCCGAGGTGGTCGTGGCGGACCCTGGCCTGGGCCGCGCAGCCGACGGCACACGGGTCGTCCGCGTGGGGACCGGTGTCGGGGCGCTCCGCGCCCGTGGCCGCCGGGGCCGGATGGAGCACCGGGGCGGAGGCGGCGGGCACCGGGGCGGAGGCGGCGCGCGCGGCACCTGCGGGAACCCACGCCAGCAGGACCGCGAGGAGCGCGATGAGCGTCCCCGCGAGCGGGTGAACTGCGGTCGGGGTGCCGCGGGATGCTGCGCGCATGCACCGTCCCCTTCCTGCCGGGGTGCTCGACTTCCTGCGGGTGCCCGGCGTTCGGGGGGCCGGTCGGGGGCGGGCGTCAGGGTTCGATGAGACCTGCGCGGATGGCGTAGCGGGTCAGCTCCAGCCGGTCGTGCAGACCGAGCTTGTGCAGGAGGTTGGCCCGGTGGCGGTGCACGGTCTTGACGCTGATGAACAGGATCTCGGCGATCTCCTTGGAGGAGTGCCCTTCGGCGACGAGTTTGAGGACCTCCTCCTCACGAGGGGTGAGGAGCTGGTCGGGGTCTTCCTCTCCGTGGCGGACGCGCTCCAGGTAGTTGCGGATGAGGGCGGTGACCGCGCCGGGGTAGAGGAACGGCTCGTTGCGCATCGCGGCCCGGCAGGCGGCGACCAGGTCGCGGTCGGCCACCGACTTCAGCACATAGCCACAGGCCCCGGCCTTGAGTGCCTGGAACAGGTACTGCTCGTTGTCGTGCATCGTCAGCATCAGGATGCGCAGACCCGGCTTGAGCGCCGCCAGCTCCCGGGTGGCCTGAAGACCGGTCAGGCGCGGCATGGCGATGTCCAGCACGGCCAGGTCGATCTCCTGGCTCCGGGCCGCCTCGATGGCCTCGGCACCGTCCCCGGCCTCCGCGACGACCTCCAGGTCGGATTCCCGGTCGAGGATCAGCCGTACGCCGCGGCGTACGAGAGCGTGGTCGTCGGCGAGCAGGATACGGATCGGCTTCCCGGCCGGGGAGGACGGTGCCGAGGCCGTGGTGGGTCCGTGCGGAGTCGGGTCGGGCATGGTCAGAGCTGCTTCCTGGGGGCGGGTGTGATGAGGCGGATCCGGGTACCGGTGCCGGGCGTCGAGGTGATGTCCAGGGTGGCCCCGGCGAGCAGGGCCCGTTCGCGCATGCCGCGGATCCCGGCGCCTTCGCAGGCGGCCTCGATGCCGCGGCCGTCGTCGGCGATCTCCAGTACCACCGTCTCGCCCGCCCGGCGCAGGCTCACCTCGACCTGCCGCGCGTCCGCATGGCGGGCCGCGTTGGTCAGGCTCTCCTGGGCCACCCGGTACAGCACGAGCTCGCTCTCCTGGTCGAGGGCGGGCAGATCGGAATCGAGGCGGCGTACGACCCGCAGCCCGGTGTGGGTGGCGAAGTCCTGCGTGAGCGAGGTCAGTGCGCTGACCAGGCCCAGGTCGTCCAGAACGCCGGGCCGCAGGCGGCGCACCAGGCGGCGGACCTCGTCCAGGCTCTCCCGGGTGATCTCCTGGGCCTGCTGGAGTTCCCCGCGCAGCGGCTCGGGGGCGTCGTCCGCGGCGCGCTTGAGCACCAGCAGGATCGCGGTCATGCTCTGCCCGACCTCGTCGTGCAGTTCCTGGGCGATGCGGCGGCGTTCCGCCTCCTGGGCCAGCAGCGCCCGGGCGCTGGACGTGGCGCGCTCGTGCTCCAGCCGGTCGAGCATGGCGTTGAAGGTGCGGATCAGCTCGGTCACCTCGCTCCCGCCGCCGGCGCCGGGCACGGGCAGCCGCTGACCCGGGCGCAGCAGGTCGACGGTGGTCATCAGCCTGGTCAGCCGGTCCAGCGGGGCCAGGCCCCAGCGCAGCAGGGCGCCGTTGGCGACCAGCATGACGGCGAGACCGCCGACCAGGATGATCGCCTCGGTCAGCACCACCGGCACGGAGACGGTCACCGGCGCCCACAGCAGCAGCGCCGTAGCGGTGCCCAGCACCAGGGCGTTGAGTCCGAAGATCCGCCAGAACAGCGACACCGGGGACGTTCCTCCTTCTGCGCTCCACGTGTGATCAGCTCTACTGTCGCTCATCTCCACTGTCGCCCGTCGCACCCCGGCGGAGCCGCGACTGATCACGACCGAGCCTGACCCAGCCTGCCTCCCGCACCGCGCGCGGTCGATGGGGCCCGTCACCCATATCCGAGGTCATCGGGTACCCATGCGCCCTCCCCCGCCATCGCCCCGTGGTCACCGCTGCCCCGGGCAAATGGGGTCCGCGCCCGATGGGCTTCCGACGCCGGGTCCAGCAGAGTCGAAGGTGATCGAGCCGTCCGGTACGGCCAGTGCTCGCGGTCGTGGAGACCGCGGCCGGTGGACCGGGCGGCCACTGCCGCGCCCGGCGCGCTTTCGCGAAAGGACATCGTCGTGCCGCTCGACACCGCCCAGACCGGTCCCCGCCCCGGACGGCTGACCTCTCATGAAACCCGTCAGCGCCTCGAGCACGCCCGCAACAGCCGCCTGGCTCAGCTGCGTGCCCTCGACGAGAGCGCCCCGAGCACGGACGCCCATCTGGTGTCCGCGCAGAGGGAGGCGATCCAGCGAGTCCTCACCGAGATCGACGAGGCGTTCGCCCGCGTGGAGGAGGGCACCTACGGCACCTGCCAGGGCTGCGCCAAGCCCGTCCCCGCCGAACGCCTGGAGATCCTCCCCTACACCCGGTACTGCGTCGCCTGCCAGGGCCGCGCCACCGCCTGATCCGCCCCGTCCGCCCCCTGTCTTCGTCTCCGCCCTGCTCAAAGGGGTGAAGTGGTGAACCACCAGACCATCGGCGACCGTGCCGCGCACCTGTCGCCCGAGGACCTCGCCGCGCTGCGGGAGAACCTCCACGAACAGCGCCTGTTCCGCCAGGAACAGCTGCGGCAGATCGCCGCGCCGCCCCGCGCCGAGGACCTGCTGCGGCGCCGCTCCGCGGCACAGGCCGAAGTACAGGTCAAAGTCGCCGCCTCCGCGCGCATGGTCCTCGCCGACGTGGAGGCGGCGCTGCGACGCATCGCCGAGGGCCGCTACGGCACGTGCCATCTGTGCCGTCGCCCCGTCGAGCGCGACCGGCTGATGATCGTTCCACAGGCCCGCTACTGCGCACGGTGCCAGCAGGTGCGGGAGGCCGGACGATGATCGTCCGTCGTCCCTTCCGGTCCGGCTCCCCCGCCGGGCACCGGCACCGGCCCTGGCCGTTGTGCCGGCACTGCTGCGGCCTCGCCCTGGACCTGGGCAGCGCCCGCACTCGCGCCTGGATAGCCGGCCGCGGGATGGTCCTGGACGTACCCACCATCACCTTCCCCGGCGCCGGGGCGGTGTACCCGGTCCAGCGCGGCGCCATCGTCGACGTTCCGGGAACGGCCCGGATGCTCGACCGGCTCCTCAGCCACCGCCTGCCCCGCCTCACCCGCCCGCTGGTGATGGTCACCGCGCCGGTGCTGGACGGCCCCGCCTACCGGGAACGGGCCCGCGCCGCCGTGGAAGTGCTCCGCCCCCGCGCGGTCCTGACCGTCCCCACCGCGCGCGCCATCGCCCTGGCCGCGGGCGCCGACCTCTCCCTGCCGCTGCTCGTGGTGGACATCGGCGCCCACCTCACCGAGGTGGTCCTCCTCGTCGACGGCCTGGTCTTCGACGCCCGCCGCACCGCCCTGGGCACCACCGACCTCGCCGGCACCACCGGCCTCGCAGACGCCGACGCCACGGCGGAGATCAGCGAAGCCATCAGCACCATGATCACCTCCATGCTCCGGCAGGACCGCACGTCCCTCACCGCCGAGGCCCTGAGCCGGGGTGCCCTGCTGGCCGGTGGCGGCGCACTGCGCCCCGACCTCACTCGCCGGCTCGTCGGCGGCACCCACGCGCCCCTGCGGGCGGTTCCCACACCACACACCGCGGCGATCCGCGGCGCCGCCAAGATGCTGCGGGCCGTGCACGCGCATCCGTCGGCCAGGGGCGCGTCCCCACCGGGGCCCGGCCCGCTCGTCCGCTGACGTCGCCGGCCCCGCTGCCCTCCCCCTGACCCCGCCGCCTCACCGGTCGGGGTCTGCTGTACGCCACCCCCTGCCCCGGAAAGGAGAACCACAGTGTCCGGCGTGCCACCACCCGCACAGCCCCCTGATCCCCCGCACCACCAGCTCGTGCACCCCCTGTCGCTGTGGCGCTGGCGGCACAATCCGCTGTACCGGCGCACCGACCGCCTCCAGGGCCGGATCGCCCTGGTGATGTTGCTGCTCGTACCGATCCTGGGGCTCGGTGCCACGTTCGCCATCGGTGACGCCGCCCACCGGCACTACCGCGCGGCCGCCGAGCACCAGAGGCAGAACCTGCGCCTCACCACCGCCGTCCTCACCCACGACGCCCCGGACCATCCCGAGCCCGGGTCGGCGGAGGCGAGAGAGAACCGCTATCCGGCCACGGTCCGCTACACCGACCCGGCCGGACGGATCCGCACCGCCGAGACCGACGTCCTGCCCGGGCTCAGGGCGGGCAGCTCCGTCGACGTGTGGGTCGACGCGGACGGAGCGATCGCCGAGCCGCCCATGCCCGCCGATAAGATCCGCAGCCGGACCATGGGCTGGGGGCTCGTCGCCTTCCTGACCGTGACCCTCGCCGGTGCCGCCGCCTACCGCGGCGTCGCCGTGGTCCTGCGCCGGCGCAATCTCGCCCAGTGGGACGCCAAGTGGGCCGAGACCGCGCCACGCTGGACCACGTCCCCCTGAGCCCTCGCAAACGCTCACGCCTGCGCGGACCGACCACCCTGGACGAGCGCGGCCGAGCCATGTCGCCCCGGCCGCGGGCGGACGGCCGGGCAGGTCGTCGACGGGCCGCCGGGCCGACAGCGGCCGCGGCCACCGGGCCGCGGCCGCTGTCAGCCGCCGCGCGAGCCGGGGATCGACGCCGTCCATGGTCCGCCTGTTGCAGTGTGCGAACGTGGTGCCGTCGGCGATCCCGACTCGTGCGCACCACTGGCCGTCGTTCAGGCCCGACCCGGAATCGGCGCTCCCGCGACTGCCGGGCCCCGTTGTGCACGAGGCTGCTCACCGCCGCCTTACGGAAACGCCCCGCAACCGGGCGCGGTCCGGCCCGCGAGGCAAGGCCGCCACCCGCAAGGCGACGCGAGGAATTCCAGGATCTCCTCGGTGGTCACTCGCGTCACTCGCCGGGGCCCTCCGCAGGCAGCGACCTGCCCAGCATGCGGCAGGCCGCCGCTTCGACGAGGGCCTTGTTCGCGGTCGCGGCCGCCTTCTCCTTGATGCCGAAGTTCGTGCTGGTCAGGACCGCGACGCTGCGGTGTCCGCCGGCGTCGGTGTAGATCTCGCTGGAATAGCCGGGCAGGCCGCCGGTGTGCCCCCAGACGGTGCCACAGGCCGTGTTGACCTTCATCAGGCCGAGTCCGTAACCGCCGCCTTCCTCGGGGGCGGCGACAGTGGTGCGCATCTGCTTCATCTGGGCCTTGGGCAGCAGCTCGCCGGACATCAGCGCGGTCAGGAAGCGCTGCCAGTCCTGTGCGGTGGAGACCATGGCTCCCGCCGCCCAGGCCCAGCTCGGGTCGATGGCGGCGGTGTCGATGTTGCCCTCGGGACGTTCGGGGCCCTTGAATCCGACGCCTTCGGGCAGCTCCACGGTCGGGGAGAGGATGTCCTTCAGGCGCTCGGCGTCCGGCTCGTAGCCGGTCACGTGCTGCTTCCCGGTGGGCCAGTCGGCGTTCGTGGCCAGGAACGAGTCCTTCATCCCCAACGGCTTGGTGATCTTCTGCTCGACCAGCTCGGCCAGGCTACTCCCGGTCGCCTTCTCCAGGATCAGCCCGAGGGCCGCGTAGTTGGCGTTGCTGTAGGAGTACTTCTCACCGGGCTTGGCCGGCGGATCCTGCTCGGGCGTGATGGCCAGGAGGTCCTCCGGCCGCCAGGTGCGCTGCTGCCGGCCGGTGAGGGAGGGCAGGAACTCCGGCGTCAACAGGAAGTCACCCAGACCGCTGGTGTGGTTGAGCAGCATCCGGACGGTGATGTTCTCACCGCCCTCGACCAGTCCGGGCAGCCACTTCTCCACCGAGTCGGCCAGGCTGATCCTGCCCTCGGCGACCTGTTGCAGGACGAGGGTCGCGGTGACCGTCTTGGTGTTGGACCCGACTCTGAACTGGTCGGTGGCGGCGATGCGGTGATCGTCCCTCGTCCAGGCGGCCTGCCGCGCGATCTCCACGGGCGCCCCCTTGCCGCGGTCGATCCGGACGATCACCCCCAGGGAACCCCCCTCCGCCGCCTTCCGCGCGAGGTCGGCCAGCCGCCCGTCAGCCGAGGTGCCCTGCTCGACCGTGGTCTTCGCCCCGTTCGGCCCCGCCTCCGGCTCCGCGTCGGAGCAGCCCGTCAGGACCGCGCTCATACAGGTCGCCAACGCCACGGTGACCACCCCGCACAGGAGTTGGTGACGAGACGGTGTGTGTGCGGACATGGCAGTTCCCTTCGGCGCATGACGGTTGCTTCGCGCGGCGGGACCCGGGTGTTCTTCCCGCTGACCGTCCTGGTGGCGGCCCCGCCCGCACAGCAACCATTCAGCCAGCGGCAGCCACCCGGCACATCGCTCGATGGCGGGCTTCCCGTGGGCGCCGGGTCACTCCAAGGAATGACAAGGAGTGACCCGGCCGGCAGGAGCGTCGGGACATGCGGGGGCCCGTCAGGAATGCCAGGACGCCTCGGAACCGGTCAGAACGCGTCAGGACAGCGTGTTCCTGGCCAGCACCGCCGCCTGCGCCCGGCTCTGGCAGCCGGTCTTCGCGAGCATGCGGCTGACGTGCGTCTTCACCGTGTGCAGGCTCACCACGAGCCGGTCGGCGATCTCGGCGTTGCTCAGCCCGTCCCCGACCAGCCGCAGCACGTCGCGTTCCCGCTCGGTGAGGTCCCTCAACCGGGCCAGGTCCTGGTCACTGGGCCGCTGCCGGCCGCTCAGATGCCCCTCGATGATCCGGCGGGTCACCGCCGGGCTCAGCGCGCTGTGCCCGGCCGCCGCCGCCCGCACCGCCCCGGTCAGCTCCTCGTACGAACTGTTCTTCAGCAGGAATCCGGACGCCCCGGCCGCCAGCGCCTCGTCGACGTATTCATCCAGCTCGAACGTCGTCAGCATGAGCACCTGGCTCCGCCCCGGTCCGAGGAGCCCCCGGCGGCCCAGCTCGGCCAGCGTCCACAGCCCGTTCCGGCGCGGCATGCGGATGTCCACCAGCAGGACGTCCGGCCTCAGCCGCGCGCACGCCTCGACGGCCTCCTCGCCGTCCCCGGCGGTGCCGGCCACGGTGAGGTCGGCCTGACTGTCCAGGATCGCACTCAGACCGGCGCGGATGATCGGCTCGTCGTCCACCACGAGGACGCTGATCCGCTCAGGCATCGGCATGCTCCAACGGCATCGTGGCCACGACGCGGAAGCCGCCGCCGCCGGTCGGTCCAGCGGTCAGTTCGCCGCCCAGCGCGTCCACCCGTTCGCGCATGCTGACCAGGCCGAGCCCGATCCCCGCACCGGCCGTGCCGCGCCGCGCCCCGCGGCTGTTCTCCACCTCGCACCGCAGCCGGCCGGCTGTGCCGTCGACGGTGAGCCGGACCGGCGCGCCGGGCGCGTGACGGCGGGCGTTGGCCAGCGCTTCCTGCACGATGCGGTACCCCGCCGTCTGTACCGGAGTCGGCAACGACTCCAGCGCGGTCTCCGCCGTCCCCAACCGCACCTCGACCGTCCCCCCCGCGGCGCGGTGGCTGTCCAGCAGGGCACCCAGCTCACCGAGTCCGGGCACCGGCTGCAAGGGGGCCGCCTCCGCGGGATCGCGCAGCATGCGCAGCAGGTCACGCAGCTCGCCACTGCTCTGCCGGCCCGCCGCCGCCAGCCCGTCGACCTGGGCACGGGCCCAGTCGGGCAGCTCGTCGCCGCGGGCCCGCAGAGTCTCGGCGTGCACGACGAGCAGGGTGAGCGAGTGGGCGACCACATCGTGCATCTCGCGGGCGATCCGCGCCCGCTCCCGCTGCGTGGCCTGCGCCGCCTCCAGGCGCTGTGCGCGCCTGGCCTCGGCCGCCCGCTGCTCGGCCGCGACGAGCAGCGCCCGCCGGGAACGTGCGGCGAAACCCATCGCCCACGCCAGTGGCATCGGAGCCAGGGCGGCGAAGACGTCCAGACCGCCCCGGAACTCACTGGCGCCGGCCGTCATCCAGTTCAGCCACAAGCCGACCAGAACCATCACACCACCGCCGAGCAGCGCCGCCCCGGTGCGCGGCCAGCTGGTGTAGCGGCTGCCCAGGTTGTGGAGCAGCACGGCGAGCGGCACGAAGACCAGCGGGGTCAGCTTGCCCCCCTCGCCGGCACTCGTCACCAGCGCCACCACGAGCGCACCGAGTCCGGCGACGAAGGCCGTCGCCGGCACCCGCCGTCGCAGCACCAGCACCACCACGGCCACCGCCTCGTAGCCGGTGAGGGACGCCCACGCCGGCCCCGACGTGTCGGCGTACGGCTGCGACAGCAGTGGCGGCAGCAACGCCAGGGCAACCAGTCCGGCATCAGCGCCCCACCTGGGCCACTTGCCGTCAACCACATTCATCCGCCCGACACTATGCGCCCGCGCGTCGCTCTTCATCGCTCCTAAGAGCGACTCGCGCGGTCGGCTTGCCCGGGCGACCTTTGTGCCGCGCGGTCGTTGGCCGTGCACTCGACCGCCCGC
The DNA here is from genome assembly GCF_039532705.1 of Streptomyces sparsogenes subsp. cuspidosporus. Classification (NCBI taxonomy): domain Bacteria; kingdom Bacillati; phylum Actinomycetota; class Actinomycetes; order Kitasatosporales; family Streptomycetaceae; genus Streptomyces; species Streptomyces sparsogenes. The sequence continues at coordinate 10,645 of NZ_BAAASD010000002.1, read as the reverse complement.
CTGCACCCGGCCGTGGAGGCATTGGTGTTCACCGTCGCCGCCTCGGCGGGCGCCGGATTCACCGCGGCGAGCATGCCGATCCGAGGGCCGCCGCCCCTACGGCGGCGACCCGGGACCATCAGCGAAGTCTTCGTGGAGGGGCGGGGGAAGCCGCACCGTAGGTCTTCATCGATTCACCGCTTCGTATGTGGCAGGCTCCTCAGGTGCGGGTCCAGCGTTGGTTGCTGCCGTTCGAGCAGGAGTAGAGCTGGATCAGGGTGCCGTTGGCGGTGGCGCCTGCGGCGGCGTCGAGGCAGAGGCCGGACTGGACGCCGACGACGGATCCGTCGGAGTTGAGGCGCCACTTCTGGTTGTCGCCGCCCCAGCAGCTGTAGATCTGGACTTTGGAGCCGTTGCCGGTACCGGCGGCGTCAAGGCACTTGTCGCCGTAGACCCTGAGTTCGCCGGTGTCGGTGTACGTCCACTGCTGGTTGGTGCCGCTGTGGCAGTCCCATAGCTGGAGCTGGGTGCCGTCGGTGGTGCCGGCGTTGGGCACGTCCAGGCAACGGCCCGAACCGACGCCCTTGATCTGTCCGGAATCCGCAGGGGGCGTCGTGGAGCCGCCGTTGAGTGCGTTGAGGACGGCGGTGTAGGCGGGCTTCTTGCTGCCGTCGTTGTTGAACAGCAGCGGCGTGTCCCCCGGTCGCCAGGAGTCGGAGTCGCGCACACCCCAGACGGTGATGCCGAGGCAGCGCGGGACGGCCAGGCAGTCGTTGGTCACGTTGGCGTAGGTCGTGGCCGAGGCGCCCTGGATGTCGAGTTCGGTGATGGCCACGTCGACGCCGAGGGCGGCGAAGCTCTGCAGGGTGGTGCGGAAGTTGCTGTTGTAGGGGCTGCCGCTGTTGAAGTGCGACTGGAAACCGACGCAGTCGATCGGTACGCCGCGCTGCTTGAAGTCCCGGACCATGGCGTACACGCCCTGGGTCTTGGCCCAGGTCCAGTTCTCGATGTTGTAGTCGTTGTAGCAGAGCTTGGCTGCCGGGTCGGCGGCGCGCGCGGTGCGGAAGGCTACCTCGATCCAGTCGTTGCCGGTGCGTTGCAGGTTGGAGTCCCGCCGACCTCCCGAGTTGCCGTCGGCGAAGGCCTCGTTCACGACGTCCCACTGGGCGATCTTGCCCTTGTAGTGGCTCATCACGCCGTTGATGTGGTCGATCATCGCCTGGCGCAGTGTGCTGCCGCTGAGGCTCTGCATCCAGCCGGGCTGCTGGGAGTGCCAGGCCAGGGTGTGACCGCGCACCTGCTTGCCGTTCTGCACCGCCCAGTTGTAGACGCGGTCACCGGCGGTGAAGTTGAACTGGCCCCGCTGCGGCTCGGTTGCGTCGATCTTCATCTCGTTCTCGGCCGTCACCATGTTGAACTCACGGCCCGCGATCGTCGTGTACGCCGAGTCGCCCAGCCTGCCCGAGGCGATGGCGGTGCCGAAGTAGCGGCCGCTCTGTGCCGCCGCGGCGCCGAGCGTGTTCCCGGCGGCGTGTGCGGTCGGCGGCGCGGCCAGTGTGGCGACCGCACAGAGGGCGCCGACGACCAGCGCTAACAGCAGGCCGCGGATCTTCTGGCGGACAACGGGTCCGGGACGGGCATATGAGCCCATGACTGTGCCTCCAAGGTAGGAATCACGGAAGGACTGAAGCGCAGGGGATTGCGTCGTCCGCTCCCATCGGCACGGGCCGCATCCGGTCGGCCGTCGGTGGAGCGAAACGGGGTGGCGCAGGTGCTGTGGTGCGCGGATCTGTCGTGCAGCTGTGCCTGAATCTGCTGTGCAGCACAGATTGCCCAGGCCCGACGGGGTTCGACATCTCGAACCATGGCCGCTTCCTCAGGCAGGGATGATTGAGGCATTGACGATGGATCGTCAATACTCCTCGCAGAAAAATTTCGGCTCTTCGCCCGAAACATTCCAGAGCCGAAGTCGGAGCCGGGGCGCCGCGCAGACGCTGCTTGCTTGACTCCTCAAGCCCATCCGGGGAGGCGCTGTTTGTGGACAGATCGGCGACAGGCCTTGACCCGGGGGCCCCGCATTCCTAGCTTGTGGCGTCAAAGCGTCCGGTAATTCTCCGAAAACTTCCGAGGTTGTCCCTGTCCCCGGCACGTGCGCTCCGCGGTTCCTCGAGGTCACCCCACCCCCGCCCCCCCGAAGGAGGCCGTCCTATGTGGTTTCGCCACCCGTCCCCGATCCGTCTGAAACGCTTACTCGCCGCCCTCGCGCCCCTGCTGCTCGTGGCCACCTTCCTCGGCGCCCAGCCCGCCGGCGCGGCGACCGTAGACCCCAACGCCTCGTACGTGCTGGTCAACCGCAACAGCGGCAAGGCCCTGGACGTCTACAACCTGGCGACCGAGGACGGCGCCCGCATCACCCAGTGGACCAGGAACGACCAGAACCAGCAGCAGTGGCAGTTGGTCGATTCCGGGGACGGCTACTACCGCATCAAGTCCCGCCACTCCGGCAAGGTCCTGGACGTCCAGAACCGGTCCACCGCGAACGGCGGCTCGATCGTCCAGTGGACCGACCTGAACGGCACCAACCAGCAGTGGCGACTGGCCGACAGCTCGGATGGCTATGTGAGGTTCATTTCGCGCCACAGCGACAAGGCCCTCGAAGTACAGGGTGCCTCCACCGCCGACAACGCGAACGTCGTCCAGTACGACGACTGGGGCGGCACCAACCAGCAGTGGCAGCTCGTCAAGGTCGGCGGGGGCAACCCCAGCCCGTGCGATCTTCCATCGGCATACCGCTGGACATCAACGGGCGCGCTGGCGCAGCCCAAGCCGGGGTGGGTCTCGCTCAAGGACTTCACCGTCGTCCCCTACAACGGCAGGCAACTCGTCTATGCGACGACGCACGACACGGGGACGAGATGGGGTTCGATGAACTTCGGCCTGTTCACCAATTGGTCGGAGATGGCCTCGGCCAGTCAGAACACGATGTCGGCCTCCACCGTCGCGCCCACGCTCTTCTACTTCGCGCCGAAGAACATCTGGGTGCTGGCCTACCAGTGGGGTGGGACCGCCTTCTCCTACCGGACGTCGAGCGACCCCACCAACCCGAATGGCTGGTCATCCCAGCAGGTGCTCTTCTCCGGAAGCATCTCCGGCTCCGGAACAGGACCCATCGACCAGACGCTCATCGGTGACGGGACGAACATGTACCTGTTCTTCGCCGGTGACAACGGCAAGATCTATCAGGCCAGTATGCCGATCGGGAACTTCCCGGGCAGCTTCGGCGCGACGTCGACAGTGGTCATGAGCGATACGACGAACAACCTGTTCGAAGCCCCGCAGGTCTACAAGTTGCAGGGCCAGAACCGCTACCTCATGATCGTCGAGGCGATCGACTCGCAGGGCCGCCGCTTCTTCCGCTCGTTCACGGCCACCAGCCTGAACGGCTCATGGACACCCCAGGCCGCGACCGAGAGCAATCCTTTCGCCGGCAAGGCCAACAGTGGCGCCACCTGGACCAACGACATCAGCCATGGCGAACTGATCCGCACCAGCCCCGATCAGACCATGACTGTCGATCCCTGCCATCTGCAGTTGCTCTACCAGGGACGCAACCCCAACTCCGGCGGCGACTACGGCCTGCTGCCCTACCGTCCGGGTCTGCTGACACTGCAGCGCTGACGGCGTGACACGAGTCCGGCTCCGGTACGGAGCCGGCGTGGCGGGCTCGGCTGAAGGCCGAGCCCGCCCGCGTCATGCGACAACGTCATCACCAACCTGCCCGTGCCGGTTCTGCGCGATCAGCACGTTCCGCGGCCCGTCGGCTCACCGCCGGACGGAGCGCAGTCCGTCCAGGAGCAGCCGCAGTCCGAACTCGAAGTGTGCCGTGAAGTCCGTACTGGTGAGCGCCGGCAGGGCGGCGGCGAGGTGCGGATACTGCCCAGCCACCACCGCCTCGTGCAGGGCCCCCGCATCGGTGGGCCCCCCGTCCCCCGGCCGGAGAGCGGCCTGTTCCTCCAGGGTGTGGCCGACGGTGAAGTTGGTCACCGAGTAGAGCGCCCGCGCCGCTTCGCCGTCCCCGAAGCCCGCCTCACGCAGCACGCCGACGAGGCTGTCGGCGAAGCCCAGGGTGTTGGGGCCGGTCGAGTGCGTACCGGCGAAGACGCGTGCGCCGTCGCGATGGGCGAGCAGGGCCGTACGCAGCGCGCGGGCGAGGCGCGCCACTCTCTCGCTCCAGTCGCCGCCCCCCGTCGGCCCGGCGGCGTCGGCGACGCCGCCGACCATCCGCTCCGCCATCGCGGTGAGCAGGTCCTGTTTGGTCGCGAAGTAGCGGTACAGCGCACCGGCCTGGACGCCCAGCGCATCGGCGAGCCGACGCATGGTCAGCGCGTCGAGTCCGGACTCGTCCAGCAGGTCGAGGGCGGTCTGGATGGTGCGGGCCTGACTGAGCCGGGCGGGCCGGCCTCTGGTCGGGCTTGACGAGGTGGTCATGGACCTCACTATACTGAACACCGTTCACGTGAACAACGTTCACTAAATAGGAGGGACATCCCGATGAACACCGATGTGATCGTCGTGGGCGCCGGCCCGACCGGGCTGATGCTCGCCTGCGAGCTGGCACTGGCGGGCGTACGGACCCGGATCCTGGAGCGCCGCACCGAACCGCAGCCCCATTCGCGGGCGCTGAGCCTGCACCCGCGCAGCGTGGAACTGATGGACCAGCGGGGACTGCTCGACCGGTTCCTCCCGCTCGGCCGGACCGTGCCGGGCTGGCACTTCGCGGGGCTGCGCACCCAGCTGGACTTCAGCGCCCTCGACTCCCGGCACGGCTACACCCTCTTCCTGGCCCAGGCGCGCACCGAGGCGATCCTCGAGGAGCGGGCGCGCGAGCTGGGGGTGGAGATCAGCCGGGGATACGAGACCCTCGGCGTGAGCCAGGACGGCGACGCGGTCGAGGTCGAGACGCGCGTCCCCGGCGGCGGCACCGAGACCGTGCGTGGCCTTTACACGGTCGGGTGTGACGGCGGGCGCAGCGTCGTGCGGCAGGCCGCAGGGATCGGCTTCCCCGGCACCGACGAGACCCTGACCGGGGTGCTCGGGGACTTCGCGGTCGTCGACCCGCAGCCCGGCGCCCTCGACGCGGCACGGGCCCGAGGCGTGATCGTCGCGCCGCTGGAGCGAGGGCTCACCCGGTTCGTCTACCTGGATCCGGAGCGGTTGCGGGTGCCGGCCCGGGAGCCGGTGACCCTGGAGGAGTTCCGTACCTCACTCACCCGGATCACCGGCTCCGACTGCGGGGTCGCCGAGCCCCGCTGGCTGTCGCGCTTCGGCAATGCCACCCGGCTCGCGGAGAGCTACCGTTCGGGACGCGTCCTGCTGGCGGGCGACGCCGCCCACATCCACTTCCCGGCGGCGGGCCAGGGGCTCAACACCGGGCTCCAGGACGCCATGAACCTGGGGTGGAAGCTGGCCGCCGAGATCAACGGCTGGGCCCCGCCCGGGCTGCTGGACAGTTACGACGGGGAGCGCCGGCCGGTCGGCCAGTCGGTGACCGAGAACACCGAGGTGCAGACTCTGCTGGCGGAGCTGACGCTGACCGCCCAGTACCAGCGCCCGGCCGCTGCCCTGCGCAAGCTCCTCGACCAGCTGCTGGGCATGGCGGAGGTCAACCGCCGGCTCGCCGATCAGATCTCCGCGCTCGGCACCTTCTATCCGCCGACGGTTCCGGGCGCCGATCCGCTGGTGGGGCGGCGCATGCCCGATGTCGGGCTGACGGCCGCCGGTTCGGAGGCGACGCGGGTGTACGAACTGCTCCCCCAGGGCCGCTTCGTTCTGCTCACTCCGCCCGGGGACCCGGCCCTTCGCGAGGCCGTCGATACAGGCTGGGGCTCGCGGGTCACGGCCGTCACCGTTGACAAGCACGACGAGCACGCGGACCTCGACGGGGTGACCGAGGTCCTCGTGCGCCCCGACGGCCACGTGGCGTGGGCCACCCGTACCACCGACGGCGGCGCGCGCGAGGACGAGCGGGTCCAGGCGCTGACCGCCTGGGCGGGTACGCCCTCCTCCTCCTGAAAGGAGCTGATCATGCCTGTGAACCGCGTCAGTCCACCGTCCGTGCACAACTCGTCCGAGCAGATCAGCCAGGTCGTCACCGTGGGCGGCACCCGGTTCGCACGCTGCGGATCGTCGAGGAAGGTTCGGAGTTCGGCGGTCTGAGAATGTCGAGAACGGGCCGTCGGCTCCGTCCCAGGGACATCAGCGACCACCACCGGCCGCACGAGGAAGAAGGAGAAACCAGCATGGCGATTCAGCGGATGGACAACGTCGGCATCGTCGTCGAGGACATGGATGCCGCCATCGCGTTCTTCGTGGAACTCGGTATGGAGCTGGAGGGCAGGGCGACCGTCGAGGGCCTCTTCGCCGACCAGTGCACCGGACTCGACGGCGTCCGCTGTGACATCGCGATGCTCCGGACTCCGGACGGCCACAGCCGGCTCGAGCTGGCGAAGTACCGCAGCCCCGCGGTGATCAGCGCCGGGCCGCGCAACCAGCCGCACAACACTCTGGGTATGCACCGCATCATGTTCGCCGTCGACGACATCGAGGACACCGTCGCCCGCCTGCGCCCCCACGGCGCCGAACTCGTCGGCGAGATCGCCCGGTTCGAGGACAGCTATCTGCTCTGCTACATCCGCGACCCGGAGGGCAACATCGTCGGACTGGCCGAGCAACTGCGCTGAGAAGGCACCTGGAACGGGTTGCACGCAGAAGCGTCCGCTGACCACTTGAGCAGGGGAGAAAGTCGCGGGGTGGATCCACGCCCTGTTGCGGTTGCAGCGGACGCATGTCTCGGTGCTCTCACGGCTGGATCCATCTGAGTACCCGCTGAGTATCCGGGCGGATGCGGAGTCGACCACGTCCGCCGATCCTTGTCCGCATGAGTGAGACACCGGTCAGACAGCAGAGTACGGCCGCGTTCTACGGCCAAGCGGTCGCCTCCTTCGCTGTCGCCATGGCAGCCACCGCCATCGGCATCTTCCGGCTGAACGCCGACGCCTGGGTGCGCGGCTTCCTGGCCATCGCCGTGCTCTACCTGGTGACCTCCGCTTTCACCCTGGCCAAGGTGATCCGGGACAGGCAGGAAGCCGTGCAGATCGTCAGCCGCGTCGATCAGGCGCGGGTGGAGAAGCTGCTCTCGGAGCACGACCCCTTCGAAAAGCTGTGAACAGTTGCCTCGAAGCCGGCGGGGACGGGAGTGACCAGGCCTGGATGAGAGCGCGCGGCCCGGGCCTGGCCGCGCCGGGCGGCCAGGCCCGGGGCGGCTGGCGAGGGCCGCGGGGGTTCGCCGGGCGGAGGCGTTGACGAGCAGGATCGTCTCGTCGCGACGCCTCAGCTGACACGCCCTCGTGGCGGCCGGCCTCCGCCCGCGGGCAGTTCCCTCACTCCGCGAAGGGCGCGGCGAACAACATGTCCTCCACCGTGGGCACCGCGAAGTCGGGGATGTGACGGCGGCCGACCTCCGCGAAGGGGTGCATCAGCTCCGCCATGGGCTTGGTGCGGCACAGCGACAACATGGTGTTCAGTGCGTTCTGCTTGAAGCCCTTCCGGGGATATACGGTAAGCACTTCCTCAAGCGCGTCGGACGGGATTTTCTGAAGCTCGTATCCGGTGAAGTCCACCCGTGAACCGACGGAGATCATGGCGATTTCCGGCCTCTTCCGGGTCGCGATACCGGCGTTGGTGTGCAGGGCGATCGCGTCCCAGACCACTGCCACTCGGCCGGCGGGCATGCGCTGCCCTTCCAGGAACCGCTGCGCGGCGTCGGCGCCGTCGACTTCGAAGCGCTCGGTCGGGGTCTGGTACGCCTCGACCATCCCGAGGTCGTGCAGGACCGCGGAAACGAAGACGAGTTCACGGTCGTAGCGAATGCCGCGCCGGTCGAACAGGATGCATGCGAAAAGGTACGATCGCATGACGTGATTGAAGAGCGTTTCGGAGGACGCGTTGCGCGCGAACGCCGCTGCCTCCCGGGCCAATCTGCTGTCGGGAATGCCGATTCCAGCCACTGCCGCGGGCAGGGCGTCGGCACGAGAATGCGAGGCGTTGTCACGCGGCGCCGCGGCGGCAGGTGGTGTGGACACGGTGGTGGCCAGAGCTGATGCCGCGCCAAGTGCGGCGACGCCGGCACCACGTTGCAGCATCGTGCGCCGGGTGACCTTTTTCATGTCATTGCTCTTGTCGGGCATGCGGACATCCTTCTTTTCGGTGGTTGATACCGAAAGCCTATGAAGTGGGCCGCCGGGCCGACAGTGACGAAAGTGCCGAGGAACCTCGGATTTTTGCCACGAAGGATTTCACCCTCTGGATGCGTTTCGGCGATCCGCCGTGGCTGCCACGGCCGTTGGTCGGCGCGGGCGATCACGCACTGGTCGTGCTCGATGAGGATGCGCGTCGCCCCCGAGTGCCCTGGCCAACGGCAGACGTCCGCGCGTCACAAAAGCCGCGTCAGGGCCGCTTCGGACGGACTCCCGGCCGTCGCCTGGTACACGATGATCACCTGTTGCTCGGCACCGCCGACGGTGAGCGCCTGCCTTCGTAGGGCGAGGCTGCCTGCGACCGGGTGCGCGAAGCGCTTGAGGTCGTCACGGGCGGGCCGCGTCTCGTGCCGCATCCACAGACGGCGGAACTCCTCGTCCGTCTCCAGCTCGGCGACCAGGCGGACGGTTCTGGGGTCGCGTGGGTCGGCTTCGGCGCGCAGGGCCGCCGCGGTCTGCGCGGCTACCTCCGCCCAGTCGGGGAAGAGCCGGCGGGACGCCGGGTCGAGGAACACCGCTCGGGCCAGGTTGCTCCCGGGCTCGTACATCGGGGCGAGCGCGCGGGCCCGCTTGTTCGCCGCCAGTACGTCGAAGCACCGGTCGCGGACGTACGCAGGGCGGTCCGCCCACGCGTCGAGCAGCCGGTGCACGTCCGCGGAGACCTCGGTACGCGACGGCGACACGGGGGCGGGGTCGACGAGGGCGTGCAGATGAGCGGAGGCGTCGGCGTCCAGGTCCAGCGCCCGCGCGAGGGAGCGGAGCACCTGGGGCGAAGGGTGCCGGTCGACGCCCTGTTCGAGCCGGACCAGGTACGGCTCGCTGATTCCGGCGAGCCGGGCCAGTTCCTCCCGGCGCAGTCCTGCCACCCGGCGACGTCCGCCGGCGGGTACCGCCACATCCGCCGGAGCGACCCGGCCCCGCCGGGCCTTGAGGAAGTCTCCCAGGAGATTGTCGGCCGCCATGATGCGAGGGTAACCCTGCAAGGGTGCTGGCTGTCGAGGTGCGGACGGCGCAGGCTCGATGCCATGAAGACCTGGTTCATCACCGGCGCGTCCCGCGGCTTCGGCCGTATCTGGGCCGAAGCCGCTCTCCACCGCGGCGACCGCGTCGCCGCCACCGCACGCGATCCCGAGACCCTGCGACCCCTCCTTGACGCCCATGGGGACGACGTCCTCCCGCTCCGCCTTGACGTGACCGACCGCACCGCCGCGACCGCCGCGGTGCAGCGGGCCGCCGAGGTCTTCGGCCGCCTCGACGTGGTCGTCAACAACGCGGGGTACGGCCTGTTCGGCATGGTCGAGGAAACCACCGAGGAACAGGCCCGCGCGCAGCTCGACACCAATCTGTTCGGCCCGCTGTGGGTGACGCAGGCGGCCCTGCCGTACCTGCGGGCCCAAGGCAGCGGCCACATCCTGCAGGTCTCCAGCCTCGGTGGCCTCGCCGCCTTCCCCACACTCGGGTTGTACAACGCCTCCAAGTGGGCGCTGGAGGGGATGAGCGAGGCCCTGGCCCAGGAGGTCGCTCCGTTCGGGATCCACGTGACCCTCGTCGAACCCGGCCCCTACGGCACCGACTGGTCGGGCGCCTCCGCGGTGCATACCGAGCCGCTCCCCGCCTACGAACCCGTCCGCGCCGCGCGCCGGGCCGGTGCGTCCGCCCGCACACCCCAGGACGCGCGAGGCACCGCCGCCCTCGTCCTCGAACTCGTCGACACCGACGAACCACCCCTGCGGCTCTTCCTCGGCAGCTATCCCTATCCGGTTGTCGAGGCGGCCTATCAGAAGCGGCTCGACACGTGGAACCAATGGCGGCACCTCGCCTCCCGTGCGTGACCGGTGACTCGGCCACCACGATGAGACCACCCCACGTCTTGTCGCGAAGGCCGGCGGAGCGTTCTTGCGCGGGCGTTCCTCCCCCGGAGCCACCTCCTCACCCCTCCGGTGACGGGGCTTCGGGGGAGCGCGAGTGGCGGATGCCCGCCTCGTAGGTCTCCTTGAGGTGCTGGAGGGTGTCGTCGAAGTGGCGGGCGGCATAGGTGGCGTAGAGGATGTCGATCAGCAGCAGGACGTGTCCCTTTCAGGCGGCGACGGCCATCGAGGTGGGCGACGACCGCAGAGCCCGGACCAGTGGTTCGAGCCCGACATCCCGAGCCGCCTCCGCGACACCCACGATACTTGCATGGGACGACAATCTTCAAGCGCGTCATACCGCGTTTGCACTTATAAGGCGTCTGCAACTATTGTCTTCGAGTGTAAGCGTCTAACGCAATCGCTTGGAAGGTCTGTCCCCATGCCTCTCGCGCTCCTGGCCCTGGCCATCGGGGCCTTCGGGATCGGCACCACCGAATTCGT